>CANKHJ010000011.1 GCA_947481635.1 Bradyrhizobiaceae bacterium
AACCAAATGGTTCAAGAGCAGAATTAAGAGCAGAGAACCGAGACGCTGTTATGCTTTACTCAACACGGACTGGACGCGCCGTCTCGTTGACGACAACACCATGGGCCACTAGCCTCGGGCACCCAGGGTCCATCGCCGCACAAGCGTGACTTGTGCTGGCGAGCGACGTTTCAAACGGATCGGGTCGGAAAATTCGCAATGGCCAATCGATTTGACGGCAAGATCGTCGTGATCAGCGGCGCGGCCGGAGGCTTCGGCCGGCGCTTTGTCAGCGATTTTTGCGCCGCGGGCGCGCGCGTGTTCGCCTGCGATATCCGAGACGATGGATTGGACGACGCACGCCGCAACGGTGCGACCACGAAGGTGCTGAATCTCACCGACCGCGCCGCAACCAGCGCGTGGATCGCCGAGGTCGAAACTCAGGCCGGCGGCGCCGTCGACATCCTCGTCAACAACGCCGGAGGCCATGGCGGCGCCCAACCGAAACCGATTGCGGACGTTCCAGATGCGGAATGGGACTCGATCATGGCGAATAATGTCGGAGCGACATTCGCTCTGAGCCGCGCCGCCGTCCCCTCGATGAAGCGCGCCGGCCGCGGCCGTATCGTCAATATCAGTTCGGGCGCGGGTATCGCTGCGTCGCGAATACCGCTCCATCCTTACACCGCGGCGAAACACGCGATCGTCGGACTGACCCGGCAGATGGCCGCCGAATTGGGCGAGTTCGGCATCACCGTCAACAGCGTCGCGCCCGGCTTCGTGACATCGACACCACACACCCAGAAGCTGTGGGATGACATGCCGGAGCAAGGCAAGCGCGCGCACCTGCAGCGCACCTTCATGCGGCGCGTCGGCAAGGTGGACGACGTCGCCAACGCAGTGCTGTTCCTGGCATCGGACCAGACGTCGTGGATCACCGGACAGGTGCTGTCCGTCGATGGCGGCGTGGGTTAGTTCACGCCTTCCAGTAAGCAAATCCCATCGCGTTTCCGGTGCCGGCTTCGGAGCGGTAGCACGGCACATAATCGACGATGTTGAGCTTGTAGTTGAGATCGGCCATCGCGCCGGCGACCGGGACCCAGTTCTTCACTTCCGACGTGCCGGCCTGATAGATCTTCTCGCCGAGCGAGGCGACGCCCTTGATGTCGCGCGTGCGCATGGCGTCGAGGACCGCCTCGTCGACCTGCTCGTCGATGACGAAATGCGTGAGGCCACCCGACGCGATCAGCGCGACGCGCGCGTTGCTGTCCCAGGACTCGATCGCCTTCACCAGCGACTTGCCGAAATCGTAGCAGCGCGACACCGTCGGCTGGTTCGGCGGATAGAAAGTGTTGAGGATCACCGGAACGTTCGGCACCACCTTGTCCTTCATCACCTGGCGATAGATGAAGCCGAAGGCATGCGGCGTGTGATCGCCGTGCATCTTGGTGATGGCCGTGATGTCGAAGTCGTCCCCCATCGTCTTCTCGATGATGTGACGGCCGAGCTTCGGCAGGCCCTGATAGGCGGCGCCGCCCGGCGGCGTGTGGCCGGGCACCGAGATCGCAACGCCCGGCGCCATCCTGGCCAGATGCTCCTCGTCGAAGTCGTTGTTGACGATGGTGTCGCCCCAGAACACCGCCATGGCCGGCGTGTTGTCTTCCTTGAAGATCTCGCGCTGATCATTGCCGACGATGACTGCGACGTCCGGCTTGGTCTCGTCCCAGACCCGGGCGAGTTCGTCGAGCGCGGAGCGGCACTGCGCGTGCCGCTTCTTCCAGACGTCCATGGTGATCTGCTGGTCGAGCCCTTCGTTGGCGCGCTCCTTGACCAGTTGATCGAAGGTCCAGGTGCGGCCCTTGTAGTGGTGCTCCTTGTTCATCCGGTCTGCCGGAACCCGGGCGTCCCATTGCTCGGGCGGTGCGGACAACATGGGACCATGCGAGGTGCCCATTCCGAGAACGATTTTCGCCATGGCCGTCTCCTCATTCTTTGGCGGCACACTAGTCTCTAACGAAACCGTTCGCCAGCTTCGGCGCGAGTTCCGGGTTGTCGCTAAGCGCCGGCCAATTCTACATAATAGCGCCACAACGCCGCTGCCCGGCCGGCAAACGGACCTTTCCCGGTGGTGCGCACCTCCATCGAGGCCCGGAAGACCGCCTGATCCGCATCCGAGATCGGCCGCGGAGTCCCGAGCAGCCGCGCCTGATAATTCATCACCGCGAGGTCGTTCAGATGGATGGCATAAAGCGCCGCCTGATAGACGCTCTCAGCCACCGTCGTGATGCCATGGCCACGCATCATGCATGTCGACGAGTCGCCCATCGCCTTGGCCAGATCCACACCAAGCTCAGGCGTTTCGATCAGGACTGAGCGGTCATAAGTCGGCACGCCTTGCAGCGCGAGCAGCAGGCTCGGCGGGTCATAGCTGCCATAGATCGGCAACAGTGGAAGGTCGCAGATCGTGAACAGCACCACGGTCGGCGGATGAATATGCACCACCGAATTGATCTCGGGCCGCGCTTTGTAGATTTCCGTATGGATGAACACTTCGAGCGGCGCCGACAGGTTCGCGCCGGCGGTGATCAGCTTGCCGTCGAGACCGCATTCGATCACCTGATCGTCGGTGGTATAGCGCACGCCCAACTCGCCCGGCCCGCGCGCGCGGATCAGGATCCGATCGCTGCCGGGAATCCGCGCGCTGACATGTCCGGTCGCGGCCTTGGTCAGGTCGAGCTTGCCGAGCACCCGGCAGGCCTGCGCGACCTGTTCGCGAAGATCGTCGAGTTCACTCATGATCAGTTCAACCTGAACAGCTTGCGCGCGTTGTCCTCGAAGATCTTCTTCTTGTCCTCGGCCGACAGCCAGTCGAAGGCGTTGAGGTAGCTCGCGACATTGTCCATGGAATCGCCGGTTGCCGGATTAATCGCCGAGCCGGTGCCCGGGCATTCGGTGCCGAACAGCAGCTTGTCGGGACCCATCACCTTGATCAGGAGCTGGAGCGCCTCGGGGGTGTAGAGCACGGTGTCGAACCACAGGTTCTCGCGCATGCGCTGCGAGAACGTGCGCGCCTGCTTGCCTTCTTCGCCGCGCAACGTCGGCGCCTCGTAGCGGCCGAGCTGATACGGGATCGCGCCGCCGCCATGCGGGATGATGATCTTCAGCTTGGGGAAGTCCTGGAACACCTTGGACTGTACCAGGTTGACGATCGCGATGGTCTCTTCGTTGATGAAGTGCGTCGAGTAGCTGCACTTCTCCGAATGCGAACCGGAGCCGTGCAGCATTGCCGGCACGTCGAGCTCGCAGAGTTTCTCGTAGAGCGGATACCAGTAGCGCTCGCCGAGCCCCGGCGCCTCCGTGCCGGAATTCTCATACGGGTCGGAGTTGAAGATGCAGCCGACGAAACCGAGCTCCTTCACACAGCGCTCCAGCTCGGGCAGCGCTTCCTGCACCGGCTGGCCTGCCACCTGCGGCAGCGCGCAGACGCCCTTGATCAGGTCCGGATAAAGCTGGGTCTGACGATAGATGAGGTTGTTGCACTCCTCGGTGAACCAGTGAACGATCTTGCCGGGCTTCTCGCTCTGCATCAGTTGGAACGGCCGCGGCGAGACCAGTTGCAGGTCGGTCTTGTGCTTCTTGAGCAGTTGGAGGTGGCCGTCCACGAACGGTCCCTTGTCCTGCATCGACTCGCGCAACTGGTCGTCCGACACGCGCACCGCGCCGCGTCCATGGGACCCGCGCGCCGCCAGCAGGGTCGCCTTATAGGCCCAGAGTTTCTCCGGCGCGCTCATATGGCCGTGGACGTCGATGATCATCGAGAAACCCCCCTTTTGCCCTGAAATATTGGTAGCGGCCTATTGGTAGCATGGACCAGCCGTTCCAACCCAATATCCCATGTCCCATGCCTGATAAACGGGCAGCCATGCATTCCGCATATCCGGAGGCCCGCTAATGGTTGCGAGGCGGGATCGCGCCCATTATGAAAGCCCCGACACAGGAGGCATTGTGGACACGGCAACGGCACGGACGGGCCCGGCGATCGGAACGAACCCGGAGCTTATCGAGGTTCGCCTGACGGCAATCCGCTATGCCGCGCGCGACACTCATTTGTATGAATTCCGCCGGCCGGACGGCGCCCAGCTGCCTGCCGCGGAGCCGGGCGCCCATGTGGACCTCCATCTGCCGAATGGCATCATGCGGCAATATTCTCTGACCGCGCCGGAAGCGGCCCCCACGGCCTATGTGATCGGGATCAAGCGCGATCCGGAGAGCCGTGGCGGCTCGAAATACATGTTCGACGACATGCATGTCGGCCGGCTGATCAAGATCAGCCCGCCGCGCAACAATTTCCCGCTGGACCTGAACGCGCCGCACACCGTGCTGGTCGCCGGCGGCATCGGCATCACCCCGATCTGGGCCATGGCGCAGCAGCTCAAGGCGCTCGGCAAGCCGTGGGAGTTGCATTATGCCTGCCGCTCGCGTCAGGACACCGCGTTCCTGGCCGAGCTCGAACAGCTCTCCGGGCCACGCTTCCATTTCGACGAGGAAGCCGCCGGCAAGTTCCTCGACATCAAGGCGATCGTTGCCAGCGCGCCCAAGGGCGCCCATTTCTATTGCTGCGGCCCGCTGCCGATGCTGGGCGCATTCGAGGCCGCGACCGCCGACCTGCCGCCCGCGCAGGTGCATGTCGAGTATTTCACGGCCAAGGATGCGCCGAACCTGGAAGGCGGCTTCGTCGTCCAGTTGCAGCGCGCCGGCAAGGAATTCGTAATTCCGCCGGGCAAGTCGATCCTCGAAGTGCTGCGCGACTCAGGACTCAACGTGCCCTATTCCTGCGAGGAAGGGATCTGCGGCGCCTGTGAGACCTCGGTGATTTCCGGCACGCCGGACCATCGCGACTCGGTGCTCACCGACAGCGAACGCGCCGCCAGCAAGACCATGATGATCTGCTGCTCGGGCTGCAAGAGCGACAAGCTGGTGCTGGATATCTAGGCTGTTGTCCCGCGAAAGCGGGGCACAGAGCTACCCCGCCTTCTTTGTCAGCATGTGCTCGTAATCGCCGCCCATCACCTTCGACACCGGGACGCCGGCATCGACCGCGGCGCACATCTCGGCGCTCTTCTTCGCAATGGTCTCCGCGCGAGTCAGCACGTCCTCGATGCGGGCCGCGGGAATCACCACGCAGGCGCTGCGGTCGATCGAGACATAGTCGCCGGGCGTCACGGTGAGGTCCCCGAACTTGATCGGTACCTGGAACGCGGTCTCGTGGATGCGGTTACGCGCGGTGCGCGAGGTGCGGCTGCGTGCGAACACCACGAAGCCGACGCCATCCGATTCTTCGATGTCGCGCGCCGGACCGTCGACGATGGCGCCGGCAATGCCGTTCTTCTTCGCGGCGCGCGAGAGGATGCCGCCCCAGCCGGCGCCATCGACACCGGTGCGCTGCTCGACCACGATGATGTCGTCCGGGCCTCCGGCCTCGACCGCGCCGGTGCAGGCGTGACGTGTGGTGCTCGCCGGCGCCGCGCCGGGCGCGAATTTAACAGTGACTGCGCGTCCAGCGACCGGCTTGGTGATGCCGGTGCCGAACAGGCCGGTGACCGCCGGCTCGAGGTCGAGCGCATCGATCGCGTCGGAGACGTCGCAGACGTCGAGCTTGCGCAGACGCGCGACAAAGAGATCATTAGCCATCGGTGGTTGCTTTCAGTTCTGTTGCTTCAATTACGGTATGACGGATCAAGCGCGTCCATCTGCTTCAGCAGGGCCGGCCAGGCCCTGTCGGAGAGCCGGCCACCCTTGCCGAATTGCTTGACGGTGTGTTCGCACACGTCCTTGGGGATGAGCCTGTAAGGCTGGTTCGACGCGAGAATCTGCATCTGCGTCACGCAGGCCTTCTCGAGGAAAAACATCTGGGAGAAGGCTTCCGCCGCGGTCTCGCCGGCAGTGAGCAGCCCGTGATTGCGTAGGATCAGCACCTTGTGCGGGCCGAGAGCCCGCACGATCCGCTCCTGCTCGTCGACGTCGAGCGCGATACCTTCGAAATCATGGAAGCCGACGCGATTATAGAATTGGAGCGCGCTCTGATGCAGCGGCAGGATGCCGCAATCCAGCGCCGACACCGCCTGCCCCGCCACCGTGTGGGTGTGCAGGATGCAATGCAGGTCCGGCCGCGCGCGATGGATCGCGCCATGAATGACGAAGCCGGCTTGATTGATCGGATAGGGCGAGTCCTGAAGCACGTTGCCGCCGATATCGATCTTGACCAGGCTCGACGCGGTGATCTGGTCGTAGAGCAGCCCGAACGGATTGATCAGGAACTGATCCTCGGTGCCTGGCACGCGCAGCGAAATGTGGTTGAGGATCAGGTCGGTCCAGCCATGAAACGCCACCAGCCGGTAGCACGCGGCTAGATCGATGCGCGCCTTCCACTCTTCATCGCTGATGCGATTGCGGATCGAGGGGATTTCGAGCGGCGTGACGACGGCCATGGCGGACCTCCCGGTGCTTGGCTAGTTCTAGAACAAGACGAGGCCGGCGGAAACTCTCTCTCGCCGTCATTCCGGGGCGGCCCGCAGGGCCGAACCCGGATGACAGTCAATGCTTCAGCCCGCCCTTGCCCTCGATGAAGCTGACGATGGTGTCGAGCCCCAGCCCGGTCTTGAGGTTCGAAAATACGAAAGGCCGCGCGCCGCGCATGCGTTTGGCATCGCGGTCCATCACATCCAGCGAGGCGCCGACATGCGGCGCGAGATCGACCTTGTTGATCACCAGCAGGTCCGAACGCGTGATGCCCGGCCCGCCCTTGGACGGAATCTTGTCGCCCGCGGCCACGTCGATGACGTAGATCGTGATGTCGGCCAACTCCGGCGAGAATGTCGCCGCGAGGTTGTCGCCACCGGATTCGATCAGCACCAGATCGAGATTGGGAAACTTGGCGCGCATGTCGGCGACCGCGGCGAGGTTGATCGAGGCATCCTCGCGGATCGCGGTATGCGGACAACCGCCGGTTTCCACGCCGGCGATGCGTTCGGGCGCGAGCGCGCCGGAGCGGACCAGGAAATCCGCGTCCCAGCGCGTGTAGATATCGTTGGTGATGGCGGCGATGTCATAGCGCTCGCGCAGATTCTTGCATAGCGCATCCATCAGCGAGGTCTTGCCGGAACCGACCGGACCGCCAACTCCGACACGCAGGGGACCGTTGATGTTCGTCGTCATCATTCAACTCCGGAATAGCCGTGTGTATTGGGTCTCATGTCGCATGCTGGCGATATCGGCGCGAAACGTCGCGCTGCCGAGATCATCCAGCGTCGATGCGATCGCGCGGTCGCTGACCGCAACGATCAGCGGCTCCATCGCGGCGAGCGCGCGCTGGCCGTCGGTCTGGCCGAGCGGCACCAGCCGCACGCCGGCGGAAATCATGTTGGCGGCAACCGCATGCAAAATCCCCTGCAGCGACGGCGCCAACGGCATGCCATGGCCTGCGCAGGCCACCGCAACAACGACCGGATAGGCGGCGGGCTCGCCGCCAAGCAGATCGAGCGCGGCGCACGGCCAAGCCTTGCTCGTGGTGTCAAGGAAGGCGCGGCCCTGTGCCATGGTCTCGAGATGGCGTTCCTTCGACGGCACGAAGGCCGCCGCAAGATGACACAGTTCGCGCAACGCGGCGGCGTCTCCCTGCTGCGTCGCGCGATGCGCATGCACGAAAAACACCGCGTCGCAGAAGCCCGCGCCATGCCCGAATACGGTCGCGATCCAGCGCGTCAGTGTCGCCACATCCTTGATGTCGCCGGCCTCCACCGCCCATTCGATGCCGCTGGAATAGGAGAAAGCGCCGACCGGATAGGACGGCGACAGCCACGCCATCAGGCGATGCAGGCCGGCCGCGTCGAGCGGCGCCGATCCGCGCGGCTTACCGGCCATGCGCGTCTCCATGTCCATGGCCGCTGGTGTCATAGGCGCCGGGCTCAGGATCGAAAGGGGCATCGACCGGTTCGAGAAAGGCATTCAGACCGCGCAGCATGTCCTCCAGCACGTGGTCGCGGCGGATACGCAGCTTGCCGCCGATCACCTGCACGTCGGTGTGCCGGTTGCCGATATGCCAGGCGATGCGCGCCAGTTCATGCGGCGACGACGCGGAAATCTCGATCAGCCGCTCCGGCTTGCCGGCGACGCGCACGATCGCGCCGTCCTCCAGCACCAGAGCGTCGCCATCGCGCAACTGCATCGGCCGCGCGAGATTCAGCAGATAGGTCGCGCCCTGCTCACCGACCAGCACCACACGGCGGCGATGCCGGTCCTCGGCATCGAGCTCGACAAAATCGATCTCGGTGCCGGCCGGCCACGCTCCCGCCGACGCAATGCTGGCGATGGGCTTCAAAACAGGAAATACCGCTGCGCCATCGGCAGCACCTCGGCCGGGGCGCAGGTGAGCAATTCACCGTCGGCGCGCACCTCGTAGGTTTCCGGATCGATGTCGATCTTCGGCGTCGCGCCGTTGTGGATCATGCTCCTCTTGCCGATGCCGCCGCGCGTGTTCGACACCGCGACCAATTGCTTTTCGATGCCGAGCTTCTTGCCGAGCCCGGCGCGCACCGCGGCCTTCGATGCGAACACCACCGACGATGCGGTCAGTGCCTTGCCGAAGGCGCCGAACATCGGCCGGTAATGCACCGGCTGCGGCGTCGGGATCGAGGCATTCGGATCACCCATCGCGGCGGCGACGATGGTGCCGCCCTTGATGATGCAATCCGGTTTCACGCCGAAGAAGGCCGGCGACCACATCACCAGGTCGGCCATCTTGCCCTTCTCGACCGAGCCGATGATCTTCGACACGCCATGCGCGATTGCGGGGTTGATGGTGTATTTAGCGATATAGCGCTTGGCGCGCGCGTTGTCGTTATCGCCTTTTTCCTGCGCCAGGCGTCCGCGCTGTTTCTTCATCTTATCGGCGGTCTGCCAGGTGCGGATGATCACCTCGCCGAGCCGGCCCATTGCCTGTGAGTCCGACGACATCATCGACAGCACGCCGAGGTCATGCAGGATGTCCTCCGCCGCGATGGTTTCCTTGCGGATGCGACTCTCGGCGAAGGCCAGGTCTTCCGCGATCGACGGATCGAGATGGTGGCACACCATCAGCATGTCGAGATGCTCGTCGATGGTGTTACGCGTGAACGGCCGAGTCGGATTGGTGGACGATGGCAGCACGTTCGGCAGGCTCGCGACCTTCATGATGTCGGGAGCGTGTCCGCCGCCGGCGCCTTCGGTGTGGAAGGCATGGATGGTGCGGCCCTTGAACGCCTTGATGGTGTCCTCGACGAAGCCAGATTCGTTCAGCGTGTCGGTGTGGATCATCACCTGCACGTCGTATTCGTCGGCGACCGAGAGACAATTGTCGATCGCCGCCGGCGTCGTGCCCCAGTCCTCGTGCAGCTTGAGCGCACAGGCGCCGGCCTTGACCATCTCCTCAAGCGCGGCAGGGCGTGACGCGTTGCCCTTGCCGGCGAAGCCGAGATTGACCGGAAAGCCGTCCGCCGCCTGGATCATGCGCGCGATGTGCCACGGCCCCGGCGTGCAGGTGGTGGCGAAAGTCCCATGTGCCGGTCCGGTGCCACCGCCGAGCATCGAGGTGACGCCGGACATCAGCGCCTCCTCCACCTGTTGCGGGCAGATGAAATGGATGTGGGTATCGAAGCCGCCCGCGGTGAGGATCTTGCCCTCGCCCGCAATCACCTCGGTGCCCGGCCCGACGACGATGGTCACGCCCGGCTGGATGTCGGGATTGCCGGCCTTGCCGATCGAATGGATCTTGCCGTCCTTCAGGCCGACATCGGCTTTTACGATCCCCCAGTGATCGAGAATCAGCGCATTGGTGATGACGGTATCGACCGCGCCCTGCTTGTTGGTGATCTGCGACTGCCCCATGCCGTCACGGATCACCTTGCCGCCGCCGAACTTCACCTCCTCGCCGTAGATCGTGAAATCCCTTTCCACCTCGATGATGATGTCGGTGTCCGCCAGCCGCACGCGGTCGCCCGTGGTCGGCCCAAACATGTCGGCATAGACGGAACGTTTGATTTTGACGCTCACAGCGATCTCCTCCCGGCCGCAACCGCTTCATCGAATGCCTTTTCCAATTTTGCATTCAATCCGCGGCAGCCTGCGACCACCTTCTCGGCCCAATCCAGATAATCGATCAGTCGCTCGCGTTCCCACTCATCCGGCGGCGAAGTCAGCAAAGACCGCACATTGCTGGTCTTGTCGGCGATCTTGAGCATGCGCGCCCGCGCCGATTTTTTCGGCGCCTGGACGATCTGCAACCGTTTTCGCTCATCCTTGGCGAGCGATTTGTCGTCGGTGCATTCGGCGACCAGCGTCGCGACGTCGGCGTTGAATTCCCGTTCCAGTTCTTCGCGGCTGGTCGGCGTATCCTCGACGGTATCGTGCAGCCAGCCGGCGGCGATCAGCGGCGCGTCCGCGCCTTCGGTGGCGTCGGCCAGCAGCGCCGCGACCTCCGCCAGATGATTGATGTATGGCTCCTTCGCCCGGCCCTTGCGCCGGATACCGGCATGGCGTTGGGCGGCGAAATCAGCGGCGCGGGAGACGAGGACCAGGCCGTTCATCGCAGCATCCTCACAACTTCCCCATGATTTCGCCGCGGAAGCCATAGACCACGCGCTTGCCGGCCAGCGCGACCAGCGTCACGTCGCGGGTCTGGCCCGGCTCGAAGCGCACCGCCGTGCCCGAGGCGATATCGAGCCGCATGCCGCGCGCTTTCTTGCGGTCGAACTTCAGCGCTGGATTGGTCTCGAAGAAATGATAATGCGAGCCGACCTGGATCGGCCGGTCGCCGGAATTCGCGACCGTGACTGTCACGGTCTTGCGGCCCTTATTGAGCTCGATCTCGCCGTCCTGAATAAACATCTCGCCGGGGATCATCCGCGCCTCGCTCTCTCCGCGTCATGGCCGGGCTTGTCCCGGCCATCCACGTCTTTTCGGTTCATCAAGGAAGTCGCGAATGCCCGGGACAAGCCCGGGCATGACGGCAGTGTCTCATCGAATCGGCTCGTGAACGGTTACGAGCTTCGTCCCATCGGGGAACGTCGCTTCCACCTGGATATCGTGGATCATTTCCGGAATGCCATCCATCACCTGCGCGCGGGTGATGACATGGGCGCCGGCTTCCATCAGTTCGGCGACGGTGCGGCCATCGCGCGCGCCTTCCATGATGAAGTCGGTGATCAGCGCGATCGATTCCGGATGGTTGAGCTTCACGCCGCGTTCGAGGCGGCGGCGCGCGACGATCGCGGCCATGGCGATCAGCAGCTTGTCTTTTTCACGCGGCGTCAGATTCATGACGATCCTTGAACCCGTTCAGTTGAGCCAGAGCCGGGGCAGAGCATGCCCATCCACGGCGGATAACACCAGCATCAGGTCGTGGCGCAGGCGGGCGCCGTCCGTGGCGCAGAGCCGCGCAACGGCGATGCCGTTCCAGGCCGAGATGCCGACCTCCCCGGCGAATTTGTCTTCCAGGTCACGAACCGCCGCGACAGCGGCTTCCTCGCCCGGCACCATCAGCACCGTCGCCAGCGCGACGCCGCCGCCAGCGATGGCGGGCTCGGCGAGCTGGTCGGACATCGCGCCATCCAGGCGCAAGGTCTCGGCAAACACCAGCCGTCCCTCCCGGCGGATGCGCCAGCGGTCGACCAGCTTGCCCTGCGTGACGGTCTCGCCCATGGCGGACCGGCCGAACACCACAGCTTCCGTGAGCAGCAGCCTCCCGCCGGCGGCGATATCGGCCTCGACGCGGCGCGAGAGCCTCGCCTGGTCGAACAGAATGGTCTCCTGCGGTAGCCAGCGCATCGTGCCGCCGGCGCCGATTGCAAGCGTCAACGAAATGTCGGTATCCGGCCCGAGCGAGCGATAGACCTTCTCCGCCGCGGCGGTGGTCATGGTCAGGCTCGCGCCCTCGCCGACCGAAATGTCGAAATCGAACCGATCGCCGCCGGTGACGCCGCCGGCCGAATTGACCGTAACGGCTTCAAGAATCGGGCCGTTGGGAAATCGGACGCGCAGCGAGCCGTGTTCGTGCACCCGGCCACGGCGGCTGACGCCGTCGACTGCGTTGACGGTGAGCGCGATCCGGCCGGTCGCGCGATTGGCGGCGAAGATCTTACCACTGCTGGTTTCCGACGCTGCGGATGTCTTTTCGGTCAAAGGAAGAAACCCCACCGGCACGCGTTGCGCGCCACCCTCCCTGACGGGAGGGACAAGCCTCAAATCGCCAGCGCCCGCTTCAGCGCGACTTCGTCCAGCTCTTCGCGCGTCGCGGCATAGACCACCGTTCCGCGGTCCATCACCATGAAAGTGTCGCCGAGCTCCTGGGCAAAGTCGAGATATTGCTCGACCAGGACGATGGCCATCTGGCCGAGCCCGCGCAGATAGGTAATCGCGCGGCCGATATCCTTGATGATCGAGGGCTGGATGCCTTCGGTCGGCTCGTCGAGCAGCAGCAGGCGCGGCCGCATCACCAGCGCGCGGCCGATCGCAAGCTGCTGCTGCTGGCCGCCGGAAAGATCGCCGCCGCGCCGGCGCAGCATGTCGTTCAGCACCGGAAACAGGGAGAACACGTCGTCCGGGATGCTGCGGTCGGCGCGCTTCAGCGGCGCGAAACCGGTCTGGAGATTTTCCTCGACCGTCAGCAGCGGAAAGATCTCGCGGCCCTGTGGCACATAGGCGATGCCACGGCGCGCGCGCTCGGCCGGCGGCAGGCCATTGAGCGATTTGCCGTCGAGTTGGATGTCGCCGCGCGTGATCGGATGCTGGCCGGCGAACGCATCGAGCAGGCTGGTCTTTCCGACGCCATTGCGACCGAGCACACAGGTGACCTTGCCGATCTCGGCCTTGAGCGACACGCCGCGTAGAGCCTGCGCTGCGCCGTAGTGGAGATCGACCGTGGTGGCTTCGAGCATGATCAGCGTCCCAGATACACTTCGACGACGCGCTCGTTCTCCGACACCTGATCGATGGTGCCCTCCGCGAGCACCGAACCCTCGTGTAGGCACGTGACCTTGACGCCAAGCTCGCGCACGAACGACATGTCGTGCTCAACCACCACGACGGTCTTATGCTGGTTGATCTCCTTCAGCAGCTCCGCTGTTTCGCGCGTCTCGGCATCGGTCATGCCGGCCACCGGCTCGTCGACCAGCAGCAGCTTCGGCTCCTGCGCCAGCAGCATGCCGATTTCGAGCCACTGTTTCTGCCCATGCGCGAGGCTGCCGGCGACGCGGTCACGGATCTTGTTCAGCCGGATGGTGTCGAGGATCGCGGCGACGCGATCCTGCTCCTCGCTGCTGTCGCGCCAGAGCAATGTGCCGCGCGGCGAACGGTCATGCTTGAGAGCGAGGCGGATATTGTCCTCGACGCTGTGCATGTCGAACACCGTCGGCTTCTGGAATTTGCGGCCGATGCCGAGCATCGCGATCTGCGTCTCGTCGAGGCGCGTGAGATCGTGCGCGCCGTCGAACATCACGTCACCCTCGTCCGGACGGGTTTTGCCGGTGACCACGTCCATCATCGTGGTCTTGCCGGCGCCGTTCGGGCCGATGATCGCGCGCATCTCGCCTGGCGCAACCGCGAAGGACAGGCTGTTAAGCGCGCGGAAGCCATCGAACGAGACCGTGACGCCGTCGAGGTAGAGCAGCGAGTTCGTCGTGAGGGTTTCCTTGTCCATCGCCATCACTCCGCGGGCCGCGCTTCGGGGACAGGCGACGCAGCCTCAGCAGCCGCCACCGCGGCGCGCTCGCGCCGTTGCGCCATGAACTTGCGATAGGCACCGACGATGCCCGCCGGCAGGAACAGCGTGACCATCACGAACAACCCGCCGAGCAGGAACAGCCAATAGGGGGCGAGGAATCCGGACGTGAAATAGGTCTTGGCGTAGTTCACCAGCAGCGCGCCGATCACCGCGCCGGTGAGCGTTCCACGTCCGCCGACCGCCACCCAGATCACCGCCTCGATCGAATTGGCCGGGGCGAATTCGCTCGGATTGATGATGCCGACCTGCGGCACGAACAGCGCTCCGGCGACACCCGCCATGCAGGCCGACAGCGTGAACACGAACAGCTTGTAGGATTCGACCCGGTAGCCGAGGAAGCGGGTGCGCGATTCGGCGTCGCGGATCGCAATCAGCACCTTGCCGAGTTTCGAGGTGATGATGGCGCGGCACATCAGGAAGCCGAGGATCAGCGCCACGCAAGAGATCGCGAACAGCGCGTTGCGGGTTCCGCCGGACTGCACGTTGAAGCCGAGGATGTCTTTGAAATCGGTGAGGCCGTTATTGCCGCCGAAGCCGAAATTGTTGCGGAAGAAGCCGAGCAGCAGCGCGTAGGTCATCGCCTGCGTGATGATCGACAGATAGACACCGGTGACGCGGCTGCGGAAAGCGAACCAGCCGAACACGAAGGCGAGCAAGCCCGGCACCAGCACCACCATGATCGCCGCGTACCAGAAGTGATCGAAGAAATACCAGAAGAACGGCAATTCCTTCCAATTCAGGAACACCATGAAGTCGGGGAGAATCGGATGCGAATAGACGCCGCGCGTGCCGATCTGCCGCATCAGATACATGCCCATGGCGTAGCCGCCGAGTGCGAAGAACGCGCCGTGGCCAAGCGAGAGGATGCCGCAATAGCCCCAGATCAGGTCGATCGAAAGCGCCAGCAGCGCGTAGCAGAGATACTTGCCCCACAACGCGACGATGTAGGTCGGGACGTGGATCGGCCATGACGGCGGCACCACGAGATTGAGGATCGGCACCAGCACGGCGAACGCCATCAGCGTCAGCACCATGATCGCGGTGCCGCGGTCTCCCAGGCGCGTGACGAGGGCGGCGATCATGCTTCCACCGCCCGGCCCTTGAGCGCGAACATGCCGCGCGGGCGCTTCTGGATGAACAGGATGATGAAGACCAGGATCAGGATCTTGCCGAGCACCGCGCCGGCATAGGGCTCAAGAAACTTGTTGGCGATGCCGAGCGTGAGCGCTGCGACCAGCGTGCCCCATAGATTGCCGACGCCGCCGAACACAACGACCATGAAACTGTCGATGATGTAGCTCTGGCCGAGGTTGGGCGAGACGTTGTCGATCTGCGACAGCGCGACGCCGGCGATGCCGGCAATCCCGGAGCCGAGCCCAAAGGTGAGCGCGTCGATGCGCTTGGTGCGGATACCCATCGAGGCAGCCATGGTGCGGTTCTGCGTCACTGCCCGCATTTCGAGCCCGAGGCGGGTCAGCCGCAGCAACCCGAGCAGCGCAACGAACACGACGCCCGTGAACACGATGATCCACAGCCGGCCGTAAGTGATCGAGATTTGGCCGATCTCGAATGAACCGCTCATCCACGACGGCGCGCCGACTTCGCGGTTATTCGCGCCGAAGATCGTGCGAACCGCCTGCTGCAGGATCAGCGAAATGCCCCAGGTGGCGAGCAAAGTCTCGAGCGGCCGGCCATAGAGATAGCGGATCACGGTGCGTTCGATGCCGATGCCGATGATGCCGGCGACGCAGAAGGCGAGCGGCACCGCCATCAACAACGAATAGTCGAATAGCCACGGATAGCGGGTGCGGATGATCTCCTGCACGACGTAAGTCGTATAGGCGCCGAGCATCACCATCTCGCCATGAGCCATGTTGATGACGCCCATCACGCCGAAGGTGATCGCAAGGCCGATCGCTGCCAGCAGCAGCACCGATCCGAGCGATAGCCCGTACCAGAAATTCTGCACCGCATTCCACAATGCGAGATTCTGCTGCATCGCGGTCAGCGCATCGCGCGCGGCGCGCGCGACCAATGCCGGTGTGGTCGCGGGCAGGCTCGACAACAGCCCCAGCGCATCCTGGTCGCCGCGATCGCGAACCACCACGATCGCGTCCACCTTGTCGGATTCGCTCGCGCCTTCACTGAACAGGATCGCCGCGGCGCGCGCCTCGTTCAGCACCTTGCGGACGCGCGGCAGGGTTTCCTTGGCGAGTGCGGCATCGAGCGTCGGAAGCGCCGCGGCGTCGCGCGACTTGAACACCGCCTGAGCGGCTTGCAGGCGTATGGTCGGATCGGGCGCAAGCAATGTGAGGGCGCCCATGGCCGCATCGACGGTACGGCGCAGCCGGTTATTGAGGCGCACCATTGCAAGATCGGCCGGCGCGGGAACAGGACTGGTGGCGACGGGCTGGCCGGTCGCCGCATCGAGCAGGCGGCCGTCGGCCTCGCGGATGAAAACTTTCTTGGTGGCGGCGCTGAACATCAGGCGGCCATCGCGCAAAGCGCTGATCACCGGCGCGGCCATCGCATGACCGGTGGCGGCGATCTCGCCGATGGCGGGGTCGGTATCGCTATAATCGTCGGTCGTGAAGCGCAGCAATGCGTCGTCGAACGGCGCCGCATTCAACGTCGTCGCGGCCAAGAGACTGACGGCGAATAAGACGACAAACGCTAAGATACAGACGACGAAACGCTCGGCGATCACACGCATCGAATTCAGCCCCGGCGGTCTGAGTTTTTTTGGAGGCGGCGGGGACCGCCGCCTCCAGTCGTGAGGGACGAGAGTTACCGCAGCGCGATCAGGCGCCGCACTTGTTGGTCTTGGTGTTGAAGTTGCCGCACTTCTTGTCGACCCAATCGCCGATCAGGTCCTTGGACTCCGGCAGTTCCTTCGACCAGGCATCGCCCGGCACCAGGCCCGGCGTCTTCCACACCACGTCGAACTGGCCATCGGCCTTGATCTCGCCGATCAGCACCGGCTTGGTGATGTGGTGGTTCGCCAGCATCTCCGAGGTGCCGCCCGTGAGGTTCGGGACCTTGATACCCGGCAGTGCGTCGATCACCTTGTCCGGATCGACAGTCTTGGCCTTGGTGACGGCTTCGACCCACATCTTGAAGCCGATCACATGGGCTTCCATCGGATCGTTGGTGACGCGCTTCGGATCCTTGATGAAGGTCTTCCAGTTCTTGATGAACTCGTCATTCGCCGGGCTCTTCACCGACTGGAAGTAGTTCCAGGCAGCGAGATGGCCGAGCAGCGGCTTGGTGTCGAGACCGGCGAGTTCTTCTTCACCGACCGAGAACGCCACGACCGGGATGTCCTTCGCGCTGACGCCCTGGTTGCCGAGCTCCTTGTAGAACGGAACGTTGGCGTCGCCATTGATGGTCGAAACCACGCCGGTCTTCTTGCCCGCCGAGCCGAACTTCTTGATATCGGCGACGATGGTCTGCCAGTCGGAGTGACCGAACGGCGTGTAGTTGATCATGATGTCTTCCTTCTTCACGCCTTTCGCGAGAAGGTAGGCCTCAAGGATCTTGTTGGTGGTGCGCGGATAGACGTAGTCGGTACCGGCCAGAACCCAGCGCTGCACCTTCTCGTCTTTCATCAGATAGTCGACCGCAGGGATCGCCTGCTGGTTCGGAGCGGCGCCCGTATAGAACACGTTGCGCTCGCTCTCTTCGCCCTCGTATTGCACGGGGTAGAAGAGGATCGAGTTCAGCTCCTTGAACACCGGCAGCACCGACTTGCGGGACGACGACGTCCAGCAGCCGAACACGACCGATACCTTATCCTTGGCGATCAGCTCACGCGCCTTCTCGGCGAATTTCGGCCAATCGGACGCAGGATCGACGACAACCGCCTCAAGCTTCTTGCCGAGGATGCCGCCCTTCTTGTTCTGCTCGTCGATCAGGAACAGCATCGTGTCCTTCAGCGTGGTCTCGCTGATGGCCATGGTGCCTGAGAGTGAATGGAGAATTCCGACCTTGATGGTTTCCTGGGCCTTGGCCGGCACCGCCGCCGCAAGACCGATTGCCAATCCCGCCGTGGCGCCAAGCCAGCTGCGGGCAGTCGGTCGCTTTGCGACCGCACCGACGAATTTAAGCATCCCGATGTCCTCTGTTTTTTGAACGCGCACGCGGTCGGGCCCCCGGCGAAACCCCCCTCGCAAAGACCAAGTTCGCAAGGAGCGTGCCAAGGATTTTGCGGCGCGGCGAAACCGCCAAGGCTTTGAGGACAACGAGAATTACCGCAGAGGCGGTATGCAAATATTGGAACATAGGCGTTTAATTAGGCAGTCGCATATTTTTTAACCTAACCTACTCCCCGACGGCCCAGGATGATGGAAAACTAGGCGATCCTCGCTTTTCACAAATTCCGGCTCGGTGCCCGAGTGCCCGATCGGGCGCTTTCAGCGCCCCTCATACCGGGCGACGACATTTCTCCCCACAGCGCATCAGACGAAACACGCGGCCTCTCCCGCCCGCGGCTTCGGCAATGAATTTCTTATTTTTGCCCTTGGGTTGCCTTGCCGCAGCAAGGGAATTCTATGCGCTGGGGGGCAAAGCCTCCGCAGTCCTTTTGCGTGGAATGATCATGGCGCCGATCCCGAGAACCGCTCCGTTCGACGAAGAAGAGATCGAACTGCTCAACCGCGTTGTCGGGCCGGCGACCGAGATGCAGCGCGCCTGGCTGGCGGGGTTCCTCGCCGGGCTGGATGCTCGCGGCGGCGAAGCCGAGGCGAACGGCAATGGCGAGGCACCGCAGCTGGCGGCCGCCGCGCAGTCGGCGGAGCCGCTGACGATCCTTTATGCGACCGAATCAGGGAATTCCGAGAAGCTCGCGGTCGACATGGCCAAGTCGGCGCGCAAGGCCGGCCTCAAGGCGACCCTGCTCGACATGGCCGATCTCGACCTCGCCGCCCTGCCGGCGACGCGTCGCCTAGTGGTGATCGCCGCGACCTGGGGCGAAGGCGAGCCTCCGGCGCGTGCGACCAACAATTTCAACGACCTGATGAGCGACAAGGCGCCGCGCCTCGACGGCGTCGATTTTGCGGTGCTGGCGCTGGGCGACACCGCCTATGCGGAATTCTGCTCGATCGGCCGCACGCTCGACGAGCGTCTCGCGGCTCTGGGCGGCAAGCGCGTCGCCGACCGCGTCGACCTCGACCTCGACTTCGCAGCGCCGGCCGCCAAGTGGATCGAAGGCGCGCTGACCGCGCTGGCACCGCCGGCGGTGGCGGGCCGCGGCCAAGTGATCGGTCAAGTAATTCCTGTCGATTTCGGCGCCAGGCCGGCTGCGGCCGGCGGGCTCGATATCGTCGAGGCGCAGATCACCGAGCATATCGATCTCAACTCGTCGCAATCCGACAAGGAGACGATTCACATCGAGCTGTCATTCGACGGCGCGGCGCCGCCCTATAAGCCCGGCGACTCGCTCGACATCTATCCCGAGAATAATCCGGACTATGTCCGCGAGGTGCTGCGCGCCTCCGGCTTGCCATCCTATCATTCGGTCGCCGACGAATTGCAGGCGCAGCGCGACATCACGACGCTGTCGGTCAAGACCATCGAGAACTTCGTCGCCGCGACCAGCAACGCCGACGCGAAAGCCCTGCTCGAGTCCGGCAACGCAAGGGCCTGGGTCGAAGGCCGCCAGTTCATCGATCTTCTGGAAAATTTCTCGGCGACTCTCTCGGCGGACCAGCTCCGTAGCGTGACCCGCCCGCTCGCGCCGCGCGCCTATTCGATCGCCTCGTCGCGCCGCGAGGTCGGCGAAGAGGCGCATCTGCTGATCTCGGCGGCGCGTTACCAGACTCACGGCCGCGCGCGCGAAGGCGTCACCTCGACCTGGGTCACCGACCGCCTGAAGAAAGGCAGCAAGCTGCGCGTCAAGTTGCGGCCGAACAAGCATTTCGCCCTGCCCGCGCCCGACCGTGACATCATCATGATCGGCCCAGGCACCGGCATCGCGCCGTTCCGCGCCTTCGTGCAGGAACGCCGCGCCGCGGCGGCTACCGGCAAGAACTGGCTGTTCTTCGGCGACCGCAGCTTCACGCACGATTTCCTCTATCAGCTCGAATGGCAGGACGCGCTCGCCGATGGCGGTCTCACCCGCATGGATGTGGCGTTCTCGCGCGACACGCCGGCGAAGGTCTATGTGCAGCACCGCATGTGGGAGCAGCGCCGCGACTTGATCGACTGGCTTGAGCGCGGCGCGCTGCTGTATGTCTGCGGCGACGCCAAGGCGATGGCCAAGGACGTGCGCGCCACCCTGGTGCGCGCCTATGCCGACGTGAAGGGCCTCGATGCCGAAGCCGCCGAACTGGCGGTGCGCAACCTCGATCGCGAGAAGCGGTATCTGCAGGACACGTATTGAGGGTTTGCGAACGCAATTCTCCGATGTCATGCCCCGCGAAAGCAGGGCATCCAGTAATCACCAGCCAAGCTATAAAGCGAGATCGGTGTTTACTGGATCGCCGCTTTCGCGGGCGATGACGGCAACCAATACTGAGTGAATCATGACCGATGAACTCTCGCGCAACGAGCACATCAAGAATGCCAGCGCTTACCTCCGGGGCACGCTGGCCGAGGGCCTGACCGAGGAGATCACCGGCGCGATCGTCGAGGACGATCAGCAGCTCGTGAAATTCCACGGCATGTACCTGCAGGATGACCGCGACCTGCGCAGCGAACGCCGCAAGAAGAAGATGGAGCAGGCCTATTCCTTCATGATCCGCGTGCGGATCACCGGCGGGGTGTTCACGGCGCAGCAATATTTTCACCTCGAGCGGATCGCGCGCGTCTATGGCAACGGCACTTTGCGCATCACCACGCGCCAGACCTTCCAGCTCCACGGCATCATCAAGTCGAATCTCAAGGCGGCGATGCGCGAGATCGACAACGCGCTGCTGACCACGATCGCGGCCTGCGGCGACGTCAATCGCAACGTGATGTCGAACCCGAATCCGTATCAGTCGCGCGCGCATCGCGCCGCCTATGATCTCGCCAATGCGATCACCGATCGGCTGCTGCCGCAGACCACCGCTTATCGCGAGATCTGGCTCGACGGCGAGAAGATCGTCGGCAGCGACGAAGAGGTGGTCGAGCCGATCTATGGAAAGACCTACCTGCCGCGCAAATTCAAGATCGTGGTCGCGGTGCCGCCGTCGAACGACGTCGATATCTTCGCGCATGATCTCGGTTACATCGCCATCCTCGACAAGGCCGGCGCGGTGCAGGGCTGGAACGTGACCGTCGGCGGCGGCATGGGCATGACCCATGGCGAGACCGACACCTATCCGCGCACTGCCGATGTGATGGGCTTCTGCCGCACCGAGGATGCGGTCGCGGTCTCCGAAGCCGTCGTGACGGTGCAGCGTGACTGGGGCGACCGCACCAACCGCAAGCATGCGCGGCTCAAATACACCATCGAGGACCGCGGGCTCGACGCGTTCCGCGCCGAAGTGGAACGCCGCAGCGGCGTGACCCTGGACAAGCCGAAGCCGTTCACTTTCACGACCACCGGCGACCGCTTCGGCTGGACCGAGGGCGAGGATGGCCGCTCGCATCTTACGCTGTTCGTCGAGAATGGCCGGCTGCGCGACGTCAAAGGTGGCGCGCAATGGCTGATCGCGCTCAATCGCCTGGCGCAAGCGCATGACGGCGACTTCCGCCTCACCGCAAACCAGAACCTGATCATCGCCAATGTCGCGCCCGAACGGCGCAGCAAGATCGAGGAGATCGTCGCCGACCATCATCTGGATGGATCGGCCAGCGCATTGCGCCGGAATGCCATGGCGTGCGTCTCGCTGCCAACATGTGGCCTGGCTCTTGCAGAGAGTGAGCGCTACCTGCCCGACCTGATTACCGTTCTGGAGGATCGGGCGGCAGCACACGGGCTGGCTGAGGACGATATCGTGGTGCGAATGACCGGATGCCCGAATGGCTGCGCCCGCCCCTACCTCGCCGAGATCGGCTTGGTCGGCAAAGGACCGGGCCGCTACAATCTTTATCTCGGCGCGGCCTTCGACGGCTCGCGCCTGTCGAAGCTTTATGCCGAGGATATCGAACACGAGGAGATCGTGGCTCAGCTCGACCCGATCTTCGCGGCCTATGCGCATGAAGCTGTCGCGGGTGAACATTTCGGCGACTTTGTGATCCGTGCCGGTTTCGTCGCACAGAGCACCAACGGCGCGGATTTCCACGCCAATACCGGCGCGAGACGCACGTCATGAGCGAGCGCAGCCCGCAATCACAGGCAATGCCGCGCATGGCGCCGCTGGCGAGGCTGCCGGTGTTCTTCGCGCTCGAAGGCAAACGCGCCATCGTGACCGGCGATGGCCCGGGCATCGCATGGAAAGTCGAATTGCTGGAGGCGACCGGCGCGCGCGTCGATCGCAACGAGCAGCCGACCTGGACGCCCGACCATTTTGCCGGCGCGGCGATCGCCGTCGGCTCGTTCGAGGATGACGAGCGCGCGCGCGATTTCGCGGACGCGGCGCGCAAGGCCGGCGTGCCGGTCAACGTCGTCGACAAGCCAGCGCTGTCGAATTTCTCGTTCGGCGCGATCGTCAACCGCTCCCCGCTGGTGATTGCGGTCTCGACCGATGGTGCCGCGCCGGTCTTCGCGCAGGCGATCCGCGCGCGCATCGAAGCGCTGCTGCCGATGGGCTTTGCCGGCTGGGCCGACGCCGCGCGGCGCTGGCGTCCGCAGGTCAAGGCGCTTGGCGACGCATTCCGCGGCCGGCGCTTCTGGGAGACCTTCACCGAACGGGCGTTCCGGTCACCGAACACCGCACCGGACATGAACCAGATCATCGGCGCGTTTGGCGCACACGAGGGCGGCTCAGTCACGCTGGTCGGCGCCGGCCCCGGCGACGCGGAGTTGCTGACGTTGCGCGCGGTGCGCGCCCTGCAATCGGCCGACGTGATCCTGTTCGACGACCTCGTGTCGCATGACGTGCTCGATTTCGCG
Organism: Bradyrhizobiaceae bacterium; assembly: GCA_947481635.1. Taxonomy (GTDB): domain Bacteria; phylum Pseudomonadota; class Alphaproteobacteria; order Rhizobiales; family Xanthobacteraceae; genus CANKHJ01. The sequence continues at coordinate 22,770 of CANKHJ010000011.1, forward strand.
CGCCGCGAAGCCAAGAAGATCCTGGTCGGCAAGACGGGCCATGGCCCGGCCTGCAAGCAGACCGAAATCAACGACCTGATGATCAAGCTCGCCGGCGCAGGCCGGCGCGTGGTCCGTCTCAAGGGCGGCGACCCGCTGGTGTTCGGCCGCGCCGGCGAGGAGATCGCCGCGTGCCAGGCCGCTGGAATTCCGGTGGACGTGGTTCCCGGGATCAGCGCGGCGCAAGGCGCCGCCGCGCGGCTCGGGGTTTCGCTGACCCAGCGCGGCCAGGCGCGGCGTGTCCAATTCATCACCGGTCACGACGAACATGGCCGCCTGCCCAAGGACTTAGATTGGGAGAGCCTGGCCGACCCAAACGTCACGACGGCCATTTACATGCCGCGCAAGACGCTCGCGGAGGCGATGGAATCGGCGATATCCCATGGACTGAGTCCCGAAACGCCAGCGATCGCGATCGCCAACGCGACCAGGCCTGGGGAAGTGACCGTGACTGGGGTCGCGGCGGATATCGCCGGGAAACTCAGGTCCGATGTCAAAGGACCAGTCCTGGTTCTGGTCGGCCGCGTCTTCGGCCGCGTCCCGGTCGAGGTTTCGACGGACATCGACGTCGCCACAACGGCTTAGGCCGCCACCCCACGCCTGAAAAAAGCCGCCCGAACCGCCCCGCCGGCGTCGGAAAGCGGAGCGTTCGTTCGTCTTAGGTAAAGTAGTGCAAAGACGGCTTCCATTCGGGACCGATTGCCTTGACATGGAACACGGCCGCCTTTAATTGAGCGAACGTTCATTCTTATTTACCGCACTGCAGAAAGTCGCACCGGGGCGTCCCATGCGTCGCGCAAACGCCAAGCTTCAATCCGACCGCCGCGCCGAGATTCTCGACGCCGCGGAAGCTTGCTTTGCGCGATCGGGCTTCCACCAGGCCTCGATGCAGGAGATCTGCGCTGAGGCGGGCATGAGCCCGGGCAACCTCTATCGCTACTTTCCGTCCAAGGAAGCGCTGATCATCGGAATTTCGGAGCGCAATCGCGCCGATGCGATGGAAAGCTTTGCCGCGGCCGAGAGCGACCCCAATTTCTTCCGCGGCCTCGAAAACCTCGCACGCCATCACCTGGTGGAGCGCACCGCGCAAGAAGTGGGCCTGTGCGCGGAGATCATGGCCGAGACCCGGCGCAATCCTGAGATCGCGCGGGTCTATCAGGCGATCGAGACCGAGTTGCGCGCGCGCCTGGTCGCGTTGTTGAAGAGCGCAAGCGAGCGCGGCGAGATCCTGTCCGACCTCGATTTCGACAGCGCTGTCTCGGCGCTGATGGTGCTTGCCGACGGCATGTCGTGGCGCCGCGCCGTCGATCCGAATTTCGATCCTGAAGTCGTACTACCGCTGATTTTGCACATGGTGCATTGCGTCCTCACAGAACCGCCTCGCGCACAGGCGGCGTTGCCGGAGAAATCGTCATGAAAGCCAGTCGCCTCGTCGCCGTCGGACTCGTGGCCGCAGCGGGCCTCTGGATCGCATCCGGCTATATCTTCCCAAGCCACCATAGCGAGAGCCTCGCGGCGGCGCGGCCCGGTGAAAAGGCCGAGAAGCTGTTTCGCGTCGGCGTGATGGACACGAAGCTGCAGCAGCATAGCCGCAAGCTGATGATTTCCGGCCGCACCGAAGCAGCCCACAAGGTCATGGCAGCGACGCGCACCAACGGCGTGCTCACCGAACTCAGGGTCGTGCGCGGCCAGACCGTGAAGAAGGGCGACGTGCTGGCGATCCTGTCGGATGAAGCGCGCGAGGCTCAGGTGACGCAGGCCCAGGCGCTGGTCAATCAGCGCAAAGTCGAACTGGATGCCAAGCGGCGGTTGATCGAAATGAACGCACTGCCCAAGCTCGATCTGGTCAGTCTCGAAGCCCAGCTCAAGATCGCGGAAGCAGCGCTAGCCGGCGCGCAGGCCGAGCGCGACCGCGGCATCATCACCGCGCCGTGGTCCGGCATCGTCACCGATGTTCCGGCCGAGGTCGGCGGCGCAGCGTTTTCCGTGGCCGGCAAGGAGATCGCGCAGATCGTCGATCTCGACCCGATCCTCGCGGTGGTCGAAGTGTCGGAGCGCAAGCTCGCCGGCGTGAAGGTCGGCGACACGGCGCAGCTTCGGCTCGTGACCGGAGAGACCGTGGAAGGCCGTATCCGTTTCGTATCGAAGTCAGCCAGCGCCACGACGCGGACCTATCGGATCGAGGTCGAGGCGCCCAATCATGACCTCTCGATCCCCGACGGGATCACCGCCGAGGTCGCGATCAAGCTGACGCCGACGCCCGCGACCCGCGTGCCGCGCTCCGCGCTGACATTCTCGTCGGCCGGCGAGCTCGGCGTACGCTCGGTCGGCAAGGCCAACACGGTCGAGTTCATTCCGGTGTCGGTCGCGGAGGACGAGCAGGCCTTCATGTGGGTGGCCGGCATTCCCGACCAGGTGCGCGTGATCGTGCAAGGCCAGGATTTCGTGCGCGAAGGACAGCGCGTCGAAGCGGTTGATGCACCCGAGCAGACTGCGGCGAAGTAGCCGCGCAATCCTCGCGCCGCCGGTCCGCATGACGCGCGGATCGCGGCCTGAGGCAGAGGCATAGCACATGTCGAAGATCATCGATTACGCCATCAGCCACGCGCGGCTGACCATCGCGCTGCTGCTATTCGTGCTCGCGGCAGGCTTCGTGGCCTATGTCACGATCCCCAAAGAATCCGAGCCCGACGTGCGGATTCCGATCATCTATGTCCAGCTCTCGCAGCGCGGCATCAGCCCGGAGGATGCCGAGCGCCTGCTGCTGCGGCCGCTCGAGACTCAGCTCAAGTCGGTCAGCAACGTCAAGGAAATGCGCTCGACCGCGTTCGAGGGCGGCGGCTACGTGCTGCTCGAATTCGAGGCCGGCTTCGATTCCAAGTCGGCGCTCGCCGACGTTCGCGCGAAAGTCGACGACTCCAAGCGCGACCTGCCGACCGACGTGGACGAGCCGGTGGTGCGTGAGGTCAACCTCTCGCTCTATCCGGTGATCGTGGTCTCGCTGGCCGGCAACGTGCCGGAGCGCAGCCTGCTGCGGATCGCGCGCACCACCAAGAATGCGCTCGAGCAGGTGCCTGGGGTTCTCACGGCCGAATTGCGCGGCGCGCGCGACGAGGTCGTCGAGATCATCGCCGAGCCGATGCTGATGAAGAGCTACGGCGTGTCGCTCGACCAGCTCATCACCGTGACCAAGGCCTCCAACAGCCTGGTGGCGGCGGGCGCGCTGCAAGGCGAGACCGGACGCTTCGCGGTGAAGGTCCCCTCGCTGATAGAGACGCCGGCCGACATGCTCAGCATTCCGGTGACATCGACCTCCGGCGCGACCATCACGCTGGGCGACGTCGCGCAGGTGAAGCCGACCTTCAAGGACGCCGAGACCGTCACGCGCGTCAACGGCCAGCCGGCGATGACGATCGAGGTCTCGAAGCGCACCGGCGCCAACCTGATCGATACCGTCGACGGCGTGAAGAAGGTCATCGCGATGGCGAAAGCCACCTGGCCGGAAGGCGTTCAGGTCACCTACACGCAAGACAAGTCGAAGGTCATCCGCCAGATGCTCGGCGACCTGCAGAACTCGGTGACAACCGGCGTGCTGCTGGTGGTGGTGATCATCCTGTTCGCGCTCGGCTTCCGCGCGTCCGTCTTCATCGGAATCGCTATTCCAGCCTCGTTCCTGGCCGGCATTCTCGGGCTGCAGATGGCCGGGTTGACGATCAACATCGTCGTCCTGTTCTCGCTGATCCTCGCGGTCGGCATGCTGGTCGACGACGCGATCATCGTGTCGGAATTCGCCGAACGGCGCATGTCCGAAGGCATGCAGCCGAAGGAGGCCTATTCGCTTGCCGCCAAGCGCATGACCGGTCCGGTGGTCGCGGCGACGGCGACCCGCGTCGCGGCCTTCTCGCCGCTGCTGTTCTGGCCCGGCGTGGTTGGCGAATTCATGAAATATCTGCCGATCACGCTGATCGCGACGCTCTCGGCGTCGCTGGTCGTCGCGCTGATCTTCACCCCGACGCTCGGCGCCATGCTCGGCAAGGCGGCGCTGATCCCGCATGACGACCGGGTCGCCGACAAGGGCCTCTACATGCGCGTGGTGCGCTGGGTCGTGCATCGTCCCGGCCTGACGCTGACCTCGGCGCTGGTGCTGCTGATCGCGGTGCAGGTGGCCTATGGCAAATTCGGAAGCGGCGTCGAATTCTTCCCGAAGGTCGAGCCGGATTTCGGCCAGGTCATCATTCACGCACGCGGCAACATCTCACTCACCGAGAAAGACGCCGCGGTGCGGAAGGTCGAAGAGCGCGTGCTCGCCTATCCGGGCCTTCAGACGGTCTATGTCCGTGCCGGCGAACAGCCGCGCGGCCTGGATGGCATCTCCGAGGACACGATCGGCGTCATCCAGTTCGAATTCGCCGATTGGAAGACGCGCGCGAAGGCACATGAGATCATGGACGGCATCCGCGAGAAGACCGCGGACATCCCCGGCATCAAGGTCGAAGTCACAGCGCCGGCCGGCGGCCCGCCAACCGGCAAGCCGGTGCAGGTGCAGCTCAGTTCGCTCGACCCTTCACTGCTGCCGGCGGCCGCGAAGCAGGTCGCCGACCTGCTGCGGCAGCGTCCCGAAATCCGCGACCTGGATGACGGTCAGCCATTGCCGGGCATCGACTGGAAAGTCACGGTCGACAAGGCCGAGGCGGCGAAATACGGCGCCGGCGTCGGCACCGTCGGTACCGCGCTGCAGCTCGTCACCAACGGCGTGAAGGTGACGGAATATCGGCCCTCCGAGAGCGACAAGGCCGTCGATATCATCGTGCGGTTCCCGCAGGACCGGCGCAGCCTGGATCAGATCGACGACCTGCGCGTCCAGACCGCGTCCGGTCACGTCCCGATCGGCAACTTCGTCGAACGGGCTCCGACGCCGCGGGTCGGCTTCATCAACCGCGTGGCCGGCAACCGTGTGATGACGGTGTCGTCCAACCTTGCCGAAGGGGTGCAGAGCGCGAATGTGCAGCAGGCGATCACGGCGGAGCTTCGCAACGCCGGCCTGCCGCCCGGCGTCTCGGTCCGCCTGAAGGGCGAGGACGAAGAGCGCGCCAAGGCCGGCGCCTTCCTGATGAAGGCATTTGCCACCGCGATCTTCCTGATCTTCGCGATCCTGCTGGCGCAGTTCAACAAGCTGACCTCGGTCGGCCTGATCCTCACCGCGATCGTGCTCTCGACCATCGGCGTGCTGATCGGGCTGATGATCATGGGCCAGCCATTCGGCGTGGTGATGACCGGTATCGGCGTCATCGCGAATGCGGGCGTCATCGTGAACAACAACATCGTGCTGATCGATACCTATGATCGATTGAGACGCGACGGCGTGGAGGCCTATGAGGCGATCATCCAGACCTGCCGCGAGCGCGCACGACCGGTGGTGCTGACCGCGGTCGCGGCGATCCTCGGCGTGCTGCCGATCGCCTTCGGCGTCAACCTCGACTTCCTGCTGCGCGAAGTCACGGTCGGCGCCCCATCGACCCAGTGGTGGATCAGCCTGTCGACGGCGATCGTGTTCGGGCTCGGCTTCGCGACGGTTTTGACCCTGGTGGTCACGCCCGCCGCCCTGATGGCGATCGAGAACCTGGCCCAACGGCGGCGGCGCTGGGGTGAAGCATGGCGCCGGCGCTTCGGCGCTGGTCAGCACCAGCCCAACGCGACGCCGGCAGAGTAAACGCGCGACAGCCGCTTTTTGCTCTCTGCTTTTTTGCATATGATCCGGCTCTTCAAAAAAGAGCCGCATCGGCGAAAATGCAGGGAGCGAAAATGCCGCACAGCGTCAATCGGATACTCACCACCCACGTCGGAAGCCTGGTGCGGCCACCGAAGCTGGTCGAGTTTCTGCGCGCGATCGAGGACGGGAAGCCTTACGACAAGCAGGGCTATGAAGCCTGCCTGAAAGACTCCATCGATGAGGTGGTGCGCCAGCAGGTCGAAGCCGGCATTGACATCGTCAGCGACGGCGAATTCAGCAAAGGCCGCAACTGGGCCTTCTATTTTCACGACCGCATCACCGGCCTGTCGCGCCGCCCGCTCACCGATGAGGAGCGCAAGGATCCGCTGGCGACGGCCGGCGGCGGCCGCGACCACAAGGAGTTTCCAGAATTCTACGCCGAGTATGACAAGGCGAGCGGCCTCGGTGCGCGGCTCGGCTGGCGCTTCATCGTCGATGGCCCCATCAAATACGACACCACGGCGGTGAAGCGCGACATCGCCAATCTCAAGGCGGCGGCGACCAAGGCCGGCGCGAAAGGCGCGTTCCTACCTGTCGTTGCACCGGCGAGCGCGCTTCCGGGCGGCAAGAACGAGTATTACAAGGACGAGAAGGAGCTGGTCTTCGCGCTCGCCGATGCGCTGCACGAGGAATACAAGACCATCGCCGATTCCGGCCTCTCGGTGCAGGTCGACGACGCGTTTCTCCCGTATATGCATGAGAAGCTGGTGCCGCCGATGACCAGCCAGCAATATCGCGACTGGGCGCAACTGCGCATCGACGCGCTCAATCATGCATTGCGCGGCATTCCCGCGGAGCAATCTCGCTACCACATCTGCTGGGGCAGCTGGAACGGGCCGCACGCCTTCGACGTCGAGATGAAGGAGATCGTCGACCTGATGCTGCAGGTGAATGTAGGCTCGTATCAATACGAGGCGGCCAACCCGCGCCACGAGCATGAATGGACCGTGTGGCAGAAGACCAAGCTGCCGGCGGGTAAGGTGCTGATCCCGGGCGTGATCACCCACGCGACCAACATCGTCGAGCATCCCGAACTGGTGGCGCAGCGGCTGGTGCGGCTTGCCAAGATCGTCGGACGTGAAAACGTGATGGGCGGCACCGATTGCGGCTTCGCGCAGAGCCCGTTCGCTCAGCGCGTCCACCCCACCATCATGTGGGCAAAGCTGCGCTCGCTCGCGGAAGGCGCACGGATCGCGACCGCCGAATTATGGGGCAAGCAGGCGACGGCGTGACGATCAGCTTACCCACTCAACATGAGCCCGGATCGATCCGTCCTGCGGGTCGATCCAGCCTTTGGTCCGCGCGTAGTCCATCATCTTGCGGAAGCCGTCCTGCCAGGATGGGTCGTCGCGCTGCGGTGACTGGGCGCGCAGCCACGCCTCGGTGACCCACGCGATCTCTTCGCTCTCGAGCCGGCCCGCGGGCGCGAAGCCGGCCTTGAGCTGCGGCAACGCCGCGCGCTCCGCTTCGATCACCAGCTTGAACCCACGAAAATTGTCCGGCTCTTCCAGATGCGGCGCATGATCGCGGCCGATGCGGATCAGCATGCTGGCTCCTCCTCAGATGGGGTGTCTTCAATAGGGAAAACGATTGTGCGAGTGCGAGCTTATCAGCCCGTGGCGCGGACGCGAATCTCCGCGCGGCCTTCGGCCGGCGATGAATGCAGGCCGACCTGGGCCTTGAGAAACCCAAGCGCGCGGTCGATCTCGCCGCCGACCCGCTGGACCAGCGCCTCTCCGTCGGTTGAGAGCTCATCCGCAGTGATGGCGCGCACCGACAGGCACATCTCGAAGATCGTGGTAGCGCCCACATTGGCGGCGGAGCTGCGCAGCGCATGCGCGATCTCCCGGAATTGGTGCGCATTCTGCTCGGCGGCGGCGCTCCGGAGCTGGACCAGGTGCTCGGCGGCATCATGCGAGAACTGCGAGACCAACTCGGCAACGAAGGAGTGGCCGCCCAGACGTTCGAGATTTCCGAGCGTCTCCATGTCGATGACGCCGTCGTCCACCCGTTCCTGGACGACAGGGTCGGTGAACGCGACGACCGTTTCGCCGGTCGGCAAAGCCGGAGCAGCGTCAGCCGCTGGAACCAGATCGCTGACCATCTGCAGCAGGCGTTTCGGCTCGACCGGCTTGGTCACGCAGCCGTCCATTCCGGCGTCCCGATAGACCATCTCCGCCTCGGGCGCCTGGTCCAGAGTGAGCGCAAGGATTGGAACGCGCGGGCGACCGATCGAGGAAAAGCGATACAGCTTGGTCGCTTCGATGCCGTTCATGTCCGGCATGTCGACATCCATCAGCACCACGTCAAATTCGGCGTCGCGCATTGCGACGAGCGCGGCGTTGCCGTCATTGGCAAGACTGACGTGATGTCCACCGCGTTCGAGGATCTTGGCAATGACGATCCGGCTGGTGCTGTTGTCGTCGGCAACCAGGATCGAGAGTTGTCGCTTCGGCTGCTCCGTCGTGTCCGACGACAAGCTCCGTCCATGGTGGCCCGCATTGGTAATGTCGCCGCCCGCGCCGATCAGGTCGCGCAGCGCGCGACCGGCATCCGCAATCGTCGCCGCGACGTTGCTCTGCTCACGATCGGCGATCTTGGCACGCAACCGATCACCTTGACCGATGATGATATTCAACAAGCTGAGCAGATCGCGGCCGGCGGGCGGCGCCGCGTCGTTTGTTACCTCGGCCGGCTGCTGGGCTTGGTGCGGTTGCTTGCTCACAGAGTCCTCAGATCGCTTCAGCCTTGCGCCGCGGCGCAATGAAATTCTCGAAACTCTCCGCCGACATCGGGCGGCCGTAATAATAGCCCTGCACCTCGTCACAACCGGCGACGCGCACGAACTGCAACTGTTCCTCGGTCTCGACGCCTTCGGCGACCACATCCATGCCCAGGCTGTGAGCCAGATTCACGATTGCCGCGACGATCGCCCGATCGCTCGGATCCGACTTCAGATCGCGGACAAAGGATTGGTCGATCTTCAGGCGGTCGACCGGGAGGCGCTTGACGTAGCTCAGCGACGAAAAGCCGGTGCCGAAATCATCGATCGAGATCAGAACGCCGAGATCGCGCAATTGCTGGAGCTGCACCGCGACCTGATCGATATCCTGCATCAGGATGCTCTCGGTCAGTTCGAGATCCAGCGCGCGCGGATCCAGTCCAGTCTCGTGCAGAATCTGCGTGACCAGCAGCGGCAGCGTGCGTTTGCGGAATTGGACCGGAGACAGGTTAACGCTCATGCGCAGCTGCGACAGGCCATTGCGGCGCCAATGCGCCGCCTGAGCGCACGCGGTGCGCAGCACCCATTCATTGATCGGCAGGATCAAGCCATTTTGCTCGGCGCGCGGCAGGAAGCCGCTCGGAGGCACCAGCGTGCCGTCGGCGCGCCGCCACCGGACCAGCGCCTCGAGGCCGACGATCTCGTTGGTATCGAGCCGTACCTGCGGCTGGTAATGCAGCACGAATTCATTGCGTTCGATCGCGTGACGGAGATCGGTATCAAGCGCCGCCGCCAGGCTGGCGCGCAGATTCATGTCGGCGGCATAGAACCGGTATTGATCGCCGCCCTCGGTCTTGGCGCGATACATCGCGAGATCGGCATGCCGCAGCAGGTCCTCGATATCCACCCCATCGGTGGGATGAATGGCGATGCCGATGCTGGCGGTGCTGACCGCCTGGTCCTCGCCGATGGGGATCGGCTGGCGCAGCGCCTTCAGGATGTCGTCGGCGAATTCCGCCGCCGCTTCGCTGTTTGGCAGATTGCTTTGCAGCACCGCGAATTCATCGCCGCCGAGGCGTGCGATGACGAACCCGCTTCGCTTCAGGTTCTGAAGACGTATCCCGACGGTCTTGAGGAAATTATCGCCCAGCCCGTGGCCCATCACGTCGTTGATGCTCTTGAAGCCATCGAGGTCGATCACGTGCAGCGCGAAATGACGGTCGCCGCGCCGTGCCCGCGCGATTTCCTGGCTCATATGCTCTGCGAGGAAGGCGCGGTTCGGCAGGCCGGTGAGCGAATCGTGATGCGCCATGAAATGCAGGTGGCGCTCCGCGGTCTTGCGGTCCGTGATGTCGAGCGACGAGGTGACGACGCCGATGGTCTCGTTGGCGGCGTTCTTCAACGGCGATTTGGACGTCAGGAAAACGCGCTTCGCCCCGCCGCGTTCGGCAATCTCCTCTTCGAAAGAGTGGATCGCCTTGCCGCCCTGGATCACCAGCCGATCGAGCGCCTTGTTGCGTTCGCCGCTCTCGTCACCGAGAACTTCGCCGGCGTCACGCCCCGCGACATTCGCCGGATCGGTTCCGAGCAGCGCGCCGTGGTAGGCGTTGACGAACAGGAACCGGCCCTGCTGATCGGTAGCGCTGATCAGCGCGGGAACCGCGTCGATCACCTGGGCCAGCCGTTCGCTGGAGTCGCGCACGGCCTGTTGCAGGGTGAGTTCGCTATCCTCGAGCTTGCGCGCCAGTGCGGCAGCGCGGTCCGACAACAGGACTTGTTGCTTGCGCAGGCGCAGCAGGTTGCGCGCGCGGGTCACGAATTCGCGATGATCGACTGGGCTCAGCAGAAAATCGGTGGCGCCGGCGTCGAGCGCGCGGAAGCGGTAGCTCTTTTCCTCGAACACCGTGATGACGATGATCGGGATATCGGCCAGCGCGGGCTCGGCGCGGATGCGGCGGATGAACTGGGCGCCGTTCATGCCCGGCATCTTGTAGTCGGTGATGATCAAGTCCGGGGGCGCGGCGATGATGTCTTCCAACGCGACGCGCGGGTCTTCGTAGGTCTCGACCTTCACATCCTCGTCGATCGAGGCAGCGATTTTCGCATAAACGCTGCGGTTGATCGGCTGATCATCGACGATGACGATCTTGCTCATACGAAAAGGCGCCTCATGTCGCTGCGCCGGGGCGCGAATCGGGGAGCAGCGGAGGGCACCGGTCAGATCTCAGGATAGGTCTCACTGGAGACGCCGCCGCGCACGTCCTCAGGGGCATCCTCGCAGTGAGGCGCTAAGAAACTGTTGATCAAGTTAGTACGTCAAAGCTGAGTGAAATCAGGCAAATTGCGAGTAACTCGCGTAATTTACGTAGCTAAACGTATAGGTTGCGGTACCAGAGGACCGGATCGCACCCGGTTACCGCGAAAAACCGCAGCCGTCGCCTTACTGCGCCGCGCCCCAGACCGCGGTCGCGATTTCGACCACCGAGGCGAATTTGCGCCGCTCCACGTCCTCGCTGACGTCGTTGCCGCGGAAGCTCGACGCGAAGCCGCATTGCGGGCTGAGGCAAAGATTATCCAAAGGCGCGAATCGCACCGCGTCATCGATTCGCCGGGTGATTTCCGCGGCGGTTTCCATGCGATCCAGCTTGGAGCTGATCAGGCCGAGCACCACGCGCTTATGCTCCGGGAGATGCCGCAACGGCTCGAAACCGCCGGCGCGTTCGCTGTCGAATTCCAGGAAATAGCCGTCCACGTTGACCTTTTTGAACATGACCTCGGCCACCGGCTCATAGCCGCCCGACGCCGCCCAGCGGCTCTGCATGTTGCCGCGGCAGACATGCATGCAGACCACCATGTCCGCCGGCTTTTCGGCCAACGCGGCGTTGATCACCTCGGCGAAATGATGCTGCCGCTCATCGGGGTCTTCGCCACGCTGCCTGGCGGCCTCGCGCATCGCGCCGTCGCAGAGATAGGCGAAGTTGGTGTCGTCGAGCTGGAGATAGCGGCATCCGGCGTCCGCCAGCGCCTTGATCTCGGCGCGATAGGCCTTGGCCACATCGTCGTAGAACGCATCGCGGTCGGCGTAGATTTTCGAATCCAACGCGCCACGCTCGCCGCGCAACAGCATGGTCGGCGACGGGATGGTCTGCTTGGGCGTCCGGCTGGTCGCCGCCTTGAGGAAACGGAATCCATCCACCTCGATCGGCCGCACGTGCCGCACCTTGCCGGTGATGCTGAGCGTCGGCGGCGTAAAGGCTTTGGGCTCGCCGGACGCGGTCGGCTCCGGCGCGCGACCGATGACGGCGCTCACGCCGTCGAGTTGATCGAGGAAATCGAAATGGAACGACATGCGGCGAAACTCGCCGTCGGTGACCGCATGCAGGCCCGCCGCTTCCTGCAACGCGACGGCGTGGCGGACATATTTGTCCTCGACGACACTCAACGCGGCGCGGTCGATCTTGCCATCGATATGACGCTCATGCGCCTCGATCAATTCGGTCGGACGCAGCAGGCTGCCGACATGGTCGGCGCGGAACGGTGCGGTCATTGGAAACCTCAGTGTTTGGCGGCGACGCTGAGCAGCCGGGCCTGGGCCACCTCGTCCGCCTTCAGCTCCGCGCTGCTGCCGCGATAGACGATCTGGCCGCGGTCGAGGACGATGGCCTGCTGGGTGACCGACAAGGCGAGCTCGGCCTTCTGTTCGACCAGGATCATCGTCACGCCGGATTGAGAATGGATGCGCTCCAGCGCCTCCAGCAGCGCTTCGATCACGACCGGCGCAAGGCCTTCGAGCGGTTCATCCAGCAGCAGGACTTTCGGGCCCCCGGCCAAGGCACGCCCTACCGCCAGCATCTGTTGCTCGCCGCCCGACAGCCGGTTGCCGGTGTTGCGGCGCCGCTCCTTCAGACGGGGAAACAGGTCATACACCGCCTCGGGGCTCCACCCGCCGGGCAGCACCGACACCAGCAGGTTTTCCTCGACGGTCAGCGACGGGAAAATTTCGCGCTCCTGCGGCACATAGCCAAGGCCACGCCGGGCGCGCACGTGGATCGGTGAGCCCTCGATCTGCTCGTCGCCGAGCCGGATCGAGCCGGAATGCCGCGTCGTGATGCCCATCAAGGTGGTGAGCAAAGTGGTCTTGCCGACGCCGTTCCTGCCGAGCAGCGCAACCGTGCCGCCCGCCGGAACCTCGAACGAGATTCCGTCCAGAACCACGGTTTCACCGTATCCGGCGACCAGACCTTCGACCTTGAGCCCGATGCTCATACCACCGTCCGTCCGAGATAGACCGCGCGGACCTGGGGATCGACCGCAATTTGTGCCGGCTCGCCGCGCGTCAGCACGCGGCCCTGCACCAGCACGACGATTTCCTTCGCGAAGCGGAAGATCACGTCCATGTCATGTTCGATGATCAGGATCGCGATCTCGGCCGGCAAGCGGTCGAGCACCTTGTGGAAGACATGCGTCTCGGACGAGGGCACGCCCGCGGCCGGCTCATCGAGTAGCAGCACGCGCGGCTTCAAGGCGAGCGCAATGGCAATCTCAAGCAAGCGCTGCTTGCCATAGGGCAGATGACGGACCTGCCGGTCGCCGACGTCTCCGATCCCGATTTCATCGAGGCGTGCCTGCGCCTCGTCGAGGCATTGCTGCCATTGCGGCGAATAGCGGATCGCGCGCCATGCAAATTTCTCGCGCTCGGCGATGGTGATGGCGACGTTGTCGCGCGCGCTCTCTTCGACCAGCAGCGTATTGATCTGGTGCGTGCGCGCAAGGCCGCGATGCACCCGGTCTTCCGGCCTCATGCCCTCGATCGCGATTCCATCGAGTTGGATCGTTCCCGCATCCGGACGCAGGAAGCCGGTCAGCAAGTTGACAAAAGTGGTCTTGCCTGCACCGTTAGGCCCGATCAAGCCGACGCGCGCGCCGGCCATCAGATCGAGTTCGATATTCTGCGCAACCACCAGCGCACCGAACGACTTCGACAGACCACGGACGGAAAGAACCGGAGAACTCATGGCTTCGAAGCCTTGCCGGTGAGGCGCTCCCACTGACGTCGGGCGATCCCGCCCAGATCCATCAGACCGCCTTCCAGGAATAGCACGGTGGCGATCAGCATGCCGCCGACAATGAATTCCCAGAAATAGGGGCTGATCTTCGCGGTGTAATCCTGCACCACGAAATAGACGATCGCGCCGACGAAGGCACCGTAGAGACGGCGCGTGCCGCCGAGAATCAGCATCACGGTGACGATGCCGGACGTCAGCAGGCTCAGCACCGACAGGCCGACGAAACGCGTCGCATGCGCCGAGAGCGCGCCGGCCGACCCGGCCATCGCCGCCGACAGCGTGTAGACCGCGAGCAGGCGCCACCAGACCGGCGTGCCGATCGCGCGCATGCGCCGCGCATTCTGGCGGATGCCGTCGAGCGACCGGCCGAACGGAGACTTGACCACGCGCCACATGATCACGAACCAGATGAACAGCACGATCAGCGAATAGACGTAGGCGGTGTGTCCGAACAGGTTGAATTCGTACTTGCCGAAGATCGGGCCGACCTTCATCCCCTGCAGCCCATCGTCGCCGCCGGTGATCTCCTTCGCCTGGTTGGCGTATTCGAACATGATCAGCACGGTGGCGAGCGTCAGCATCAGGAAGGTCACGCCGGTGGTGTGCAGGATCAGCGCACCACTGATGAGGCCGACGATTGCGGTGAGCCCGATCGCGAACAGATGTCCGAGGATTGGATCGGGCGACACGTGGATCGAGAACCAGCCGGCCGCGTAGGCGCCGAAACCGAAGAATGCCGCCTGTCCCAAGGTCACGATGCCGGCATAGCCGAGCGCCAGATCGAGCGAGAGCGCGAACAGGATCCAGATGATGATCTGGGTGCCGAAGCTGAGATAGCCTTCCGCGATAAAGAAGAATCCGATCGCGATCGCCCACGGCAGGGCGTGGCCAGCAAGCGCCCATGGGCTCATGCCCGCGAGCAGGCCGCCACCCGCCTTTTGTGTTTCCGAGGGGTTGGTCATCACGTGGCCGATTTCGGCGGCAGCAATCCTTGCGGCCGCCAGAGGAGAAGCAGGAACACCGCGACGTAGAGCAGATACGGCGCCGCCGGAGCGATGAAATATTTGCCCATCGTGTCGATGATGCCGAGCGCCATCGCCGCGACGAATGAGCCCTTGAAGCTGCCCTCACCGCCGACGATGACCACGATCAGGAACAGCACGACATATTTGAGCGAATAGGATGGCTCCGGCGTCAGGATGCCGGCGCCGATCGCGCCGCCCAGGCCGGCCAGCGCGCAGCCGACGACGAAGGTGCCGGTGAACAGCAGGTTCACGTTCATGCCGACTGCGCGCGCCATGCGGGCATTGTCGACCGCGGCGCGCAGCCGTGCACCGTAAATCGAATTGTCGATCACCCACCACAGGATCGCCGCGATAATCGCTCCGACAACGATGAGGAACACGCGATAGCCGGGATAAGTGCGGAACCCGATATCAATCGGGCGGGTCAGATATTCCGGAAATTTCACCGGATAGGGGAAGGCGCCGAAAATCTCGGTTACAGCAGCCGTCGCCACGAACACCAGGCCGATGGTCAGCAACACCTGCGACAACTCGCCCTTGCGATAGAGCGGCCGGTAGACCGTCACCTCGCATAGGCCGCCGAGAATTCCCGGGATGATCGCCGCCACCGCGAGCGCGACATAAAAATTATAGCCGCGCTGGGTGAAGTATCCGGCGATGTAGCCGCCGATCATGGCGAAGGAGCCATGCGCCAGATTGACGACGCGCATCAGGCCCATCGTGATGGTGAGCCCGACGGAAATCAGGAACAAGACCATTCCGTAGGAAACGCCATCAAGCAGAACGGTCGCCGCGAATGAGAGCATGATCGCCGTTACGGGATTGTTTTGAAATGAACAGCGCGCGGGCCCTCCCCAAGTCCCGCGCGCCGCGGTCGCTTATAGCGTCTCAGTGCTAGTAACTTTTCGGCGGGTTGTCGATCTTCCACGGATCCTTGACCATTTCGATCTGGCCGATGTTGACGTTGATCAGCACGTCCCGGCAGGCGGCCCGCGGAGCCGTTGCGGCTCCGCGGGCCATTTCAGTTCAACCGGCTCAGCTCTTCGGCGGATTCTCGATCTTCCACGGATCCTTGACCATGGGGATCGTCTCGATGTCGAAGTTGTTGAGCTTGCCGTCGCGCTTCTCGACGCGGCGGATATAGATGTTCTGAATGACGTCACGCTCGACCGGGTCGATCGAGACCGGCCCGCGCGGGCTGTCGATCTTCGCGGTCTTCATGAAGTCGATATATTTCAGACCCTCCGCATCCGGGCCGAGAGCCGCGACCGCCTGATGAATCAGGTCGGTGCCGTCCCAGGCCGCAACCGACGCGATATCCGGAGCGGCCTTGGCGCCGAATTGCTTGGTCAACTGGGCGCGCAACGCGACGTTCTGCGGATTCTTGTTGGTCTCGGTATAGTGGAACGAGGTCACCGTGCCGATCAGATCGTCGGTGAACTGGTCCATGAAGATTTCCTGCGTCTCGCCGGTGCCGAGCAGCTTGATGCCCGCGGCCTTGAGGCCGCGTTCCGCAAACGCCTTCACCAGCGCCACCGACGGAGCGCCCGCCGGCTGGAACATGTAGAGCGCGTCAGGCTTGGCCTGCAGCACCTTCTCCATGTAGACGCCGTAATTGGTCTCGGTGATCGGCGACTTGTCGTTGCCGACGATCTGGCCGCCCAGCGCCTGGAAGGTCTTGCCGAAGAAGTTCGACGCGTCATGACCCGGCGCGTAGTCGCTGGTGATCATGTAGACTTTCTTGATGTCGTTCTTCCAGGCCCATTGAGCCAGCGGCACGACATGCTGCGGGATCGTCATGCTGACGCGCACGTAATAGGGCGAGCCGCGGGTGATCGAGGCGGTCGCGGCATTCATGATCACCACCGGGATCTTTGCCTGGTTGGCGATATCGGCCACCGCCATCGCGTGCGGCGACAGATCGAAGCCGGCGAGCATCTTCACCTTCTCGCGCAGCACCAATTCTTCCGCCAATTGCTTGGTCTTGTCCGGTCCGGCGCTCGCGTTGTCGCGATACACGAACTGGATCTCATGTTCCTTGCCGTCCGGGCCCTTGACCTTGTTGCCCTTGACCGTCTGATAGGCCTGGATCGCCTGCTGGAATTGCACCCCCCAGGTCGCGAAAGCGCCGGTGAAGTCAGCGATCAGGCCGATCTTCACGACGTCGGCCGAAGCCGTTCCTGCCGAAAGCGACAGCATCGCTGCCGTAGCGGCGCCGAATACCCACTTCTTCATGAGAGCCCTCCCTTGTTGATATGTTTTAGCGTTCGTTGTTTTGAGGCGTTATAGCGCAACCCGCCTCGGCACTGAAGCCGCAAGCTGAACAGCCGGCCGAACGACCGCGCCCTTGGCGCAGACTGTGGTGTCCTCGTCCTCTCCCTCTGGCCCGCCCCTCTTTTTGCGTGGGGGCGTTGACGGCTGTGTTCAGCCTCGCCAGACAGTCTGCCGTGCTTTACGCCGCTTGAAAAGACAAGATTATGAGCGCGGCAGTAAATGGCGCGTGTTGAGAGCTGGGCAATCGCGCTGCACATCAGGCCGCGAGATGTTGGAAATAGTGAATGGATCCCAACGCCGAACACTTCGAGACCATCATTGTCGGCGCCGGTTCGGCCGGATGCCTGCTCGCCAACCGGCTGACCGCGGATCCCCGCAACCGGGTGCTGCTGCTCGAGGCCGGCGGCAGCGACCGCTGGATCTGGCTGCATATTCCGGTCGGCTACGCCTACACCATCGGCAATCCGCTCTTCGACTGGTGCTTCAAGACCGAGCCCGAGCCGCAGATGAACGGCCGCAGCATCCCGATTCCGCGCGGCAAGGTGTTGGGCGGATCGTCCGCCATCAACGGCATGTTCCAGGTGCGGGGGCAGGCCGCCGATTTCGACCATTGGCGCCAGCTCGGGCTTCCCGGCTGGGGCTGGGACGACGTGCTGCCCTATTTCAAAAAACATGAGGATTACGAAGGAGGCGCCAGCGACGTGCACGGCGCCGGCGGCGAGGTGCGCGTCGAATCCTCGCGCATCAAATGGCCGGCCCTCGACGTCATCCGCCGCGCCATCGAAGAAGACGGGCTGCGCTGGATCGGCGACCTCAACACCGGCGACAACGAGGGCATCGGCCCGGTCCACTTCACCCAGAAGCGCGGCTTCCGCTGGAGCGCGGCGCGCGCCTTCCTCAATCCGGCGCGCAAACGGGCGAACCTGCGCATCGAGACCGAGGCGCTGACCCAACGCATCCTGTTCGACGGCAAGCGCGCGATCGGCGTCGAATACAAGCAAGGCCTGACGACCAAGGTCGCGCTGGCCAACGAGGTAATCGTCTCGGCGGGCGCGATCGGCACGCCGCAATTGCTGATGCTGTCCGGCATCGGTCCGGCGGCGCATCTACGCGACCACGGCATCGAGGTCGTGCTCGACAAGCCCGGCGTCGGCGGCAATCTGCAAGACCACCTGCAATTCAACATGCATTGGAAGGTCGAAGGGCTGGAGACGCTGAATAACCGCGACACGCCGCTCGGCCGCGTCGGCTTCCTGCTCGAATATCTCGCGTTCCAGACCGGCCCGCTCGCGATGGGCCCGACCTCGCTGGCATTCTTCACACGATCGAGTCCGGACCGCGACCGCGCCAACATCACCTATAACGTGCTGCCGTTCGCGCGGCAGATGACCGAAGGGCTCAATCGTGCATTTTACCCGTTCTCCGCGATCACCATGAGCGTCTACGACCTGCGGCCGACCAGCCGCGGCACCGTGCGCCTCAAGGGAAACGATGCCGCGATCTATCCCGAGTTGCGCTTCAACTATCTCTCGACCGACGAGGACCGGCGCGTCGCCGCGGACTCGGTCCGGGTGTCGCGCCGTGTGATGGGCCGCCCGGCGCTCAAGGCCCATCGGCCGGTGGAAATCCTGCCGGGACCCGATGCGCGCGACGACGACGACGCCTCGCTGATCGACGCTTTCGCGCGCTACGGCACCACGATCTTCCATCCGGTCGGAACCGCAAAGATGGGCCTGCCGAGCGACGCCTCGGCGGTGGTCGACGACCGGCTGCGGGTGATCGGCCTGGAGGGGCTGCGCGTCATCGACGCCTCGGTGATGCCGACGGTCACCTCCGGCAATACCAATGCGCCCACCCTGATGATCGCCGAGAAGGGCGCGGCGATGATTCTGGAGGATGCCCGGCGGGGGTGATACAACCCATCCGCTGTCATTCCGGGGCGCGCGAAGCGCGAACCCGGAATCCAGACAAGAACACTGAACTTGCGTCTGGATTCCGGGTTCGGCCTTCAACCGCCCCGGAATGACGGCGATAGGGAGTTGAGGATGGCCGCGCAAGCCGAACACGTCGCAACCGAGACCAAGATCGTGCGCAGGCCGCCCGGTGACAACGTGCAGCACGTGTCGTGCGACATCGCCGTGATCGGCGCGGGCTCGGCGGGCGCGTCGGCCGCGCTGGAGGCCGCGAAGCTCGGACGCAAGGTGGTGCTGGTCGACGGACTGCCGACGCTCGGCGGCCAGATGGTCAACTCGATCATCGGCACCTTCTGCGGCCTATTCGCCAACGGCACGCATGGCCACCAATTCACCTACGGCATGGCCGAGGATCTGCTGCGCGATCTGGAGAAAGTGCCGCAGCAGATCTACCGCCGCCACGGCCCCACCACCACCGTCGTCTATTACGACGAAGTCGCGCTCGGGCGCTGGACCGAAGAAGCGATCCGCAAGGCCGGCATCACCGTGATCCTCGGCGCGGTTTTGCGCCATGTGAATGTCGACGGCCGGCGCATCAAGAGCATCGACCTCGCCACGCGCTACGGCGACGTGCGGCTCGAGGCCACCGGCTATGTCGATGCCTCGGGCGATGCCGCTTTGACCTGGCTCGCCGGGTTCGAATGCCGCGAGAGCGGCGGGCGGCAGGTCTACGGCACGCAGATGGTGGTGCTGGAACATATCGTCGAGGACAAGCATCCGACGCGCGACCGGATGGCCGAAGTGATGACCGCCAACGCTGATAAATACGACCTCAAGCGCAAGAACGCGGTGTCGTTCGTGATCCCCGGCCGCGGCGTCGCCGCGCTCAACATGACCCACACCGAGACGCCGCTGGAGCCGCTCGCCGCCGCCAAGTCGCAGCTCGAAGGCAAGGCGCAGGCGGATCGCTGCGTCGCGCTGCTCAAGGCCGAATTCCCCGAATGTTTCGGCAATGCCCGGGTCCGCGCCTACGGCAATCCGGGCATCCGCCAGACCCGCTGGATCAAGGGCAGTCATCAGCTGACGCTCGACGAGGTGCGCAACGGCACCAAATTCGAGGACGCCGTCGCGCGCACTGCCTGGCCGGTCGAACTGCACGACCACAGCGCCGGCTATGTGTGGCAGACCTTCCCCGAGGATCATACGCACTATGTCCCGCTGAGCTGCATGACGCCGGCGGATGGCGACAATCTCGTCGCCGCGGGCCGCTGCATCGATGCGGACCTCGCGGCGCTGTCGAGCGTGCGTGTCATGGGCCCCTGCATCGCGATGGGCGCAGGCGCCGCGAATGCGCTCGATCTCGCCGGCTCCGGCAGCGTGCATCAGATCGACATCAATTCCCTGAAGAAACGGGTGCGCGACAATATCGAGCGCAACGACCCGCAATCGAAGACCGAGATGGACGACGAGCAGAAGCGTCACGCCGAACGGAAAATGCCATGAAGCTCACCGACCACGAGAAGGCGCTGGCCGACGGCACGCATGGTCCCGCCAAGGCGAAGGCCATTGACCTGCTGATGCGCTATGGCGAGGCGCTCGGTGCCGAGCGGCTGGTCGAGACCAACAACGTCGCCGGCGCGTTCAACGCCTCGACGCCGTCGGTGCGCGAACTGGTCAAGAAAGGCTTCGACGCGGTCTATTCGGAGCTCAACCTCGACAGCGCCGAGGTGGTGCCGATCCCGAAAATGGTGGCGAATACCTGCCAGCTGATCACCGGCATCGACAACGACAATTGGCGCATCCAGGGCATTCCGGAAGACCTCGCGGTGCAGCAGAAGGCGGCCGAGAAGCATTTCGGCGGGCTTGGCATCAACATGTTCGCCACCTGCACGCCGTATCAGGTCGGCAACGTGCCGGTGAAGGGCGAACACTGCGCCTGGATGGAATCCTCGGCGGTGATCTATTGCAATTCGGTGCTCGGCGCTCGCACCAACACCGAAGGCAAGGAATCGACCGGCGCCGCTGCGCTGACCGGCCGTATCCCCTATTGGGGCTATCACATTCCGGAGAACCGGCGCGGCACCCATCTCGTCCATGTCGACGTCGAAGTCGACGACATCATGGATTGGGGCCTGCTCGGCTATTGGCTCGGTGAGATCGTGCAAGAGGACGTGCCGGTCCTCACCGGCAAGATGAAGCAACCGAGCCTGATCAAGCTGAAACATTTCGGCGCGGCGGCGGCATCATCCGGCGGCGTCGAGATGTATCACGTGCCGGGCGTGACGCCGGAAGCGCGCACAGTCGAAGAGGCTTTCGGCGGCAACAAGCCGGTCGAGACGCTGCGTTACGGTCCGGCCGAGCGCAAGATCGCCTATGACAATCTCAACTGCGCCACCGAGCGTAAGGTCGATTTCGTGATGCTGGGCTGCCCGCATAACGCGATCGAGCAGGTCTGGCTGATCGCATCGATGGTCGAAGGCAAGAAAATCTCGCCCGACACGCAGCTCTGGGTGCATACCCCGCGCGCGCTGCGCGAGGTCGCCGAACGCAACGGCTATGTCAAGATGATCACCGATGCCGGCGGCGTGGTGATG
This sequence comes from Bradyrhizobiaceae bacterium, assembly GCA_947481635.1. GTDB lineage: Bacteria > Pseudomonadota > Alphaproteobacteria > Rhizobiales > Xanthobacteraceae > CANKHJ01. The sequence goes on from CANKHJ010000011.1 coordinate 44,173, forward strand.
AGCGACACCTGCCCGGCAATCTCGCGCCACGCCCCCAAGGGCACCCGCGTGATCGCGACCGATTCGGCGAAGCAGGCGCATTATCTTCCGGCAATTCTCGGCCTTCCGGTTTGGTTCGGGACGGTGCAGAATTGCGTCGATGCCGCGCTCACCGGCCGCTGGAACGGAGGCTTGCAATGAGCACCGATGTCAAAGCGAACGACAAGATCATCCTCCACGGCCGCAAGGTGGTCGGCGGCGTCGCCGAGGGCGAGGCGCTGGTCACCACCGACACCATCTCCGGCTGGGGCGGCATCAACGAGCGCGAAGGCACGGTGATCGAGCGCCGGCATCAGCTGCGCGGCCAGAGCTTTGCCGGCAAGGTGCTGGTGTTCCCAGGCGCCAAGGGATCGTCCGGCTATTCGGCCTATTTCCACATGACCCGGCTGAACGGCGTGAACCCGAAGGCCATGATCTTCGTCAAGATGACCACCAAGGCCGCGCTCGGCGCCGTGGTCACGCGCGCGCCGGCGATCACTGAGCTCGACCAGGATCCGCTGACGGTGATCGAGACCGGCGACTGGGTGAAGGTCGACGCCGACAACGGCATCGTCGAGGTGACCAAGCGCGCGAAGACGGTCGAGGCGGCGGAGTAGTTCTCTCCGCCACAGTGCCGGACTCTCACCGCCGTCATGCCCGGCCATGACAGCGACCGCGACAATCGCGGCGCATGACGGCCCAGGCGCCATCTGCTAAAAAGGCGTAATAAAGAACCCCAGGGCGGCCCAGGCGAGAGTTCCACCATGGCGGAAATGTCCCAACCGACGCATACGGCGACGTTTCAAGGTCGTTCGGGCGGGTATCACCGCGACTCCGCCGAGGTGCGCACGGTCTGGACCGACATCAGCGACCATCTGGCCGGCCGGCTCGGCCGCAATATCGGGCTGACGCTGCTGATCCTGTTTCTCGGCTTCCTCACGCTCTATCCGACCCTGATGCTGCTCTATGGCAGCTTCCATTCGGCGCCGCCCGGTTCGGTGGGCGAGTTCAATCTCGACGGCTATCGCACCATGTTGAATGCGGAGAATTTCAAGATTCTCCTCAATTCGGTCGGCATCTCGATCGCGAAGACCATCCCCTCACTGACGCTGGCGATCCTGCTCGCCTGGATCGTTGCCCGCACCGACACGCCATTCGCCGGAACGCTGGAAGTGCTGGTCACCCTACCCTTCTTCATCCCGCCGATCCTGACCGCGTTGGCCTGGAGCATGCTCGGCAACAAGCAGGTCGGCCTGATCAACCAGGTGTGGCAATGGGCCACCGGCACCGACTACGCCATCGTCAACGTCTATTCCTATGGCGGCGTCGTCTGGCACATGATGCAATATTCGACTGTGTTCCTGTTCCTGTTCATCGTCGATGCCTTCCGCGCCATGGACCCGGCGTTGGAAGAATCCAGCCGGATGTCGGGCGCGACGCGCTGGTACACATTCCGGCGCATCACTTTGATTCTGATGACGCCGGTGCTGCTCGCATCCTTCATGCTCAGCCTGATCCGCGGCATCGAGGCCTTCGAGTCGCCGCTGTTCTTCGGCACGCCGGCCGGCATAACGGTGATCACCACCGAGATCTATAATTCGATCAACCACCGCGCGACGCCGGATTATCAATACGCCACCGCGCTCTCGATCGGCATCGTGGTGCTGATGTTCCTGCTGGTGCTGGTGCAGTGGAAAATCCTCGCCGGCAAGAGCTACGCGACAGTCACCGGCAAGGGCTATCGCGTCAACGTGACCAAGCTCGGTCCGTGGAAGTGGGTGACCTTCGCCTTCTGCATCCTGTTCTTCCTCGTTACCGTGGTGCTGCCGGTCGGCCAATTATTCATCGGCTCGTTCTTCAAGTTCTTCGGCTTCTATCAATGGGACATGCTGACGCTGTCGAACTACACCGCGGTCTGGCAGAACAACGAATTCTGGCGCGCGCTGCGCAACACCATGCTGCTCGGCCTGTTCGGCGCCACGGCGACGATGGTGCTCGGCGGAGTCGTCGCCTATGTCGGCGTGCGCACCCAGTTCAAGAGCCGCCGGGTGATCGACGCACTCGCCTGGCTGCCCTGGATGATGCCCGGCATGGTGCTCGGCGTCGGCTTCCTGTGGGCATTCGCGATGCTGCCCGGCCCGATCCCGATCTACGGCACGATCTGGGCGCTGCTGCTCGCCTATATGGCGCTCGGCACGCCGATCGCGGTGCGCGTGATGTCGGCCTCCTATGCGCAGCTCTCGTTCGACCTGGAGGAATGCTCGCGCGTCCACGGCGCAAGCTGGTGGCAGACGCTGTGGCGCATCCTGATCGCGCTGGCCTGGCCGGCCTTCGCGGTCGGCTGGGTACTGACCTTCTTCGGCATCATGCGCGAGCTGTCGGCCTCGATCCTGCTCTATTCGGTCGGCTCCGAGGTGCTGTCGGTCGTGCTGCTGAAGCTCTGGACCAACGGCAAGGCCGAGGAAGTTTGCGTCATCGGCCTGTTCATGATGTTGCTGGTGATCCTGTTCCGCTATGTCCATCTGCAGCTCATCAAGCGCCGCATCAGTACATTGTGAAGACCCATCGTCGTTAACGAGTGAGGAAAGCCTATGCCGGCCGTATCGCTGGAACATATCAGTTGCAAATTCGGCGACGTGCTGGCCGTCGATGACGTCAGCCTGGACATCGAGAAGGGCGAATTCGTCACCCTGCTCGGCCCGTCCGGCTGCGGCAAGACCACCACGTTGCGCATGGTCGCGGGCCTGGAGCAGAACAGCGCCGGCCGCATCCTGATCGCCGATCGCGTGGTCAGCGACGCCGAGAAGAACTTCTTCCTGCCGCCCGACCGGCGCCGGCTCGGAATGGTGTTCCAATCCTACGCGATCTGGCCGCACATGACGGTGTTCGACAACGTCGCCTATCCGCTGCGCGTGCGGCGCCGGCCGAAGGACGAGATCAAGGAGCGCGTCACCAACGCACTGCGCCTGGTCGAGATGTCACGCTATGCCGAGCGGCCTGCGCCGGCCCTGTCGGGCGGCCAGCAGCAACGCGTCGCGATTGCGCGCGCGCTGGTGTTCGAACCGGAGGTGCTGCTGCTCGACGAGCCGCTCTCCAATCTCGACGCCAAGCTGCGCCTACAGATGGGCGACGAATTCCGCGCGCTGCAGAAGCGCCTCGGCATCACCAGCCTCTATGTGACCCACGACCAGGAGGAAGCGATGGCGCTGTCCGACCGGATCGTGGTGATGCATGCCGGCAAGATCCTGCAGATCGGCGCGCCGGAGGAAATCTATCAGCGGCCCGCGACGCGCGAGGTCGCGGCGTTCTTCGGTTCACCGAACCTGCTTGAAGCCAAGGTGAAAGATTCACGCGCCGAAGCGGATGGCAGCTTCACCGTCGGCGTCGAGGGCGCTGGATG
>CANKHJ010000012.1 GCA_947481635.1 Bradyrhizobiaceae bacterium
CCTGGTCGACCTGTCCTATCTCGATTGAGCGTGCGGTCGACGGCAGCGGATAGGGTTTCGAAGAGCGAGGCGCGTCGCATGGTGTGCGTCGCTCGGTGCGTCACAGACGGCCGATTGAGGCTTCACCGCGGGATGGGTTGGGCCGCAATGCTCTCGGATCGAACTAATTCCATGATGTGTATCTCGCGCGGCAGCGAAAATGCCGCCGCCGAATTTCCGAGAAGTCATTTGAAATGCATGGTGGGCCCGGGAGGACTTGAACCTCCAACCAGACCGTTATGAGCGGCCGGCTCTAACCATTGAGCTACGGGCCCCGCCTTGCGGGCCGCGCTTCATACAATGCGGAGGGGTGCGCGGCAATTCGGACTGGGTCAGGCCGCGAGCGCAACGTAGCCATAGGCGCACATCCGGGACGCAAGCTGTTCGGCGCCGATCTCACGCAAGCCGGGCGAAGCCGGATCATGCGCGGTGAAGCTGCCACCGCCGGCGCTGACCAGGATCAGATAATGCCCGGAGGCAAAGCCGCTGGAGACCGGCACGACGACCGGACGTCCGCCGGCCACCGTCCGGGCCAGCGAGGCCATATGTGCAGCGACGGCCGGCCGCGGCGCACAATCTCCGGCGATGACGATGCCGCCGGGAGCGCGCAGCGACAATCCGACCCCGACGCGCGCGCCGAAGCGGCGCATGTCGCTGATCGAATAGCCGTTCACGGGGTCGGGCGGATCGGGGAGCTTGGCATAGGCTGCTTCGGCGTTGCCGCCGCGGCGCGCGGCAAGTGCCGCAAGCACCGCGCGGCCGCAATCCGCGGCGGACTTTTGGCCGATCCAGGGGATCGTGATAGCGGCTCCGGCGCTCGCCGCGCTGAGCGAGAGCAAAGTACCGGCGAGCAGCAATGCGAAACGCGTCCGGCGTCCGGGCATGGAGCGGTCCTGGTCATTTGAAACGAAAAGCGCGCCGCGGAGCAATCCGCGGCGCGCTTTCGACGATAAGGCCGTTTTAGCCGCGCGCGCGAACAGGAGCGCCGACCGCCATCTGGCAACCGAGCGCCCATGGGAACAGCTTGCAGACGAAGGGCTGCCACAACAGCAGCAGAACGACCACGACCACCGCGATGATGATCCAGGTCTCAGCCGTCTGGCCGGCCTTGAAGGAATCGAGGTTCGCCGCAGTCACTTTCTGCAGCAGCGCCTTCTCGGTCTTGGTCAGCTTCGGCACGGTGCCATTCTGGTAGGCGACGGACAGCTTGGAATGCAGGGCCGGGTTCGAGGTTGCGAGTTCGTTCATCTGCCCCTGCGAGAGGATCACGACATCGCCGTTTACGGCGTGGTTCGCGATCGCCTGCTGGGCCGTCCGTTCAGGCGCCGGGGTCGCCGCAAACGAAGGCGTCACCGGCATGATGGTCAACGACATGGTGGATAACACCGCAAGCAGAAGTCCAATCTTTCTCATGGTCTAGCCCCATCTCTGAGAGCGGCGCCGGGACGGCGCTACTCGGCAATATACGACAAATCAAGCATTTCCCGCGCGGGATGCGCTGTCAATACGCACCTCCGCAGGAACGATAACGCCGCCGATGGGTTCTGGTTCAGTTGCTTGCGAAATTATTTTACCACCCGCCCGACTCTGATATCCATCCGTTGGGTGATTCGGCCGCAAGGCGGTGGAATCACACCTCAAGTTTGGCTTGGTGTTGCGTGCGTCGGCTGCCGAAGACGGCAACAAGGATCAGCATGCTTCACCTGCGCACCATCGTCGCTTCGGCGTTCGTCACCTTTGCCATCATGATTGGCGCTTTCGGCGTCACCGCCGCAGTGCGTGGGGTGCAAAGCGCTGCAACCAGCCCGCTCGAGTCGCTCAAAGGCGGCACCGCCTTCGACGACCGGCTCGACTGGAATCAATTCGCCAATCCGGACAGCACGCGGCTGTACCAGATCATCACCACCAAGGCATCGCCGGACGCGTCGGTCGAAGGCGGTCGCGGTGGCCCCTTCGCGCCGGTCGATCCCGCCGCGGCGCTCGAAGAAGACGAGGAGATCACCGGCAGCGTCGAGCCGGTTGCGCCGCAGATCGACATTGCCGCGCTGATCGATGCCCAGGTCGGTAGCGATCCGGGCTCGGTGCTCGCGTCGCCACGCCCCGACATGACGATCGACTTCGGAATCGTCCCGACGCAGCCGATTGCGGCGGCCGCGGCGCCGACGCAAGCGCGAACCCAGGCAGCGCCGCGCAAGCGCGTTGCCCGGAAACGCCTGGCCCGGGCTCCGACGCCAAAGGCAAAGGCTCAGCCAGCCGAACCGGCCCGACCGGCGAATACGCTCCAGAGCCTGTTCGGCGGCAATTCCTAGGCCCTCCCCCGCGTTACCTCGATACCGTGACGGGACGGGGATCGCATCCCTGCCCTGCTGTCGCGTCTGTGCCGATCAGGCGCGAGCGGGGTTATGTGTGTGGCGGGGGTTCAAGGAAGGCCGGTGGCCATGGCCCATCTTGTCGAGAAGCAAACGATCGTTCGCGCGAATACCGCGCTGATGCTCAGCGTCGTCTGGGGCGGCCTCGCCGCCTGCGCTATCGGCGCGATTATCTACGATGTCGGCCGTTGGGTCGGGAGCTGGTAGCGGCACCGAGGTGTAGGATCCGGCAAAGTGGTAGCGGTTTACGCCGTTGCGTGAACCGCGCCGCGTCCGGGACGCATCAGCAGCCAGAGCGCGATCGAGACGTTGAGCAGGTTCCACACGATCCCATGCGCGAAAGCCGCGCCGTATGATCCGGTAAGGTCGAAGATCAGGCCGGAGGTCCAGCCGCCCAAGGCCATGCCGAACAAAGTGGCCATCAGCACGATCCCGAGCCGCGTGCCCGCCTCTTGCGGCGGGAAATACTCACGCACGATAATCGCGTAGCTCGGCACGATGCCACCCTGGAACAGGCCGAACAGCGCCGAGATCACATAGAGCGACGTGAGCCCGTCAAACATCAGATAGAGCACCAGCGCCGCGCCTTGCAGCGCCGAGCCAATCAGCAGCGTGCCGACGCCGCCAACGCGGTCGGCGACAAAGCCTGAGCCGATCCGGCTGATGATGCCAAAACCGAGCATCACCGCCAGCATCTCGGCGCCGCGCGCCACGCCATATCCAAGGTCGCCGCAATAGGCGACGATATGCACCTGCGGCATCGACATCGCGACGCAACAGGCCAGGCCGGCGACGCAGAGCAACGCCATCAGCACGTTGGGAGAGACACCGCTCTCATTGCCGCGGGCGGCGAAGGCTTCCGCCGACATGAAGGGCCGCACCGCAGGCCGGCGCCGCAGCAGCAACGCGAGTGGCGTCATCGTCACGAAACAGAAGATCCCGATGCCGATATGCGTCGCGCGCCAGCCCGCGCTCTCGACGAAATGCTGCACCAAAGGCGGCCAGATGGTGCCGGCGAGATAATTACCCGACGCTGCCAGGCCGACCGCAAGACCGCGGCGGCGCGAGAACCACTGCGATACGTCGGCCATTACCGGCCCGAAGGTCGCGGACGTGCCGAGCAACCCGATCAGCACGCCATGCGCAAGCGCGAAGCTCCAGAGATTGGGCGCGAAGCCAGCCGCGACATAGCCGAGGCCAAGCGCGGCCGCGGAGCACAATGCCGGCGCCACGATCCCGAACCGGTCAGCCAGCCGGCCCATCAGCACGCCGCCGAACGCAAAGCCCACCATCGCCAGGGTGTAGGGGAGCGAAGCACCCGCCCGCGCCACGCCGAATTCGGCCTGCACCGCAGGCAGCACGACCACCACCGACCACATGCCGACACCGCCAATGGTGGCGATCAGCACCGAGATGCCAAGGCGCATCCAGGCGTAACGGGATTCGATTTCATTCACGGCGGTGGGAATCGGCATGGGGCGCGGACGTTAGCATAATCATCTCCCCCACCCTCCATCGCCGACCGCACCCTCACTATGCGGGACACCGTACAGAGGCACCACAAATCCGCACAATCAACATGATGGTAGCGCCGGGTGGATCGAGGGCGGCTCGGTGCCGCTGGTTTTTGCGTTATTGTCCATGCACAATAATTGGTCGGTCGAAGCCGCACTATGCTGGCTATCGGACAGAACAGTTCCTACATTCATGACATCACTGACAAGACGCGTTCGGGCGTCAGTGGCTGAGAGACGCGTCCGCGCTCCCGCCTTTTACGGCAGGAGTACACACGTGTCCCAATCTCCCAATCTGGTCTTGGATTCGTTGCCCGCGGCGGCGTTCGCCTCGCTGCGCCCGCACCTCACCGATGTCGAACTGCTGCAAGGCAGCGTTCTGTTCGATATCGGCGATTCCATTCGTCAGGTCTATTTCCCACACAGCGGCGTCGTCTCCCTGGTCGTGCCGCTGGCGTCGGGAGAAACGATCGAAGCTGCGATGATCGGCCGGGAGAGCCTCGCGGGCGGCGCAGCGGGTCTTGGCGGACAGATCTCGGTTTGCAAAGCCATCGTCCAAATCGCCGGAGCTGGGTCGGTGCTCGATGCAGAGCGGTTTCGCGCGTTTGTCAACACTAGCCCGGACCTGCGCACCACGCTGTTCAGGCACGAGCAGCTCATCCTGGCCCAAGCGCAACAATCGGCTGGTTGCAACGCAACGCACACCGTCGAGGCCCGGCTCTCGCGCTGGCTGTTACGCTGCCGGGACCTGCAAGGCGGTGACGATCTGCAGCTCACGCAGGAGTTTCTCGGCCAGATGCTCGGGGTTCGGCGCACCAGCGTCTCGGTGGTGGCGAATACGCTCCAGGAGGCCGGTCTCATCCGGTACCGCCGCGGGCGTATCCAGATCATCAACCTTGCGGCCCTGCAAAACACCGCGTGCGAATGCTATCAGACAGTCAAAACGCTCTCGGAACGGCTGTTGGGTCCGCAGACGCGTTCGTAATTCCATGATTTGCTCCTTAGCCTCCTCGATCTCTCGGTGGGTGGCCGCCCTGAAACCGCCCCCCACCCACTGAGGCCTTCGGGAACCTTCTTCCGCCTGGGTGTTTTACTCAAGACCCCCAGACCCGGCAGAGCCCCGCGTGATCCTCCAACCCCGTCGCAACGTCTGGCGTGTCGAACGCGCCCGCCGCGCCGCCGTCCTGCTCGACGGCGGCTGCTATTTCGGCGCGCTGCGCGCCGCGATGCTCAAGGCGCAATCGACCATTTTCATCCTCGGCTGGGATCTCGACAGCCGCACCCGGCTGGTCGGTGACAGCGGCACCTCGGATGACGGCTATCCGGAAGGCCTGGTGGATTTCCTCGCCGCTCTGGTCAACGAGCGGCCGAAACTCGTCGTGCATATCCTGGTCTGGGATTACTCGGTGATCTATGCGCTAGAGCGCGAGCTATTGCCGCTGTTCTCGATCCAATGGCGCACGCCGCATCGCATCCGCTACTGCCTTGACGACGATCTCCCGGCCGGCGCATCGCATCATCAGAAGATCGTCGTGATCGACGACGCCCTCGCCTTCGTCGGCGGACTCGATCTCACGATCCGCCGCTGGGACGCGCAGGACCATCGCATCGACAACACGCACCGCGTCGATCCCGCCGGGGTCGCCTATCGTCCCTATCACGACGTACAGACCATGATCGATGGGCCGGCGGTGCGGCCGCTGGCGGAGCTGGTCCGCGAACGCTGGCGCCGCGGCGCCTGCGAACGGCCTCGGCCGATCAAGCCGGCTGCAGACCGCTGGCCTTCGAGCGTGCGCCCGGATTTCACCGAGATCGACGTCGGGATCGCGCGCACTTATCCGGCGGTGGACGACCAGAGGGAAATACACGAGGTGGAGACGCTGTTCTTCGACACCGTCGCGCGCGCCGAGCGCTTCATCTACATTGAGAACCAATATCTCACGGTCACGCGCTTCGCCGAGGCGCTTGCCGTCCGCATGAAACAGAAGCCGGAGCTCGAGGCAGTGATGGTCGCGCCCAGGGCGCACGATTCCTGGCTGGAATCGATGACTATGCGCCACGGCCGCATCCGCTTCATGCAGATCCTCGAACAGGCCGGCGTCAGCGATCGCGCGCGCGTGCTTTATCCCGAAGTATCCGAAGGCGGCGCCACCACCGACACGATGATCCACGCCAAGGTGATGATCGTCGATGACGTGCTGGTGCGGGTCGGCTCCGCCAACCTCAACAACCGCTCGCTCGGTCTCGACACCGAATGCGACCTGGCCTTCGAGGCAAAGTCCGACGAGCAGCGCCAGGCGGTGACGCGACTGCGCGATCATATGCTCGGCCATCACTGCCGCGCCACGGCCGATGAGGTTTCAGCCATGCTCGCGCGCACCGGCTCGCTGGTGGAGACCGCCATGACGATCGCAAACGACGGCCATTGCCTGAAGCCGGTCAATGACGGCATCGCTGAACCCTCGGAACTCGCTATCACCATGAACGGCATCGCCGATGCCGAACGGCCGATCGAGGCGCCGGCCCTGCTGCGCGAATTCGTCGGCGAGCGCCCGCGCGCCCGACGTCTCGGCCGCCTCGTCAAGGTCCTCGCAATCGCCGTCATGGTGATTGCGCTGATGCTCGTCTGGCGCTTCACGCCGCTCGCCACTTTCACCGATCCGGACACCATCCAGGACGGCCTCGAAGAGATCGCGGCAATGCGCGGCGCGGCATTCATCGTCATCGCGGTGTTCGTGATCGCAGGACTGGTCGCTTTCCCAGTCACGTTGCTGATCGCCGCCACCGCTGCCGCGTTCGGCCCGGTGCTCGGCTTCTCTTATGCCGCGCTGGGCGCGCTGCTAAGCGCGGTCGTCACCTACGGAATCGGGCTCGGAATCGGACGGCGCATCCTCGAAGATCTGCTCGGCCCGCGCCTGAACCGCATCCGCCGCGGCATCGCCAGGCGCGGCGTGCTGGCGATCGCGACGGTGCGGCTGGTGCCGCTCGCGCCGTTCACGCTGGTCAATCTCACCGCCGGCGCGAGCCGCATCCCGTTCCAGGATTATGTGCTCGGCACCATGATCGGGATGGCGCCCGGGCTGGTCCTGATGTCGATTATGGGTCACCAGATGCTCAACGTCATTACCGCGCCGACGCCCTCGAACGTCGCGCTATTCGTGATCGCGGTGGTTGCCTGGGTCGCGCTCTCGCTCGGTGTGCAAGCGCTGATCCTACGCTGGCGGGAGCACAGAGCGTGAGCGACACCCTCCTGCTTGAGACCGCGCCGGGCGCTCCACCGGCGCGACAACAGCCTACCCACGACGCGTCCGCGGCGATCCGCGTCATGACCTGGAACATCCACGGTGGAGTCGGCGTCGACGGCCGCTTCGACCTCCCTCGTATCATCGCGGCCATTGTCCGGCATGATCCGGATGTGGTGGCGTTGCAGGAAGTGGATTCCCGCCGCTGCGCGCCAGGCGACCCGCCGCCCTTCACCTTTCTCAAAGAAGCGATCGGCCATCACGGCGTCGAGGCGAAGTCGATCATCACGGCCGACGGTGAATACGGGCAGATCCTGGTCAGCAAATGGCCGTTCGTAAGCGCCGAGATCCATGATCTGACAACCAAAGGGCGCGAGCCGCGCCGTGCGATCGAAGCCGAGATTCGGACCGACCGGGGCAATCTGCGGGTGATCGCTTCGCATTTCGGGCTGGGCTTTGCCGAGCGCAAGAGTCAGGCACAACGCATCGTCGAGATTGCACGCAGCCATCCGACCACGACGGTGATGCTGGGCGACTTTAACGACTGGGCCTGGCCGTCATCCCTGCGCGCAGCATTGCGGCGCGAATTACCGGCTCGCACGCGGCACGCAAGCTTTCCGTCCCGGTACCCGCTGCTGCGTCTCGACCGCATCTATTGCTGGCCGCGCGACGCGCTGGTGCACAGCTTCACCGACCGCGGCGCGCGTATCTGCTCCGACCACCTGCCGGTGATCGCGGATGTGATGGTGAATTAGGCGACGGTCACCTCTCCCCGCTTGCGGGAATATATATCAATGCTTACTCCGCCGCGATCTTTTGCGCACCTGGCGCGAAGCGGCCGTAGAAGGTGTCGCCCTTCTCGGCCATATCGCGTAGCAGCTTCGGCGGCGCGAAGCGCGGGCCATGCTTCGCGGCGAGCTTGTCGCACAGCGTAACGAATGTCTTCGTTCCCATCATGTCGATGTAGCTCAGTGTACCGCCGGTGAACGGCGCGAAGCCGAAGCCGAGGATCGAGCCGACATCGGCCTCGCGCACATCGGTGATGACCCCGTCCTCGACGGTGCGCGCGGCTTCGACCGCCTGCACCGCAAGGAAACGCTGTTTCATCTCGGTGATGTCGAGAGTATCCGGATCTACCGTCGCCGGAATCAGTTCTGAAATCCCGGGCCACAGGCGCTTCTTCCCTTTCTCGGCCGGATAATCATAGAAGCCCTTGCCGTTCTTGCGTCCGAAGCGCTGGCGCTTTTCGACCATTTCGATCATCAGCGCCTTCTGCTGCTGATCGACCGCGTCCGGGCCCAGATCGGCTTCGGTCGCCTTGGTGATCTTGAGGCCGAGATCGAGCGCGACCTCGTCATAGAGCGAGAGTGGGCCGACCGGCATGCCGGCCATCCTGGCGACGTTCTCGATCATCGGCGCCGGCACGCCTTCGAGCAGCATCGACTGGCCTTCGGCGATATAGCGCAGCACGCATCGATTGGCATAGAAGCCGCGCGAGTCGTTGACGACGATCGGCGTCTTCCTGATGGCGCGCACATAGTCGATCGCCGTCGCGAGCGCGGCATCGCCGGTCTCCTTGCCGAGGATGATCTCGACCAGCATCATGCGATCCACCGGCGAGAAGAAATGGATGCCGATGAATTTGTCGGACCGCTTCGACATCTCGGCGAGCGAGGTGATCGGCAGCGTCGAGGTGTTGGAGGCGAAGATGATGTCCTTGCCGATCACCGCCTCGGCCTTGGCGATGGTCTCGCCCTTCACCTTGCGGTCCTCGAACACCGCCTCGACCACAAGGTCGCAGTCCTTGAGCGCGCCATAGTCCGAGGTCGCGGTGATACGCGCCAGCAATGCGTCCTTGTCGGCCTGGGTGGCGCGGCCGCGCTTGATCTGCCCGGAGATCAGCGTGTCGGACTGCGCCTTGCCCTTGTCGGCCGATTCCTGATCGCGGTCGATCAGCACGACCTCCATGCCGGCCTGCGCGGTGACATAGCCGATGCTGGCGCCCATGAAGCCCGCACCGATGATGCCGATCTTCTTCAACTTGGATGGCGCGATGCCGGCCGGGCGGCGTGCGCCCTTGTTGAGTTCGCCCATCGAGACGAACAGCGAGCGGATCATCGCCGCCGCTTCCGGCGAGCGCAGGATCTTGGCAAACCAGCGCGACTCGACCCGCAGTCCGGTATCGAACGGCACCTGCAGGCCCTCATAGACGCACTGCATGATTGCGCGCGCGGCCGGATAATTGTCGAAAGTCTCCTTGCGATAGAGCGCGTTCGCGGCCGGGAAGACCATCATGCCGGCCTTGGAATAGACCGGGCCGCCCGGCAGCTTGAAGCCGTCGACGTCCCACGGCGCGACGCCTTTGCCGCCGGCCTTGATCCAGGCCTTCGCGGTCGTGATCAAATCGGCCTGCGGCACGACATTGTCGACCAGCTTGAGCTGCTTGGCGCGCGCGATCGGAATCTGATCGCCCTTGAGCAGGAATTGCAGCGCGTCGGCCGGAGCCAGCATGCGCGGCACGCGCTGCGTACCGCCGGCGCCCGGAAACAGCCCGACCTTCACTTCGGGCAGCCCGACACGCGCCTTCGGGTTATCGGCGGCGACGCGGTGATGGCATGCGAGCGTCAGTTCGAAGCCACCGCCGAGCGCGGTACCGTTGATCGCGGCGACCCACGGCTTGCCGCTGGTCTCAGCGCGACGAATCAACAGCGACCACTTGCGGCTCTCGTCGAACAGCAACTGGTTCGCGGCCTCGGGACCGAGTCGCTTGGTCGTATCGGCGAATTCACGGCCCATCACCTCGAGCATGGTGAGATCCGCGCCGGCGCAGAAGGCATCCTTGCCAGATGTGATGACCGCGCCCTTGATATTGGCGTCGGTCGCGACCGTCTCGATGATGGCGCCGAGCTCCTCGATCGACTTCAGGTCGATCACGTTCATCGCGCGGCCGGGAGCATCCCAGGTGACCAGCGCGATGCCGTCGCCATCCACTTCGACCTTGAAATTGACGTAGGACATGGGCGATCTCCGAAGCTGCTATTCGCTGGGAATGGGTTCGCCGGACTTGCGGAACATTCGCATGCCGGCTTCGGTTTTCTCGTAGCAAAAATCGACGTCGGGATAATGCCCGACGTCGCGCGGCGCGCGCGTACCGATCTCGAGATACAGAACATCTTGCGAGGTCTTGTTGACGAGGTGGTGACCGTTGGCCACGCCGGCCTTGTAGGCGGCGGCGTCGCCGGGTTTCAGCACCGTCTCGCCATTGTCCTCGATCAGCGTGATCTCGCCTTCGAGCACGTAGACAAACTCATCCTCGTTGTCGTGCCAGTGACGCAGGCCGGACGCCGCGCCGGGCTTGAGGCGGGTGAGATTGACGCCGAATTGCGTGAGCCCGACGACGTCACCCAACGCGGTCTTTTCGCGCCCCTGCACGACGGGCTTGAATTCGGCCGGATAGATGGTCGTCGTCCGGGTCTTGGCTTTGGTGATGTCGATCTTCGGCATGGACGCGATCACACCCGCTCGATGATCGTCGCGGTTCCCATGCCGGCGCCGATGCACAATGTCACCAGCGCGGTCGAAAGATTGCGCCGTTCCAATTCATCCAGCACCGTGCCGAGGATCATCGCGCCGGTGGCGCCGAGCGGATGGCCCATCGCGATGGCGCCCCCATTGACGTTGACCTTGGCGGGATCGAGCTCCAGCGCCTGCTGGAAGCGCAACACCACCGACGCAAATGCCTCGTTGATCTCCCACAGATCGATATCGCCGATCGTCATGCCGGCATTCTTCAACAGCTTGCGCGTCACGAATTCCGGACCGGTCAGCATGATCGCCGGCTCGGAGCCGATATTGGCGAAAGCGCGGATCCTGGCGCGCGGTTTCAGGCCGGCCGCACGGCCGCCGGCTTCGCTGCCGATCAGCACCGCGCCCGCGCCATCGACGATGCCGGAGGAATTGCCGGCGTGATGCACGTGATTGACGAACTCGATCTCGGGATGCGCCTGCGTCGCGACCGCATCGAAGCCACCCATCTCGCCCATCTGCACGAAGGCCGGATTGAGCGAGGCCAGCGACTGCATCGTCGTGGTCGGCCGCATATGCTCGTCCTTGGCCAGGATGGTGAGGCCGTTGATGTCCTTCACCGGCACCACCGACTTGCTGAAACGACCGGCGTCCCAGGCCTCGGCGGCGCGCTTCTGGCTCTGCACCGCATAGGCGTCGACGTCATCGCGCGAGAAGCCGTATTTGGTCGCGATCAGGTCAGCCGAGATGCCCTGCGGCATGAAGTAGGTTTCGACCGCGACCGACGGATCGACCGGCCATGCACCGCCCGACGCGCCGATGCCGACGCGGCTCATCGACTCGATGCCGCCGCCGATGGTCATCTGGTGCTGGCCGGACATCACCTCGGCCGCCGCGAAATTCACCGCGTCGAGACCCGACGCGCAGAAGCGGTTGATCTGCACGCCCGGCACGTTGTTGCCATACCCGGCCGCGAGCGCCGCGATGCGCGCGATATCGCCGCCGGCCTCGCCGACCGGATCGACGCAGCCGAGCACGACGTCGTCGATCAGGTTCGGATCGAGGCCGTTGCGTTCCCTGATGGCGCCGAGCGCCTGGGCGGCGAGGTTGACCGCCGTCACCTCATGCAGCGAACCGTCCTTCTTGCCGCGCCCGCGCGGGGTGCGCACGTGATCGTAGATGAAGGCTTCGGCCATGTGTCTCTCCCAGAATTTCCGTCGTGTCCCGTTATAAACTGCGGGCGATCAGCAACTTCATGATCTCGTTGGTCCCGGCGTAGATGCGCAGGACCCGTGCGTCCCGGTACATCCGTGAAATCGGATATTCATCCATATAGCCATAGCCGCCAAACAATTGCAGGCACCGATCGATGATTTTTCCTTGCGTGTCGGTGAGCCAGTATTTGGCCATCGAGGCGGTGACGGTGTCGAGCTGGCCCTCGATATGGCGGCCGATACAGTCGTTGAGGAAGACCTTGGCGACAGTCGCCTCGGTCTTGCATTCGGCCAGCTCGAACTGGGTGTTCTGGAAGTCGATGATCGCCTTGCCGAAGGCCTTGCGCTGCTTGACATAGTCGATGGTCAGCGCGAGCGCCCGCTCCATCATCGAAACCGCGTTGATGCCGACGATCAGGCGCTCCTGCGGCAGCTCTTTCATCAATTGGTAGAAGCCCTGTCCCTCCTCGCCACCGAGCAGGTTATCGGGCGGCAGCGGCACGTCGTCGAAGAACAATTCCGAGGTGTCGGCCGCATCCATGCCGAGCTTCTTGAGCTTGCGGCCGCGCCGGAAGCCCGGCGCATCCTCGGTCTCGACCACCATCAGCGAGACGCCCTTGGAGCCGGCCGCGGGGTCGGTCTTGGCCACCACCACGATCAGATTGGCATGTTGGCCGTTGGTGATGAAGGTCTTGGAGCCGTTCAGGAGATAGCCGTTGCCCGACTTCTTGGCGGTGGTCTTCACCCCCTGAAGGTCCGAGCCGGTGCCCGGCTCGGTCATGGCGATGGCGGCAACCAGTTCGCCGGTGGCGAGCTTAGGCAGCCAGCGCTTTTTTTGCTCTTGCGTGCCGTGATGGAGGATATAGGGCGCGACAATGCCGGAATGCAGCGGCGCGCCGAACGTATCGAAGCCGGCGAGCGACAGCTCGCGATCGATCACGGCCTCATGGGCGAAGCTTCCACCGCCGCCGCCATATTCCTCCGGCATGGCGGCGCAGAGGAGCCCCGCCTCGCCCGCCTTGCGCCATACGGCCTGGTCGTAAATGCCGTCTTCATGCCAGCGGTCGAGATGTGGCACGAATTCTGCCGCGATGAAGCGACGCACCTGCTCTTCCAGCATTGCGACGTCTTCGGTCATCCAGGCTGGGCGAGGCAGATTCAGCGGGTCCATTCCGGCGGATCCTCGGCGATTCCGGTTCGGCCCAACATACCGCCCATTAGGCGCGACCGCGAGCCTCGTTCGCCTCATCCTTTGGCGCATTCGTCGCATCACGTTTGCGTGCGCTTCGCGCTGCGCCACGCGCGTTGACAAATGCATCGCGGTCTTTGAAAAGCCGGAACTACGGGGTGTGGGGACGTTTCCGTGGAATTTTCAAGATCAGGATCCGGAGTTATCCGGTCGGTCAGTCAGCGTTGGCTCTACAAGCAATGGTCGCGGTTGCGCGCGCAGGCGCCGCTGCCGTTCTGGAAGGATCTCCCGATGGAGGAGATCGGACAACAGGTCGACACGCTGATGTTCTGTGACGTGGCGGGGAGTGGCGCTGCGCCGCGTTTCCTGATCCGTTACCTCGGCCGGCGGCTTCAAGAGGCTTATGGCGGGGCTCGGACCGGGGAATACCTCGACGATGTCCTGCCCGCCGTCTGGCGCGAGGGCGCGATGAAGACCTATCAGCAGGCCATTACGGGCCGGCCGGTCTACAACATCGTGGAAACGCGCGACCGCGGCGGATGCGACGTGTTGCTGGAGCGCTTGATCCTGCCCTTCACCACCAGCGTCGGCGTGGATCGCATCCTGTCCTCGGTCGAGACCATCTCGGCCGAAGGGAAATTCGAACAAGCCGGATTGTCTGAATCGCCATTCGTCGGCAGCAATTGCCTGATCAACGCGGTGATCGACGCGGATTGATTGCCGGCGTGACGTCAGAACGCGTCGGCCGGCAACTCCATCGTGCTGGCGGCGCCGGCCTGGATGCGCGCCAGATGCGCGCCGGTCTCGGGCAGCATCCGCTCCATGAAGAAACGCCCGGTGACGAGCTTGGTTTTCATACGATCGCCGGCGTCACTGCCCGCCGCGATCCGCGCGCGCGCGGCGACCACCATCTTGCACCACATGTATCCGAGCGCGACCAGACCGAACATGTGCATGTAATCCATCGCGCCGGCGCCGGCATTATCGGGCGCCTTGATCGCGTTCTGCACGAACCAGACGGTCGCCTGCTGCATGTGCCCAACAGCGGTCCCGAGCGGGCCGACATAAGGTTTCATCGCCTCATCGGCGGCATGCTCCTTGATGAAGCCCCGCACCTCGCTGAAGAACGCGTTCAACGCGCGGCCACCATCCTTGGGCAGTTTGCGCCCGACCAGGTCGAGCGCCTGGATGCCATTGGCGCCCTCGTAGATCTGGGCAATGCGCGCGTCACGCACGAATTGCTCCATGCCGTGCTCGGCGATATAGCCGTGGCCGCCGAACACCTGTTGCGCCGCCACCGCATTGTTGAAACCGCCATCGGTGAGCACGCCTTTGACCACCGGCGTGAGCAGGCCCATGTGATCGTCGGCGGCCTGGCGTTCCTTCGCGTCGCCGGAGCGATGCGCGACATCGCCCTTCAGCGCGGTCCACATCACCAGCGCGCGCGCCGCCTCGTTGAAGGCGCGCATGGTCAGCAGGCTGCGGCGGATGTCGGGATGGACGATGATTGGATCGGCGGCCTTGTCGGGAAATTTCGGCCCGGTCAATGCGCGGCCCTGCAGGCGCTCCTTGGCGTAGATCGCGGCGTTCTGATAGGCGACCTCGGACATCGCGAGGCCCTGGATGCCGACGCCGAGCCGCGCCTCGTTCATCATCGTGAACATGGCGTTGAGCCCGCGATGCTGCTCGCCGATCAGCCAGCCGACCGCACCGTCGTAATTCATCACGCAGGTCGAGTTGCCGTGGATGCCCATCTTCTCTTCGATCGAGCCGCATGAGACGCCGTTGCGCTCGCCGAGCGCACCGTCCGGCTTCACGAACACTTTCGGCACCAGAAACAGCGAAATGCCGCGTGTGCCCGCGGGCGCGCCTTCGATGCGCGCCAGCACCAGGTGGATGATGTTCTCGGTGAGATCCTGCTCGCCGCCGGAGATGAAGATCTTGGTGCCGGTGATCTTGTAGCTGCCGTCCGCCTGGGGCACCGCCTTGGTGCGCAACTGGCCGAGATCGGTGCCGCAATGCGGCTCGGTGAGATTCATCGTGCCGGCCCAGACGCCTTCGATCATCTTCGGCAGGTAGGTCTTCTTCAATTCGTCGTTGGCGTGGACCAGGATCGCGGCGACCGCACCCTGGACCAGGCCCGGATACATCGAGAAGCCCATATT
The DNA here is from genome assembly GCA_947481635.1 of Bradyrhizobiaceae bacterium. Classification (GTDB taxonomy): domain Bacteria; phylum Pseudomonadota; class Alphaproteobacteria; order Rhizobiales; family Xanthobacteraceae; genus CANKHJ01. The sequence continues at coordinate 15,258 of CANKHJ010000012.1, forward strand.
GGCGGAGACGAGATATTCGTTGACGATCGCGGTGATCGTCGCCGGGAGCCCCTGCCCACCGAATTCCGCCGGCGCCGAGATGCCGAGCCAGCCGCCGTCGCAGAGTTGCTTATAGGCAGCCTTGAATCCGGTCGGGGTGGTCACGCGGCCGTCGGGATGGCGGGTGCAGCCTTCGACATCACCGACGCGGTTGAGCGGTGTCAGCACATGCTCGGCGAATTTCGCGGCCTCGCCGAGGATCGCCTCGACGACATCAGACGACGCATCAGCAAAGCCGGGCAGGTTGTTGTAGCGATCGATGTTGAAGACGTCGGTCAGGAGAAACAGCGTGTCGTCGACCGGCGCTTTGTAGGTCGGCATGAGGTCCCTCCCGCGATGCAGCCTGATTCGGCCATTATGTGGAGGTGGCCGAGGGAGGCGCAAGCCGGACGGCATAACCGCTTCCGGCGCTCCAGCCGGTTGATCTGCGCGACGTGTTGCCGGCCGCCCCGCAACGGTAAAATGGCCGAAAAACGCAGCGGTTTCAGCCATAACCGCCAATTCTTAACGGTCTGTTTACCTTGAACCTTGAAAAAGTGTGACGGGGCCGGCGACGGGTTTTCCCGCATACGGGGCGTTAACGATTTGCCGGTTCCAGAGATCAGGGCCAACCGGGCTCCCGCTCCTCCGGTTCGAACGTGGTCACGGGCATGAATAACGGCGTTCCGTGGCAGGTGAGAGGTGTTCGCCCGCAGGCGCGCGACACCGCTCGCGAGGCTGCACGGCGAGCAGGCGTATCCGTCGGCGAATGGCTGGAAGAGGTCATTGCCAGTTCCGCGAACGAGGAAGGCGTGGCGCCGCAAAATCATTACGCGGACCCTGAATACGGCGCGCCCGAGGACGGCCTCTCGGCGGTGAACGCACGCCTTGACGACCTGAGCCGCCAACTCGGCCAGATCGCCCGGTCCGGCGGCGGCCCCGGTGCCCAGCACGACACCGGCCAGATCGCCCACGCCATCGCCCGGCTCGACCGCCGCCTCGACCAGATCGTGGCCGACCAGCGGCCGACCACCATGGCCGAATTATATCGCGACCCTTCGCTGGCTGAATCCGCACCGGACAGCGTCGAAGCAGCACTCGCCGAAATCACCGCACGCCAGCAGGCGCTGGATCACAATCCGGCGTCGGCACCCCTGCCCTATACGCCGGCACCACCGTCGATACCCGCGCACGCGATGTATGCGCCGCCGGACCGCAGGCCTGCTCCGCCGCCGCCGCAGCCGCGGGTTCAGTCGGACGTGCTGCCGCGCCCCGCGACCCAGGACCTGTCCGGCCTCGAACAGCACCTACGCCAGATCACTTCGCAGATCGAGACGCTGCGTAACCCGACCGCGATTGCCGAGTCGATCACGGCGTTGCGCGAAGAGCTCGGCGAGATTTCGCGCACCATCCAGGAAGCGATGCCGCGCCGCGCGGTCGAAGCGCTGGAAAATGAAGTTCGCAGCCTCGCCACCAAGCTCAATCAGTCGCGCAGCAGTGACGTCGACGGCAATGCGCTGGCGGCGCTCGAGCACGGCATCCTGGAAGTGCGCGATGAATTGCGCAGCCTCACGCCCGCCGAATCCCTCGGAGGCCTGCAGCAGACCATCGAGAATCTCGCCTACAAGATCGACGCCATCGCCACCGGCCGCCAGGATCCGGGCACGCTGCACCAGCTCGAGGACGCGGTAGAGACCTTGAAGAGCGTAGTGGCGCATGTCGCGTCCAATGACGCGCTCGGCCATCTGATCGAGGAAATGCGCGCGCTGGCGCTGAAGGTCGATCGGCTGGCGAAATCCGGCACCACCAACGAAGTGCTCACCGCGATCGACCAGCGCATCGATTCACTCGCGCGCGCCTTGGAGGCGCGCAGCGCCGTCGTCGCCGCGGAGGATCCGTCGCCACGCATCGAGGCGGTGGTCCAGGGCCTCACCGACAAACTGGAGCGGCTGGCGCAGTCGCATGGCGGCAACGCCGCGGTCGGCCATCTGGAAGAGCGCATCGCCAAGCTGGTCGAAAAGCTCGACGCCTCGGGCGCCCGGCTGAACCATCTCGAGGCGATCGAGCACGCCTTGGCCGAATTGCTGGTGCATCTCGAACAGCAGCGCGCCCAGAATGCCGCCGCGCCGCGCGCCGAGCGGCGTGCGGGACCCGCCCCCGAGGTCGAGACGATCCAGCGCGAACTCGAGACCATCAAGCAGGTCGAGCAGCGCAACCAGGACGCCATCGAAGCCGCGCATGGCACGCTAGGACATGTCGTCGACCGGCTGGCGATGATCGAGACCGATATGCAGGCGCCGCCGGCCCCAGCAGCGCGGCCCCGCGCCGTCGCGGTGGCGCAGATCCAGGAGCCGAAGCCGAAATTCGCGCCTCCGCCGATGACCGCCGAATGGCGGCCGATCGATCCGAACCTGCCGCCCGACCATCCGCTTGAGCCCGGGCTCGGCGCCTCGCCCGGCCGCGCAGGGCCATCGCCGGCCGATCGCATCGCCGCGTCCGAAGCCGCGCTTGGATCGGCAAAGCCACCGGTGATTCCGGATCCGGGTAGCAAGGACGATTTCATTCAGGCCGCCCGGCGCGCGGCGCGTGCGGCAAGCGCCACTGCCCATGCCGACGCCGCGGCCAATGCGCCACGCGCCGAGCTGCGGCCGGCGCGGCCTCCGGAGAACGAGGGCGGCGGCTTTGCCAAGCGGGTCCGCTCGCTGTTCGTCGGCGCCAGCGTGGTCTCGATCGTGCTCGGCACGCTCTATGCCACGGCGGAGTTGATCGGCCCCGCGAGCGAAGCCGTGAAGAGTGTGAGCCCGACCATCGGGTCGCAAGCTCCAGCCACAACCGAACAGGCCGGGATCGAACCCACGACGCCGGCCGCTGCGCCTGTCGGTGGACAGAGCGCGGCATCAAACGGTGACATCACGGGCTCGATCGGTGCGGCGCCCGCGGCAGCGGCGCGCGCCAAGCTCGAAGCCCTGCCCGTTGGAATCGGCAGCGACATGCTGCGCAATGCCGCCCGCGACGGCGATCCTGCAGCCGCCTTCGAAGTGGCGATGCGCTTCCTCGACGGGCGCGGCGTCCCGCAGAACGCCGCGGAGGCCGCCCGATGGTTCCAGCGCGCCACCGAAGGCGGTCTCGTCCCCGCGCAATTCCGTCTCGGCGGCCTCTATGAGAAGGGCATCGGCGTCAAGAAAGACCTCGACGCCGCGCGCCGTCTCTACCTCCTCGCCGCCAATGCCGGCCACGGCAAGGCGATGCATAACCTTGCCGTGCTGTTTGCCGAAGGCATCGACGGCAAGCCGGATTTCCGCAATGCGCTGCAATGGTTCCGCAAGGCGGCCGCCCTCGGGGTCATGGACAGCCAGTTCAATCTCGCGGTGCTGAGCGCGCGCGGCGTCGGCATGCCGCAGAACCTCGCCGAATCCTACAAGTGGTTCGCGCTTGCCGCACGCGACGGCGACAAGGACGCGGCAAAGAAACGTGACGACGTCGCCGCCCGGCTCGACGCGGCCTCGCTCGAGGCCGCGCGCCTCGCGGTGCAAACCTTCACGCCCGCCCTGGAGCCGCAGGCCGCCATCGACGTTCCGGCTCCGGCCGGCGGTTGGGATGCTCCGGCCGCAGCAAAACGCGCGGCGAATGCCGGCGGTCCGCTTCGGCCCGCTGCTCCGAAGCGCCCCGGCCCATAGCGCCTCACGCCATCAGGCGGACGGTTTCGAACTTCGGGTTGTTTCCGGGCGTGCCCGGTGTTTATTGGGTGACCCGTGCCGCCGCGGGAATCAGGAAACGCGCGTGCAAATCTACCTCCCGATCGCCGATCTGCCGGTGAATATCTTCGTCATCTTCGCGATGGGGGTCGTGGTCGGCTTCATTTCCGGGATGTTCGGAATCGGCGGCGGCTTCCTGATGACGCCGCTGCTGATCTTCCTCGGCATCCAGCCGGCCGTCGCGGTGGCCAGCGTCACCGGGCACATCGCAGCCTCGTCCTGTTCGGGCGCGCTCTCCTATTGGCGCCGGCACGCGGTCGATCTCTCGCTGGCGGCGATGCTGCTGGTCGGCGGCTTTCTTGGGACCGCGGCCGGCGTGACGCTGTTCACCAAGCTGCGCTCGCTCGGCCAGCTCGACCTCACTATCGGCATTTCCTACGTCGTGCTGCTGACGGTGATCGGCGTGCTGATGCTGATGGAAAGCGTGCGCGCGATCCTGCGCAGCCGGCGCGGTGGGCCGCAGCAATTGCGGCGTCCCGGCAGCCATGCCTGGTTTCACGGGCTGCCGTTCAAGGTGCGCTTCAAGCGCTCGCGCATTTATGTGTCCGCGATCCCGGTCTGGGCGATCGGCTTCCTCATCGGTTTCATCGGATCGGTGCTCGGCATCGGCGGCGGGTTCATCCTGGTGCCGATGCTGATCTACCTGCTGCGGGTTCCGACCGCGACCGTGATCGGCACGTCGATGGTGGTGACTCTCGTCACCATGGCATCGGCCCTGGTGATGCACGCGGTCACCAATCACCTGGTCGACGCGGTGCTGGCGTTGATCCTGATGGTCGGCGGCACAATCGGCGCGCAATTCGGCGCCCGCGCTGGATACAATATCCGCGCCGACCGGCTGCGGCTGCTGCTCGGCCTGCTGGTGCTCGCGGTCGGCCTGCGCTTCGCCTATGACCTCGCCGTGAAGCCGGACGATCTCTATTCCGTCCGCCCCTATGAGGACACCCTGCTGTGAGGCGGGCGGCCCTGCTCACCGCCTTGCTCGCACTGGCCATCGCACCGGCGGAAACGCGCGCCGAGCGCCTGGTAACGTCGCTCTCGAACCATCAGGTGATGGTGACGTCGAGCTTTACCGGCGAGGAACTGGTGCTGTTCGGCACCGTCGAACAGGACGCCGCGAGCAAGCCGCGCCAAAACTACGACATCGTGGTGACGATCACCGGCCCGCGCCAGAACCTGGTCACGCGCCGCAAGGATCGTGTCATCGGCATCTGGACCAATGTCGATTCCCGCTTCTTCGTGAACGTGCCGAGCTATCTCGGCGTGTTGACGACGCGACCGATCCCCGACATCGCCAACCGCGAGACGTTGCGCCGCTTGGGTGTCGGGATTGATAATTTCATCCTGACTCAGCGCATCGGAACCGACCTCGCCGACGTCGTGCCGGACGACCCGTTCCGTTCCAACTTCGTCCGCCTCCAGCGGCAGAAGGGCCTCTATCTCGAAGAGCAGCGCGCGATCACGTTCCTGTCGCCGACCTTATTCCGGGTCGACATTCCGCTGCCGGCCGAAGTGCCGTTCGGCGCCTATCAGGTCGACGTCAAGCTGTTCGCCGACGGCGCGATGATTGCGCGCGAAAATTCCGCGCTTGAAATCTTCAAAGTCGGCTTCGAGCAATTCGTCGCCAATGCGGCGCGCGAGCACGGCTTCCTCTACGGACTTGCGGCGGCGTTGATGGCGTTGGTGACCGGCTGGCTGGCCAGCGTGATCTTCCGGCGGGATTAATCGCCGAGGCAGCGATGCGCCGGGATCGCGTAGAGGCGTTCCTCGCCGAGCATATGCGCGATGAAGCCGAGATCGTCGAACAATTCTGCAAACGCGCGGTCGCGGATGTTCAGGCCGCCGGCATAGGAGCCGAAAGCCGGAACCACCATGCGGCGGCCGTCGCTCGCGAAGCAGCGCCGGCTCACGGTGCGGCCGCGCCGGCTCACCCGCGCCACCGGATGCAGGTGGCCGGAGATTTCGCCAGGCTCGGCGCCGCGAGTCGGCTCATGGCGGAAGGTCAGCGCGCCGATGCCGAGCGTCGCCGCAAAACCGCCGCCGATATTCGCCGCGGGATCGGGATCGTGATTGCCTGCGACCCAGATCCAGTCGCGTCCACGTTGCAGCGTGGCGAGCGTTGCCCGATCGCCGGGGAGCAGGCGCGCCGGACCACCGACGTCATGGAAGCTGTCGCCGAGCGCGAGCACCGCGCGCGGCGCGTAATGCGCGATCAGCCCGGCGAGACGCGCCAGCGTCGCGGCGGTGTCGTAAGGCGGCAGCAGTACACCGCGCCGCGCATAGGCCGAGCCCTTCTCGAAATGCAGGTCGGCGACGACCAGCAGGCCCTCGTCGGGCCAATACAGCGCGCCGCCGCAATCGGCCACCAGCGTGACCGAGGCGACCGTGATGGTGTGATGCGTCCCGAGCGCGGCAACCCCCACATCACCCCGCTCCTCCGGCTTGGAGGGTGGAGAGAATGCGCCAGGCAAGCGCTCGAAGAAATTCACCGCATCGCCTCCTTGATCAAGTCGTCCGCCGCTTCCGCGAGGATGGAGTCGGCTGCTTCGCCATAAACCGACTCGCGGCCAATCTCCAGCATCACCGGAACCGCGAGCGGCGAAACGTGATCCAGAGCCTTATGCACGATTCGACCCTTGATGCGTGAGAGCATTTCGCCGAGCCGCTTGATGTCGAGCAGCCCCGTTGCGGCGTCCGCTCGCGCCGCGCGCAACAACAAATGATCGGGCTGATGCTTGCGCAGCACGTCATACACAAGATCGGTCGAAATCGTGACCTCGCGGCGCGATTTCTCCTGACCGGGAAAGCGGCGTTCGATCAGCCCGGCAATGATGGCGCAGGTGCGGAAGGTGCGTTTCATCAGCGCGGATTCCGCCAGCCACGCCTCCAGGTCGTCGCCCAGCATGTCTTGATCGAACAAGGCGTCGAGCGTGAGGTCGCCGCGCTCCAGCCGCAGCGCCACGTCGCCCAAGCCCCACACCGCGAGCGCATATTCGTTAGCGACGAAGCCGAGTGGCCGCAGCCGCGCGCGCTCGAGCCGGCGCGTCAGCAGCATCCCGAGCGTCTGATGCGCCAGCCGTCCCTCGAACGGATAGCAGAGCAGGTAATATTTGTCGGCGCGCGGAAAGGTCTCGACCAGCAATTGCCGCGGCCCCGGCAGCATCGAGCGCCATTCCTGGATTTCCAGCCACTCGCGGACCTGGTCGGGCAAGCCGCGCCGGGCTGAGGGGTCGGCGATGATGCCGCGCACGCGGTCGGCAAGATAAGTCGAGAGCGGGAATTTGCCGCCCTCGTAAGACGGCACCTTGGGATCTTCCGCGGTGGCGCGCGAGACATAGACCTCGTTCTCGACCAGCGCCTCGTAGCGCAGGACTTCGCCGGCAAACACGAAGGTGTCGCCCGGCGTCAGCATCTCGATGAAATATTCCTCGACCTCGCCGAGGATGCGCCCGCCACGCGCGACCGCCTTCGAGGCGCGCGAGCGCACCAGCCGCACCTTGATCATGTCGGCCTCGACGATGGTGCCGACATTCATGCGATAGCGCTGCGCCACCATCGGATGCGCGATGCGCCAGCGGCCTTCCTTGTCCTGGCGGATTTTCGCGAAGCGTTCATAGGCCTTCAGCGCATAGCCGCCGGTAGCGACGAAATCGACCGCGGCATCGAAGTCGCTGCGCGTCAGGTCCGCATAGGGCGCGGCCGCCCGCACCTCTTCGTAGAGGTCGTCGCTGTGGAACGGCGCGCCGCAGGCACAGCCGAGGATATGCTGCGCCAGCACGTCGAGCGCGCCGGTGCGCAAGGGCGGCGTATCCTGCGCGTTCTCGCGCACCGCGCCCAGCGCTGCGGTGCATTCCAGCACCTCAAAGCGGTTGGCTGGAATGAGAATTCCCTTGGACGGCTCGTCCATGCGGTGGTTGGCGCGGCCGATGCGCTGCAGCAGCCGCGACGCGCCCTTCGGCGCGCCGACATTGATCACCAGGTCGACGTCGCCCCAGTCGACGCCGAGATCGAGCGACGAAGTGCAGACCACCGCCTTCAGCCGGCCATCCGACATCGCCTGCTCGACCTTGCGCCGCTGCGCGACGTCGAGCGAGCCATGATGCAGCGCAATCGGCAGCGAATCCTCGTTGATGCGCCAGAGCTGCTGGAAGATGTTCTCCGCCTGGCTGCGGGTGTTGACGAAGATCAATGTCGTCTTGTGCCGGCCGACCAGCGCATACATCTCATCGAGCGCATGCATGGCGGAGTGCCCGGCCCAAGGCAGGCGCGCGGCGGTGTCGAGCATGGTCACGTCGGGCGGCGCGCCGGCCTCGGCAATCACGAGATCGGCGAGCGCACCGCTGCCCGGCGGCTGCGGCACCAGATAGCGGCGCAGATCATCCGGCGTCGCCACCGTGGCCGACAACCCGACCGACGTGATGCCGGGCGCAAGCCGATGCAGCCGCGCAAGCCCGAGCGACAGCAGGTCGCCGCGCTTCGAGGTGACCAGCGAGTGCAGTTCATCGAGCACGATGCGGCGCAGCGAGCCGAACATGTAGGGCCCGTCCGGCGTCGCGAGGATCAGCGCGAGTTGTTCAGGCGTCGTGAGCAGGATGTCGGGCGGATCGCGGCGCTGGCGCTGGCGCTTCGAGGCCGGCGTGTCGCCGGTGCGCGTCTCGATCCGGATCGGCAGGCCCATCTCGGCCACCGGCGTTTCGAGGTTGCGCGCGATGTCGACCGCCAGCGCCTTGAGCGGCGAGATATAGAGCGTGTGCAGGCCGCCCTCGCGCCGGATGGCGCTGCCGGTCGATACCAGCTTCTTGCTGCCGCGCCGGGTACGAAGTTCGGTCAGTTCCACCAACGAGGGGAGGAATCCGGCCAGTGTCTTGCCGGCGCCGGTCGGCGCGATCAGCAGCACCGACTTGTCGGCGCGCGCCTTCTCGAGCAATTCGAGCTGATGCGCGCGCGGCGACCAGCCACGCTTCGCGAACCAGCGCGCGAAGGGCTCGGGCAGCGCCGAGACGATGGGACTTTCGAGCAGGGTCACCCGGTAGAGGTAGCGCCGTCAGCGCGGTTTTGCCACGACCACCAGCCCGGGAACCGGAACCCCGCCCTCATCGCGGGTCGAGGCGGATTCGAGCGTGAGCGGCGCCAATCCGGCCGCCGCCAGGACCTGCCGCAGATACGCGGCGCTGTGCGCGTAGCGCAGCTTCTCACCGAGGACGATTCCCGGGCCGTCATGGGTCTCGACCGTGAAGGCCAGCAGCCCCTCTGGCGCAAGCACGCGCGCCGCCGCGGCCATCACCGGCGCGAGGTCGCCGAGATAGACGAACACATCCGCCGCGACGACCAGATGCGCCGTGCCGCCCGGCTCCGCCTCCATGAAGGGGGTAACATCCCCGACCGCGAGACGGTCATAGAGGCCTTTGCCGCGCGCCTCCTGCACCATCGCGGGTGACAGATCGACGCCAGCCATGGTCGCGACATGAGGCCGGAACGCGGCGGCGGCGAGCCCGGTGCCGCAGCCGAGATCGAGCATGGTCCCAAATGTCATCGGCACGCTGGTCGCGCGCACCGCTTCGAGCAACAAGGCGGGTCCGCGATAATGGAGCTCTGCCAGCGCAGAATCGAAACGCGCTGCATATTGATCGAACACGGCGCGCACGTAACCCGGCGGCATTGCGGCATCGGCCGCGCCAAGCTGCACCAGTCGCAGCACCGCCCCGTGACGATCCTCCGGATCAGCCGCGCGGGCCTGCTCGAACGCCGCGACCGCGGCATCGCGCTCGCCGAGATCCGCCCTCGCCTCTCCCAGCGCAAACCACGCCGAGGCAAATCCCGGCGCGACCTCGGCGGCCTGCGCGTAGAGGTCGGCCGCCGCCGCAAGATCGCCGCGCGCCGCGAGGTCGCGGGCGAACTGATAGCGTCGATCGGCGATCAGGTCGCCGGAACTGAGGAACAGGCTGGTCATTGGTGGGTCATGACATATCTAGCAGCCATGCGCCCCGAAGATATCCTGATTTCAACCCCTCTGGGCCTCTGCTGCAAGCGCGGCGGCTTTCACATCGATCCGGTCCGGCCGGTGGAGCAGGCGCTGATCACGCATGGCCACTCCGACCACGCACGCGCCGGCCATGGCGCGGTGCTGGCCACCCAGGAAACCCTCGACATCATGCGGCTGCGCTACGGCGCGAATTTCGCCGGATCGACGCAGGCCATCGCCTATGGCGAGACGCTGACGCTCGACGGGGTGCAGGTGAGCTTCCATCCGGCCGGGCATGTGCTCGGTTCGGCGCAGATCGCGGTCGAGGCGGACGGGCTGCGCATCGTCGCCTCGGGCGATTACAAGGACGCGCGCGATCCGACCTGCGCGCCGTTCGAACTGGTGCCGTGCGACGTGTTCATCACCGAGGCGACCTTCGGCCTGCCGGTGTTCCGGCATGGCGATGCGCAGGGCGAGATCGACAAGCTGTTGCGCTCGGTCGCGCTGTTTCCGGAGCGGGCGCATATGGTCGGGGCCTATTCGCTCGGCAAGGCGCAGCGCGTGATGGCGCTGATCCGCGCCGCCGGATACGAGCGTCCGATCTACCTGCACGGCGCGATGGAGACGATCACGCGCTATTATCAGCAGCGCGGCATCGACCTCGGCGAAACGCCGTTGGTGCGCGACGCGACCAAGGCCGACCTCGCCGGCACCATCACGCTCTGCCCGCCGTCGTCGTTGCAGGACCGCTGGACGCGGCGCTTTCCCGACCCGGTGTCATGCTTCGCGTCGGGCTGGATGCGGGTGCGCGCACGTGCGCGCCAGCGCGGCGTCGAATTGCCGCTGGTGATTTCCGATCATGCCGACTGGGACGGTCTCACCGCCACCATCAAGGCCACCGGCGCATCAGAGATCTGGGTGACGCATGGCCAGGAAGACGCGCTGGTGCATTGGTGCACCACGCAGGGGCTGCGCGCGCGACCGCTCGACATCGTCGGCTATGGCGACGAAGAGGAGACCGACGTGGTGGCGGCGCAAGGCGACGGCGCATGAACCGCTTCGCCGAACTGCTCGACCGCCTCGCCTATGAGCCCGGCCGCAATAACAAGCTGCGGCTGATGAGCGACTATTTCCGCAACACGCCGGCCCCCGAGCGCGGCTACGCGCTGGCCGCGCTCACCGGCACGCTGTCGTTCCAGCATGCCAAGCCGAACGTGATCCGCACATTGATCGAGCAGCGCACCGATCCGGTGCTGTTCGGCCTGTCGCGCGATTATGTCGGCGACACCTCGGAGACGATCGCGCTGATGTGGCCGGTCGATCCGGCGAAGCGCCCGAACGCGATCCCGAGCATCACCGACGTGGTGACCATTCTGAACACGCTCGGCAAGCTCGAATTGCCGGCGCAGCTCGCGCGCTGGCTCGATGCGCTCGACGAGACCGGGCGCTGGGCGCTGCTCAAGCTAGTTACGGGCGCGTTGCGCGTCGGCGTCTCGGCGCGATTGGCGAAGACCGCTGCAGGCTCGCTCGGCGACAAGGCACCGGACGAGATCGAATTGATCTGGCCGGGCCTCGCCCCGCCCTATCTCGAACTCTTCGCCTGGGTCGAGGGCCGCGGCGAGCGGCCGCAGACCGACGATCCCGCGCCATTCCGACCGGCAATGCTGTCCCACGCGATCGAGGAGACGGATTTCGCTGCGCTGGATGCGCGCGAATTCTGCGCCGAATGGAAATGGGACGGCACCCGCGTTCAGGCCGCTGCTGGAACGCGACCGGACGGACGGCATGTCGCGCGGCTCTATTCGCGCACCGGCGAAGACATCTCGGGGAGCTTTCCCGACCTCGCCGAGGTGCTCGGTTTCGACGGCGCGATCGACGGCGAATTGCTGATCCTGCGCGAGGGCCGAGTGCAGTCGTTCAACGTGCTGCAACAGCGGCTCAACCGGAAGACCGTGACGCCGAAGCTGATCGCGGAATTCCCGGCGCATCTGCGCGCTTATGACCTGCTGTTCGAGAATGGCGAAGACCTGCGAACGCTACCTTTCACCGAGCGCCGGACACGGCTGGAAGCCCTGCTCAAACGGCTCGACACCCCGCGCATTGACCTCTCGCCGCTCATTCCCTTCGCCGACTGGGAGACGCTGACCGCCGCGCGTGCCGATCCCGCCTCGGCCGGCGCCGGCGCGGATGCCGAGGCGGTCGAAGGCGTGATGATCAAGCGCCGCGATGCGCCCTATGTGCCGGGCCGTCCGAAAGGCCTGTGGTGGAAGTGGAAGCGCGATCCATTCATCGTCGACGCGGTGCTGATGTATGCGCAGCGCGGCAGCGGCAAGCGCTCATCGTATTATTCCGACTACACCTTCGGGGTCTGGACCGATGGCGGCGAGCTGGTGCCGGTCGGCAAGGCCTATTTCGGCTTCACCGACGCCGAACTGCTCGAGATCGACCGCTTCGTGCGCAAGCACACCGTCAGCCGCTTCGGTCCGGTGCGCGAGGTGGTGCATGACCAAGGCCAGGGCCTGGTGTTCGAGGTGGCGTTTGAGGGACTGCAACGCTCGACCCGCCACAAATCCGGCGTAGCGATGCGCTTTCCTCGCATCAGCCGGCTGCGCTGGGACAAGCCGCCGCGCGACGCGGACCGGCTGGAGACGCTGGAAAAGATTCTGGTGAAGATCGAGCAAGGCCGCGGCCCTGCCCCCGAAGCGACCGGCGCCGAAAAGCGTGATAGGATGCCCTTATGAACACGTCGATTGACCGTAATCATTCCATCACCCGCTTCATGGGCGGTTCGCCGCTCGCCGTCATTGTGCGGCTGCTGCTGCTCTCGATCCTTGTCGGGGTGGTTCTCGAAGTCGTCGGGCTCGACCCGCTGAACATCGTGAACAGCATCGAGTATCTGGTGCGGCGCATCTGGGACATGGGCTTCGACACTGTGCGCTGGCTGGGGCGCTATTTGCTGCTCGGCGCGGTGATCGTGGTGCCGATCTGGCTGATCCTGCGCTTCATCCGCGCGCCGCAGGGGCGCTAGCGGTCACCTCGCCCCACTTGCGGGGAGAGGTAAGCAAGGATCACCCCGGCCACTTCTCGGCGGTCATTGCCGCGGCGTCGCTGCCGACGAGGTCGTCGAGGTTGGTCAGGTCCTCGGCTTCGAGCGCATTGACCAAGCTGGTCTTGATCTCACCGACCAGGCCGAGGCCGCGGAACACCAGCGCGCTGTAGACCTGCAACAGGCAGGCGCCGGCGCGAATCTTCGCGACCGCGGTGTCACCGGAATCGATGCCGCCGACGCCGACCAGCGGGAAAGCGCCTTCGACCCGCACATAGGTCTCGGCCAACATCCGCGTCCCCAAGGGAAATAGCGGCCGGCCCGACAGGCCGCCGGCTTCCAGCGCGGTCTTCATCTCGTGCAGTCCGGCGGGGCGGGTGATGGTGGTGTTGCCGATGATCATGCCATCGACGCGGCGGCGCCGCGCGACGCCGACAATGTCGTCGAGTTCGGTGAGCGACAGGTCCGGCGCGATCTTGAGCAGCACCGGCGTCGGCCCCGCCAGTGGCGTGACGCGGTCGCGCGCTTCGAGCACACGCGCCAGCAGATCGTCGAGCAGCGCGGATTGCTGCAGGTCGCGCAGGCCCGGCGTATTCGGCGACGACACGTTGACGGTGAAATAGCTCGCGACCGGCGCGAAGCGCTCGATCAGGTCGGCATAGTCGAAAATACGATCGGTCGAGTCGCGATTGGCGCCGACATTGACCCCGACAATGCCGCCACCCTGCGCGCGCGCGGCCAGCCGGCGCAATGCGACGTCGGCGCCCGCGCTATTGAAGCCGAGGCGGTTGATGACGCCCTCGTCCGCGTCGAGACGGAACAGACGCGGGCGCGGGTTGCCGGCTTGCGGCCGTGGCGTGACGGTGCCGACCTCGACGAAGCCGAAACCGAGGCGCAGCAGCGCATCCGGCACTTCGCCATTCTTGTCGAACCCCGCAGCGATCCCGACCGGGTTGCCGAAATTCAGACCGAAGGCGCGCAGCGCCAGCCTTCGGTCATCCGCGGCGGCGCGCGGCAGCGGAGCGTATTTCAGCGCCGTCACCGCGAGGCGATGGGCATCCTCCGCGTCGAGCACCCGCAACATGGGCCAGGTGAGGCGTTCGAGGATCCCGATCACGGCAGATGTTCCGGAAATACATGCATCCCGGCGGCATCCAGAGGCAGCGGCTTCACCCAGGCGACCGCGTCCACCGGCAAGTCGCCATAGAGGTGCGGGAACAAGGCGCCGCCGCGCGAGACCTCCCAGCGCAATTGCTGGCCGAATTGGTCGCCGTCGACGGCTATCAGCAGCAGGTCGCCCTGTCCGGCAAAATGCCTGGCGGCGGTCTCGGCCGCTTGGCTGGCGGTGGAGAAATGGATGAATCCGTCGTGACGGTCGATCGCCATGCCGTCAAAGCGGCCGGCCTGTTCGGCCGTCCGCCACTCCCCCGCCGGGCAGATTTTATAAATCGTCGTCACGCCCCGCCATCGCCCTTCCCGATTCGACCGTATCGGCGGCATTTCGCTTGTTCAAGCCGACAAATGCAGGCTTGAGTTTGCTGGCGCGTGGGGGCTATAATTCCTACCAATCGGACATAAGTCATTGTAACCCGGGCGTAGCGAGACTTATCGATCATGCTGACACACGCGCAAATCTGGAATGCGCTGGATCGCCTCGCTGCCAGCGCCGGCCTCTCCGCATCGGGCCTCGCCAAGAAATCCGGTCTCGATCCGACCACCTTCAACAAGTCGAAGCGCATCACCCCGGACGGCCGGGCGCGCTGGCCCTCGACCGAATCGGTCGCCAAGGCCCTCGCCGCGACCAGCACGACGGTCGACAGCTTCGTCCAGTTCATCGCCGAAGGCTCCGGCCGCGCCATTGCCAAGCCGGTGCCGCTGATCGGCTTCGCCGAGGCCGGCGCGGGCGGATATTTCGACGATGCCGGCTTTCCCGCCGGAAAAGGCTGGGACGAGATCGCGTTCCCCTCGGTGGCCGACGATCACGCCTATGCGCTGGAGATTTCCGGCGACTCGATGCAGCCGGCCTATCGCCAGGGCGACGTGATCGTGGTCTCGCCGGGAGCCGCGATCCGCCGCGGCGACCGCGTCGTGGTGAAGACAAGGGCTGGCGAGGTCATGGTCAAGGAACTCAAGCGCCGCACCGCCAAGGTGATCGAGTTGCGCTCGATCAATCCGGACCATGGCGAACGCGTGCTGCCGGTGAGCGACGTGCTGTGGGTCGCGCGCGTCGTCTGGGCGAGTCAATAAAGCGTTAAAAATCCGTTTCGCCTTTGCGGCCGGGGCATCACGACAAATTTTTCAGGTTCGGCAGTTCCCTGTCAAAGGAGTTTGCTTCGGTTCCAGGGAGACAGTAATTTGCCGCACCTTCACCATGTGATTCCCACGTCCATTCATATCAACTAGGGGGGCTTCGAATGCTGACACGTCGGCTGTTTTGCGGATGCCTCGCGGGTGGGCTTTCGCTCGCCGCGACCGCAGTTCATGCACAAACGCAGGAATGCGCGGTCTTTACGCCGGATCGGCAGAAATCGACGGCGCCGGACGATTCGATCGCGCGGCTGAAGGCCGGCAACGAGCGGTTCGTCGCGGGCAAGTCGATCAATTGCGATCTGATGGCGCAGGTGAAGCAAACCGCGAGCGGGCAGGCCCCGCACGCCGCCATCGTGGGCTGCATCGATTCGCGCGTCCCTCCCGAACTCGTTTTCGACCAGCGAATCGGCGACGTCTTCTGCGCGCGCGTGGCCGGCAACATCCTGAACCTCGACATCATCGGCAGCCTCGAATATTCCACCAAGGTTGCGGGCGCGAAGTCGATCGTCATCCTGGGGCACAATTCCTGCGGCGCGATCAAGAGCGCGGTCGATAACGTCAAGCTCGGCAATATCACGGCGCTGCTGAAGAACTTCCAGCCGGCGCTTGCGACGCTTACCAAGGCGGACGGTCTCCGCGACGCGCACAACGATGCACTGGTCCAGAAGGTCGCCGAAGCGAACGCCAAGCTGACGGCCGCGAGCCTCGTCAAGCGCAGCCCGATCATCAAGGCGTTGGTGGACGCCAAGCAGGTCAAGATCGTGGCCGCGATGCACGATATCACGACCGGCAAAGTGACCTGGCTGTCCTGAGACGCTGGGCGTCACCTGAGAATCATGAGGGCGGCCGGTGGCCGCCCTTTTTCGTTGTCGCAGGCGATCCGATTTATAGTAGTTCATAATGCCTGCACCTGCTGTGGCGACATGCTGCAACAGCGTTTCGACCGTCGCCGTTTCATGATCGGCGCTGGCAGCGTCGGCCTTGCGGCCACGATGCCGTCCTTCGCGTTCGGCGCGAGCGGCAATTACGAAGCCATGGTCCTCGGCTGCATCGATCCGCGCCTGCAGCAGCCGATGCATAACTACACCGCCAGCCGCCGCCTCACCGGCAAATTCAGTTCGTTCATCATCGCCGGCGCCGCGATCGGCGTCGTCGCCGAGCCGTTCAAGGACTGGCACAAGGCTTACTGGGACAACGTTAGCACCTCGGTGCAACTGCACAACATCAAGAAGGTGATCGCGATCGACCACCGCGACTGTGGCGCCGCCAAGATCGCCTATGGCGATGCGAAGGTCGCGAACCGTCAGGTGGAAACCGAAACCCATCGCAGCGCGATGGCGGAATTCCGCAAGCAGATGAAAGACCGCCTGCCGGCGCTCGGCGTCGAAACCGGACTGATGGACCTCAAGGGCAAGATCGAGATGTTCACCTGAGGCCTTGGCGTAAACGCATAGACGAAAAACCCCTGGCGAAAGCCGGGGGTTTTTTCTTGGCGTGCGAGTGCCAGCTTGTGCAAACCCAAAGGTGTCACCAGCGGTGATTGGGTCGCTACGCCGTCCGGGCCAGCGCGCCGTCGATCATGCCGACGGTGTTCTCGACGCCATAGACCGCGACGAAGGACCCGAAGCGCGGGCCTTTCTCCTGCCCGAGCAGCACCTGGTAGAGCATGTTGAACCAGTCGAGCGTGACGCCCGGCTTGCCGTCCTTGGCCGATTTCTTGTGGTCGAGGAACGGCTCGCGCCGGCCAATCTCATAGACCACGTCCTGGATCTCCTCGGCGGTCGCACCCGACGGCAATTGCGTCAGTGCGTCGCGCAGGTCCTGCAGCGCGGCCCGCTCGCCATCCGTCGCCTGACGGAACCGCTTCGACGGCAGCACAAAATCGCGGAAGTAATTCAGCGCGTAGCCGACCATGGCGTCGAGCTTCGGATGGGTCTGCGGCGTGACGCCCGGCCGGTAGCGGCCGATGAAGCCCCACAGCGTCTCGGTATTCTCGGCGTTGGACGACGACACCAGCGTCAGCAGCATCGCGAACGAGATCGGCGACTCGCCTGACGGCGGACTCCCCGAATGGATGTGCCACACCGGATTCGACAGCTGCTGCTTGGGTTCCTGCTTCGGATAGCCGTCGATGAATTGCTGATAATCGTCGACGTTGCGCGGGATCACGTCGAAATACAGCCGCTTCGCCGCGCGCGGCTCGCGATACATGAACAGCGACAGCGATTCCGGCGAGGCGTAGCGCAGCCACTCGTCGATGGTCAGGCCGTTGCCCTTGGACTTCGAAATCTTCTGTCCTCGCTCGTCGAGGAATAATTCGTAATTGAAGCCCTCCGGCGGCAGGCCGCCGAGCGCCTTGCAGATGTCGCTCGAGAGCTTCACCGAATCGATCAGGTCCTTGCCGGCCATCTCATAGTCGATGCCGAGCGCGTGCCAGCGCATCGCCCAATCCGGCTTCCATTGCAGCTTGGTGCGTCCGCCAGTGACCAGCGTGGTGATGCGCTCGCCGGTGTCGGGATCGTCATAGCTGATGGTGCCGGCGGCGGCATCATGCGCGACGATCGGCACCTGCAGCACGATGCCGGTGCGTTCCGAGATCGGCAGGAACGGCGAATAGGTCTGCGCACGCTCCTCGCGCAGAGACGGCAGCATGATGCGCATCACCTCGTCGAAACGCTCCAGCATGCGCAGCAGCGCGGCGTCGAAGCGACCCGCCTGGTAACACTCGGTCGACGACATGAACTCGTATTCGAACCCGAAGGTGTCGAGGAAGGCGCGCAGCCGCGCATTGTTATGCGCGCCGAAGGACGGATACTCGTTCGAGAACGGGTCCGGCACCTGGGTCAGCGGCTTGCCGAGATGCGCCATTAGCATCTCCTTGTTCGGCACGTTGTCGGGCACCTTGCGCAGCCCGTCCATGTCGTCCGAGAAGGCGATCAGGCGCGTCTTGATCTTGTCGTCGGTCAGCACGCGAAAGGCATGGCGCACCATGGTGGTGCGCGCGACCTCGCCGAAGGTGCCGATATGCGGCAGGCCGGACGGGCCGTAGCCGGTCTCGAAGATCACCTCGTCTTTGGGCTGCCGTTTGAGCCGCGCGACGATCTTCCTCGCCTCCTCGAACGGCCAGGCGCTCGAGGTTTCGGCAAGCTCGCGGAGAGAGGCAGCGGAAGGCGCTTCGGCAACCGACATTATTCTTGGACCTGGTCAGAAACTCGGGATGTCATTCCGGGGCGTGAGCGCAACGAGCGAACCCGGAATCCAGACAAGCCCGAATTTTCGTGCCTCTGGATTCCGGGTTCGCGCTTCGCGCGCCCCGGAATGACGATGTGTTGTCTACCGCACTTTCACCGATATGGCGCGGCTTTTTGGTAAGGTGCGTGGGACGCCCCCGTCAGAACGGACTGACCGGGAAATAGCGCAGCCAGAGATCGGCGAAACGGCCGCGCTCCCATAGCCGGAACAGCGCCCAGTTGAGCGCGAGGCGCATCTGATCGTTGCCTTTGCGCACGGCGATGCCGATGCCCTCGCCGAAATATTTGTTGTCGACGAAGGCGCCGCCGCGGAACGCGCAGCAATTGGCGGAGTCGGTGCCGTTGAGCCAGAACGCCAGCGTGATGGCGTCGCCGAACAGCAGATCGACATCGCCGCGCTGCAACGCAGCACGCGCGGCGGCCGGATTCGGATAGGGCTTGATCTCGACCTCGGGGAACAATTCCTTGAGATAGGCCTCATGCGCGGAGCCGGCCGCGACCGCGACCTTCTTGGCCTCGAGCCTCTCGGGCGCGACATCGACGATCGGGCTGTCGCTCTTCGCCACAAAGCGCGCCGGCGTGCGGTAATAAGGATCGCTGAAATCGACGCGCGCGCGAAGCTGCGCCGTTGGCGCGAGCGAGGCGACCACGGCGTCGCCGCGATTTTCCGCCAGCGACGACACCAGCGTATCGAAGCGGCGCATCTGGATGGTGCAGGCGACCTTGATCTCGTCGCAGATCATGCGCGCGAGATCGATATTGAAACCCTGCGGCGCCCCGTCCGGGCCGGCATAATTGAACGGCGGATAGTCGACCTCGGTCAGGAAGCGGATCGCGGTGAGACGCGCGAGATCCGGCCGCTCCGGCCGGCGGCGCGGATCCCAGAACCCCGGGACCTCCGGCCGTTCGCCCGCGGTCTGCGCCTGTGCATGCGCCGGGCCATCAACAATGACCGAAGCCGCCGTCACCAGACCGGCGAGCAGCACCACACCGGCCAGCGGCGCCGCAAATGTCGCCGCGCTGGTCAAACAACTGGGCCGGAGGAGTCGAATCACGTGATGTCCTTGCCACGGCAAACTGCGCGGTTATAGACCAAGACGCTGCGGGGATCAGCCGCCGCTAGAAATAGCGCCGCAAATCCGCGGCCGCAGCCGCAGGTGTCCGCTTGAGGTTGAACGGCGCGACGAAGCGGCCGTCCTTATCCATCAGATAGACCGTCGCCATGTGGTCCATGGTGTAGCCGCCCTCGATCGGCACCTTGCGGAAATAGGCGCGATAGACCTTGGCGGTGGCGTCGATCTCGGCCTGCGTGCCGGTGAGGCCGCGCAGGCGCGGATCGAAGCTGGAGAGATAGTCTCCCATCACGCTCGGCGTGTCGCGCTCCGGATCGACGGTGATGAACAGCGCCTGGGTCTTGGCCGCGTCGGGTCCGAGCGTGCGCATCACCTCGGAGACTTCGAACAGCGTGGTGGGGCAGATATCGGGGCAATGGGTGAAGCCGAAGAACACCAGGAACGGCTTGCCCTTGTAGTCCTGGTCGGTGACACGGCGTCCGTCCTGATCGGTCAGCGCGAACGGCCCGCCGACGGCCGAGGCCTGGGTCGCGCCGGGGCGTCGCGACAGCTCCATCGCGTAGAACACCACGCCGAAACAGACCACGAGGCCGGCGAGGAATGCCGACAGCAATACGACGACCCGGGCATTCCGCGTCATGACATCATCTCCGATCGCGCGGGATTACAGGCAGGCGGCAAGTCCGGCGAGCACCATCTCGTAGAATACCGCGGTGCCGAAATGCGCCCACAGCGCGAGCGTCCCGGCCGCGAGCAAACCGAGCACGCCGCCGACCAGCACCAGCGGACGCGTCCAGACGGGCGCATCAGGCAGGTCACTGGCGGGCATATTCGTGGACATGGGCATCCTGCGGAGGAGCGTCGCCGGCCCAACCTAACATAGAGATAAGACCGGCGGGAACCGCCAGCAACACCGGCCCGATGCCGCACAATCTTACCACCCTCAGCCGGTATCACATTCGCGTGGGCCGGCGCGGAGGCGCTAGCGGCCCGACCAATCCTGGATAAGATTTACGCAGGGGACGGGGGCTGAGGGAGAAGGCCCCATGACGTTACGGTATTGGACTGCATTCGTCGCCGTGATTGTCGCTGTGTTCGCTTACGCGCTCACCCCACCGCCGAATTCCCGGCACGACGCGGTCTTCCTGGAACGTCTGGCGCCGCGCGTCGAGCGGGTGAAAGCGCTGCCGTCCGAAACCAAAGACGCGCTGATGCAACTCGTGACCGCGGCGCGCGAGCGCAAAGCGGCCGGCGTCCGGGAGGCAAATCATGAACCGCGGCGGCAGGCGGCGCTCGACCGCTTGAGCCGGGCGATCGAGGACAAGCCTTCGATCGTGCCGGTCGGCGCTACCAGTCAGCAGGCCAGCCGGTAGCGAGCGGTTCTTCATCGCCGGGCTGCGTGAACGCGCCCGCCCGGCGATCCCGCGTCTAGACCTCGATGCGAACGCGCTCGCCGCGCTTCGGCGGCTTGCACTTGAGACAACGGCAGCCGGGCTCCTTCAGGAACGTATCGAAATAGTCCTTGCCGTAGCTGTAGCAGAGCTCCTCGCCGGCTTCGATCTTGCGCTTGGACAAGATGTAGACGTGGTGGCGCCAGATATCGACTTCGCAATTCGGGCGGCAGGAGTGATTGATGTAGCGCGCCTTGTTGGATCGCGACTGGCCGTCGATGGTGTAATTCTTGCCGGCATCGAACAGATATTTGCTGCGGCTCGCGTCTACTTGTTTCTCGGTGATGCGCCGGCCCTTGTACTCGATGATGCAGGTCCCCTTCGGGATGTCCTGAAGCGCGAAGATGCCAAGGCCGGCGCGGCTGCGCGCCACCTTCAGCTTGAGCTTCGGGATGTCGAATTTTCTCTTGGCTGGCATGGGATTCCGACTTGTCTCTGCGTGGCGATGGACAGCAACCGTCATGCAAGGCGGCTGCCGGATTGCGGGGAGATTCGCTAGAGCCGTGGCGTTTCAAGCGGCGGCGTGAAACGGCTGGTCGCGATGACCTCTGCCGCAAGCACTGATCGGTGCTCGCGGCAGAGGCCATACCGTTCGCGCGCTACAGGGTCTTTTGTTTGTCGCCGCAGTCCTTGCAGGTATACGCCACGCGCGTCTCGCCCGGCTGGGCTTGAACGCGATTGGGCGCACCGCATTTCCCGCAATTGATCTCAATGCGGGTCTTGCCCTGCTGGACGACGAGCTTCCGCTCCAGCGCCTCTTTGACGAGGCGCTCGGCTTCAGCACGCAATGCTTCTTTCGACATGCAATCCCTTAGACGGCGTCCTTGACGCCCTTCACCGGACGGGCCTTGATGACCTTGCGGGCTGGCTTCGCCTTGAAGATCGTCTCTTCCTTCGTGAACGGGTTGATGCCCTTGCGCGCCTTGGTGGCGGGCTTCTTCACGACCACGAACTTCGCAAAGCCAGGCACCACGAAGGCGCCGCTCTTCTTCAGTTCCTTATAGCCGATCGCGGCGACGCTCTCGATGACGCCCTTGACGTCTCGCTTCGACAGCGAATGCTCTTCGGCAATTTTTCCAATCAGCTCGGACTTCGACATCAACGTGGCCATGGATGTTCCTCTCGTTAGAATCACCTGTGAATATTGAGGTTTTCGAGCGAAAAGGCCAGAAACTCCGGTGATTTGCACAGGAATTGTGAAATGGGGGCTGATTTTACGGAAATTCGCGGTCGATTACAGCCTCCGCGGGCTAATGCAGGGCTATTGTGTCGGAGGGAGACCAAGTCATCGCTTCGGTGAATAAAAATCAATTCCCTCGCTTCTGTAGTGACTGCCGTTCGGGGAAACCGAGAAACTCGGAATGTTCAAATCCAATCTGTATTCGTCTTTGCCCGTCATTTTATTGATCACGTGGACAAGCTTGTTGAAAGCATCAGGATCATTCCTGGTGACATCCAGAAAGAAATAGGACCCTGGTGGTCCCTGTTTTGCCTGCAACTGCAATTCAACATTGTCGGGTCCAGGCTTTGTGTTCAGTAATCTGACATCCTCAAGCCGTTCCGCAAACGCAACGCTTGGCAAGAAAAACAAAAGCAGCACCAGGCGCTTCATTTTGTGTTCCTCACTTCAAGCCAAATCGGCCAATGGCGGATCACAGTATCGACGACCCCGCAGATGGGGCATCGATCAATCAGAATGGCGGTCTCGCTTCGCTTCCGCTGTAAAATGATCGGTGGCGCTTGACCGGCATGCTTAGTTCAAACTCATACCCTGCGCAAAAATGCCTGTTTCGCAAGGCTTGGAGCGGACGGAGGGAATCGAACCCTCGTATGCAGCTTGGGAAGCTGCCGTTCTACCATTGAACTACGCCCGCACTCTCAATCACTTAGCATGTTCTGCAAAAAGCGCTAGGCACCGCTCAGGCACCGCAATATTTTGAGCCTATA
Source organism: Bradyrhizobiaceae bacterium (assembly GCA_947481635.1). Classification (GTDB taxonomy): domain Bacteria; phylum Pseudomonadota; class Alphaproteobacteria; order Rhizobiales; family Xanthobacteraceae; genus CANKHJ01. The sequence continues at coordinate 38,071 of CANKHJ010000012.1, forward strand.
AGACCGCGTCTTACCGCCAGCCCGGCAGCACCCGTTGATTGCTGCCACGCTGACGCGTATCGCCAGTTTGGGAGTCCCAGCCACGTAAAAAAGAGAAAAAACCGTTGTCGCTGGCAACCTTGACTTCGCTGTCTTCGGTCGTCGGCTTGCGCGTAATGAAGCCGCCTTGGGGCTGATTGCTGAGCACCGCAACAAACTCGGTACGATAGTTGGTCTCGCGGCTCAGCGGTTCGTCCGAGATGATGATCGAGGATCGCGGCAATGCGGTCGGCCCGATGCGATCGAGCACGTCTTGTGGGATAGTGATGCGGTCAAGCGCCGCCTTGGCGTCGTCCCCGTCGTCGATCGTCACCGCGGTCCAGCGAAGACCGGCGTCGTTGCGCGCCATCGCGGTGAACACATGCGTGCCGATCCGCTTCTCGGGACTGCGGATCGTGACCGGAACCTCAATGCTCGAATCGAACACTTCGCCCCCGTCCGGCAACGGCTTGTGCGTGTTGCGCCGCACGTAAAGCTTCTGAGTCGCACGGCTGATGTAGATCGAGACCGGCTCGAGTGCGAGTTTCGCATCGAGCGCAGCCTTTGCGGTAGCGGCCTTCCTGGTCTCGGCCGCCTTGGCGGTGTCCTTTGCCGCGGCGGCGGCGTCGAGCTTCGGTTTCGCAGCGGCCTTGGCGTTGTCGAGCTGCGTTGCCGCTTCCGCGGCCCTCGCGCCGGCCTTCTGCTTAAGGTCCTCAGCCCGCGCCTTGGCCTCGTCCGTCTTGGCGGCGGCGAGCACCCTCTCGGCGGACGCGAACTCGGCGGCGGCGCGAGTCCTGAGCCCCTCCAGCTTGCGCAGCGACGACGTCAGCGATGCCGTCTCGCGTGGCGCCATCGCGGCGGCTTTCTTCGCCTCGTCGGCGATCTTAGCGGCCTCGGCCGCCTCGCGGGCGAGCGCCTCGGCCTTGGCCGGCGCGGCCGCGATAGTCTCCCGGTTCGGGACGAAAAGCGCCGGATGGGAGAACTCGACCAGAGCCGGATCGTTCGGCGCAATGATGACCCGCATTCCGATCCGCGTCTTGTCGTAGAGCTTGTCGGCAAAGTCAAAGGGCAGCCGAACGCAGCCGTGCGAGGCCGCATACCCAGGCAGCGGCCCGCCGTGCAGCGCGATACCGTTCCATGTGATGCGCTGCATGTGCGGCATCCAGGCATCGCCGTACATGTTCGAGCGGTGATCCTTTTCCTTCTCGACAACGGCGAAGATACCGGCAGGCGTCTCGCGTCCCTTGGTGCCGGTCGACACCGGCGCGCGCAGGATCCAGCCATCGGTGTCGTAGAAAGTGACCTGTTGGGTCTTGATCGACACGATCGCCATGATCGGCTCGCCTGCCTCGCGCGGCGCCGTCGCCTCTTTGGGTTGCAGCGCAGGGCGCGCCTGTGTTGCCGCGGCGTCGGCGGTCAGCGCCGTCAGCGCGACCATGGCTGCGAGCGCCACAGTGGCGAGAGCATCCCAACGGCGCCTCGCCACCGAGGACCGCGCTATCGTCAATCGATTTACCATGCCATGCCCCCGTTGATTCGCCTGGCCGCGCCCGCCTCGATCAAGTGTTAGATCACGATATTCGGATTAACGACTCGCCACCACCATCCACGCCGCCAATTCCTGGGGACTATTGGATAGAAGTCTCAGTCACGCACCCCGATCGTGTGATTTTCAGCCAGAGACCCATAAATCGATTTTGACGCTCATGTTCCCAGAAATTGCGCCAGCCATTCCGGGCGGAGGTTGAGGCCCGCAAAGCCGGCGATCCCAAACAACATCCCAAACGCTCCTGCGCCCCACGCCACCGCGAGAAGCCAAAACGTGTCGGCCAAGGCCGCGACCGCCGCTAATGCGACGCCGATCGACAAGAACGCGTCGGAAATATCGAACTGATCGTCTCGGAAATTGAGCCGATCGTATTCGGCCTCCAGCGCCTTGGCCTTCGCCATCGTCTCGATAGAGCGTCCTCGATATCTGGCGATATCGGTCTCGTAATTCACCATCTGTTTTTCAGCCAGCGCTTTATCGGCAATCGTTGGCGCCAAGAGCTGGAGCGTGGAAAGGGCGCTTTCATCGACGTGCAGTTTGATACGAGTCGACTGATACTCAGCCCACGCATCGACCGATTCCGACTTTGCCTTCTGCATCGCCTGGACGATGTTGTCATCCTTGACCTTCGAGATGGCCATAAAAACCGACAGCATAACGACGGTAATAGCGACGAGGTTATTGAGACGTTTGTCTTTGTCGGCCGCGCTTTCCACAGGAGTTCCTTTTTGCCGTCCAGAACTGGCGGGAAGGACGGCCGAATCAATCGCCTCTTCCTCATCGGCAATCTAACACAGGCAATGCGTGGCTGCGCCGCGGCGTCCTGCCAAATCAGGCCTGTACACTCGTGGGCATCACGATGAGCGTCAGCCGCGAGGGGCGCCGACTATTACCAAACTGTCACGAACATGAATGCGGTAGAACAACTGGCTTCAAGTCTCGTTCAGTTGTCGAGTCGCATGGTCATGGTCAGATCGACGCTACGTCGAAACCTGATGTTCCTGAAAGGACAGACTATGTTCAAGAGAATCGCACTCGCAGTCATCGCCACTTCGATGCTTGCGGCTCCCGTCCTTGCTCAAGGCAATGCGACCAAATCGGCTTCTGGACAGGCGCCGATCGTCGTTGCCCCCGCCGCAAGCAAGGCCAAAGCCGCGACGATGCCGGTCGCCGCCAAGGCGAAAGTGGTTACGACCAAGGCGACCACACGCCACATCGTCAGGGTGCATAAGACCAAGCGTCACTTCCTGCGCGCCCACCGCACGACCAAGCATCAGCTGGTGCGCGCGCATCGTGCACCGGTCAAGGCGATGGTTCGCGCGAAGGTCCACGCTCCTGGGAAGATCGTCAAGCCGCGTCACTCCTAAGGCAACAGCGCGCCGACGACACGATCAAACATCTTAAGCTCTGAACGTGGCTCCCGCCGTGGCGGGAGCCACGTGCCTGTCGCTTCGGCTGAACCGCTTCAATCCCTGGGCGTTAAGCCTCTGGCCCACACGGCCGGTCAGCTTGGAGCAGTCTCATGCCACGGAAATACGGAAAGGCCGCGTCGACGAGCGTCAAGAAGGCGATGAAGAAGCGCAAGAAGGGCACGCTGAAAAGCGGCAGCGGCGGCAAGGTGACGAGCCGCAAGCAGGCGATCGCGATCGGCCTCTCCGAGGCGCGCGAGAGCGGCGCCAAGGTGCCGAAGAAGCAGACATCGAAGAAGAAGGCCGGTCGGAAGAAGAAGTAGTAGTCCGCGCCGCGATCACCGCCTCGGATGCGATCAGGCCCCGCTGTCGCGGAGCCTGATCAGCCAACTCATCTGTCTGGGTCGGTTATTTGCTGGCGCCGCCCGAGCCCGTCGTCGACGGGGCGCTCGGCGCAGCCGGCGTGTTGACGGTGACGCTGGTCCCGCCGCCTTTCATGTCTTCCCAGTTCGAGGCGACGAAAAAGATACCGCCGACGACCAGCAGCGCGCCGAGGATGACGCCGATGAATCCCATCGCGCCGCTACCGCCGCCGCCTTCGTTGTAATGGTGAACTTCACGGTCTGCCATGACGTCTCTCCACGTTGAATCAAAACGCCTCAATGCACCGAACAGCTGTTCGCGACGGGGCGTGGCTCATCCGACAGCCTCGCTCAGCTCAAGCCTCCGAACAGCCAGATCACCAGAATAATCGGCAGCGGCACACCCAGCAGCATCAACAATAATCCACGTCCCATCGTCGTCTCCCGTCTCTGTGGCGAGTAAACGTGTCGATGCATCACGAAGTTCCCGCCGCGATGTTTGTTGTCTATTGTTCATGTTGGGTGCGGTGCTGATTCACGACCGCCCCGCGCGAGATCGGCCCGCCGACATTGCGGATTTGGAGCCAGGGACGGACAAGAGAACGCCATGACGATCACCCGGCGCGACGGCTTGAAGGGTCTGGCAGCGGGCGCCGCCACTATCGCGATGCCTGCGCTCGTCAGCGGCCAGGAGAAGGAGATCGTGATCGGCGCGCCGAATGCGCTCACCGGCGGACTCGGCGAAGTCGGCTCGCGGGGCACCTGGGGCCTGCAGATCGCGATCGACCAGATCAACCGCGAGGGCGGCATCAAATCGATGGGCGGCGCCGGGCTCGCGCTGGTGATCGCCGACACCTCATCGGAGAACCCCATCCAGGCAGCCAGCATCACGCGCCGCATGATCGAACAGGACGGCGCCGCGATCCTGTTCGGCGCCGGCGCAAGCGCCATGACGCTGACCGCGCAGCTCGAGGCGGAGAAGGCGGAAATCCCGCTGATCACCGGATCCTATGCCGACGGCATCGTGACGCGCGGCTACCAATACACGTTCAAACTCACGCCGCAGGCCAGCGGCGTGTGGAACGGGTCGATGGCCAGCGCTACCGAAATGTGGAAGGCCACCAAGGGCGCGCCACCCAAAGCGGCGCTGATCTTCCAGATCAACGACGCGGTCGGACTGGTGGTGCAGAAGACGCTGCCTGAGCATGCCAAGACGCTCGGTCTCGCCGTACGATTGATACAGTCGTTCCAGATGGGGCTATCCGATCCGTCGGTGGTGGTCGCGCCGGTGCTGCGCCACAAGCCCGACCTGATCTTCCTCGGCGGCTTCACCGACGATCTGGTCCTGATCGTCAAGGCGCTGCGCAGCGCCGGCGTCAGGGCGCCGATCTTCAGCGCCGGCGCGGCAGGCACCGACGCCGTCGGCAAGGGGCTCGGGACTGCGGGCGACGGCCTGTTCGTGCCGATGGCGTGGAATTGGGATCTCAAGGTGCCGGGCAATGCGGAGTTCGTCGCTGCCTACCAGGCGGCCTATCCGAGCCAGGCCTTCCCACCCGCGAACGAGCAATTGGGCCAGGGCTACGTTGCGGGCCTGATCATGCGCCAGGCGCTAGAGAAGGCCGCCAGCCGCGATCCGAGGAAGATCCGCGACGTGATCGCCATGACCGAATTCACCCACCTGCCCTATCCCGCGACCAAGGTGAGGTTCGGCGACAACGGCCTCAACATCTACAATCAGGAAGTGCTCGCCGAATGGATCAATGGCGAGTTGCGCATCGTGTGGCCCACGGAGGTTCAAACCACCAAGCCGGTGCTGTAACCCTTGCCGCGTCGCTTGGTACCGGCGGTGCGGTCTTCTATAACTTCAAGCGGCCCGCGCACACCGCGCGGGCCGTTTGACGATGGGGATTTCCGTGACCGCTACGCTGCGCCGTATCATCGAGGACCCGCGCACCGAGCGCGTGGTGATGACGCTGATCCTCATCAATGCGGTCCTGCTCGGGCTTGAAACCAGCCCGACGATACGCGCGCATTTCGGCACGTTTCTTACCATCCTCGATCACGCCATCCTCGCGGTTTTTGTGGCCGAGATCGTCGCGCGCCTGATCGTGCATCGCCTCGGCTTCTTCCGCGATCCCTGGAGCGTGTTCGACTTCGTCGTCGTCGGCATCGCGTTGGTGCCGGCCACCGAGAATTTCTCGGTGCTGCGCGCGTTGCGCGTGCTGCGGCTGCTGCGCTTGATCACGGCGGTGCCGTCGCTGCGCCGGGTGGTGGCCGGCCTGCTCACAGCGCTCCCCGGCATGGGTTCGATCGTGCTGTTGATCTCGCTGATCTATTACGTGTTCGCGGTGATGGCGACGAACATGTTCGGCGACGACAATCCGGCGCTGTTCGGAACACTCGGCCAGTCGCTGTTCACGTTGTTCACGGTGATGACGCTCGAAGGCTGGGTCGACGGCGTGACCAAGCCCGTGATGGAGCATCATCCCTATGCGTGGATCTTCTTCATCGTGTTCATCATCGTCACGACCTTCATGGTGCTCAATCTGTTCATCGGCGTCGTGGTCAGCGCGATGCAGGAGGAGCACGAAAAGGCCGAAGAGATGGAACGTGAAGCCGAGCGCGAAATGATGCGCGAGGAGACCGGCCCACTGGCGAAGGAAATCCAGGCGCTGAAGGCCGAGGTGATGGCGCTGCGGAAGGATATGACGGGACGGTGAGTGCCCGCGAAAACGGACCGGATTTACGAGCGGAAATGCTTCGACAGCTTCAATCCCTGCGCCTGGTAATTCGAGCCGATGCCCTGGCCGTAGAGCGATGACGGCCGCTCCATCATCTTCTCGTAGACCAGCCGGCCGACCACCTGGCCATGTTCGAGGATGAACGGCACCTCGCGCGAGCGCACCTCCAGCACCGCGCGCGAGCCTTGTCCGCCGGCGCCGGCATAGCCGAAGCCGGGGTCGAAGAAGCCGGCATAGTGGACGCGAAATTCGCCGACCAGCGGATCGAACGGAACCATCTCGGCCGCATAATCCGGCGGCACCTGCACCGCTTCCTTGGAGGCAAGGATGTAGAATTCATCCGGGTCGAGCACCAGTGTGCGGTCCGGCCGCGCCGCGATCGCCTCCCAGAATTCGCCGACGTCGTATCCGGCGCGGCGCTCGACATCGATCAAGCCGGTGTGGCGCTTGGCGCGATAGCCGACCAGACGGTCCGGCCCCATCCCAGCGAGATCGACGCTCACCGCCACGCCGTCGGACAGCGCGGCGTCGTCGCTGTCTACCAGGCGTTCGCGCGCATGCAGGTCCTGCAACGCCGTGCCGTCGAGCATCGCGTTGCCGCGACGGAAGCGGATCTGCGACAGCCGCGATCCCTCGCGCACCAGCACCGGGAAGGTGCGCGGGCTGATCTCCGCATAAAGCGGGCCGTGATAGCCGGCTTCGATCATATCGAAGCCGCGCATCGCATCCGCGATCACGCGCGTGAACACGTCGAGCCGACCGGTCGAGCTTTTCGGATTGGCCGACGCCCTGAGATCGTCGGGCAAAGCGAGGCTTTCGAGCAGCGGCACGATATACACCGCGCCGGTCTCCAGCACCGCGCCGTCGGACAGACTGATCTCATGCAGCTTGAGTTGATCGATGCGCTCGGCGACCGTCGAGCGCGGCCCCGGCAGGAAGCTCGCGCGCACGCGATAGGCCACGTCGCCGAGGCGCAAATCGAGCGAACCCGGCTGGATCTGATCCGGCGCGAAGTCATAGGGCGTCAGGATCGCGCCATCGTCGCGCAACGCCGCGATCATGTGATCCGGCAGGATGCCCTTCTGATCGATGGCAAAATTCAGCGGCACAGGCTCTCTCCGCTCCCCGCCCACAGGGAGAGTTGGGCGACCTCCCCTCGCGAGCAGGGTCGTGCGTCCGCGATCTAAACCGAGCGGCTCCTTGACGGAAAGGCTGGTGTCCCGTAGGAACGGAATTATCCCGTGGTGATTTGAGCCGGCCGGCTTGCGAACCACGTAAAACAAATCGCTAAAAGGCCGGGGACGCGTGAGCCCGGCCGAATTTTCGTGGCCGGGTTTTTTGTTGGGCACAAGGAGCAGCCCCAATGTCCGCGTCGAATGACAACACCGCCAAAGCCGCACCGCGCAAATGGCGTCCCGAAACCAACCTGGTCCATGGCGGCACCATTCGCTCGAATTTCGGCGAGACCTCCGAGGCGTTGTTCCTCACCCAGGGTTTCGTCTACGAGAGCGCCGAGGAATGCGAGGCGCGCTTCTCCGGCGCCCATCCGGGCTTCCTCTATTCGCGCTTCTCCAACCCGACCATCGCGATGTTCGAGCAGCGCATGTGCGCGCTTGAAGGCGCGGAATCCGCGCGCGCCACCGCCACCGGCATGGCCGCGGTCACCACCGCGCTGATGGGGCAGCTGCGCGCTGGCGACCACATCGTCGCCGCCAAGGCGCTGTTCGGTTCGTGCCGCTATGTCTGCGAGGATCACCTGCCGCGCTATGGCGTTGCCTGCACGCTGGTCGATGGCACCGATCTCGATCAGTGGCGCGACGCGGTGCGGCCGAACACCAAGGCGTTCTTTCTGGAAAGCCCGACCAATCCGACGCTGGAAGTCATCGACATCGCGGCGGTGGCGAATATCGCCCATGACGCAGGCGCGACGCTGACGGTGGACAACGTGTTCGCGACGCCGCTGTGGCAGAGCCCGCTCGAACTCGGCGCCGATTGCGTGGTCTATTCCGCCACCAAGCATATCGACGGCCAGGGCCGCTGCCTCGGCGGCGTGATCCTCGCATCCGAGGCTTTCATCCAGGCGAATGTGCATCAGCTGATCCGCCAGACCGGACCGTCGCTGTCGCCATTCAATGCCTGGGTGCTGCTCAAGGGCCTGGAGACGCTCGGCGTGCGGGTGCAGCGCCAGACCGAGACCGCCGGCAAAATCTCAGACGCGCTCGACAAGCATCCGAAGCTCGAGCGGCTGATCTATCCGGGGCGCGCGGATCATCCGCAGGCCGCGGTGATCAAGCGCCAGATGCGCGCGGGCTCGACGCTGATCGCGTTCGACATCGCGGGCGGCAAGGAGGCGGCGTTCCGGTTTCAGAACGCGTTGCAGCTGGTCAAGATCAGCAACAATCTCGGCGACGCGAAGAGCATCATCACGCATCCGGCGACGACGACGCATCAACGGCTGAAGCCGGAGCAACGATTGGAAATGGGCGTGACCGACGGGCTGGTGCGCTTCTCGGCTGGACTCGAGCATGTCGACGACCTGATCGAGGATATCCTCACGGCGCTCGACGCGGCGTAAGGCGCGCTATTAAACCCAATCTGGATTGTCATGCCCGCGCAGGCGGGCATCCAGTACTCCGTGCCCTATCGATAGGTCACGGAGTACTGGACCCCCGCTTTCGCGGGGGTGACCACCTGCGATCGATTGTAGACCGAGAGAAACGAGCGAAGTCTACCGCGCCGGCTTGGCCGCTGCCGCCGTCGCGGTCGGACGCGAGGCCGCCTCGGCGATTGCGGTGCTGAGCGACTTTGCGAGGCAGCCATAGCTCCAGTCGTTCATGTGCAGGCCATCGGGCGACACGAAGGTGTCGAACCCGATGTGGTCGTTCTCATGCCATTGCCGCATCATCGCGAAACGGCGGAAGATCGGAACCTGTTCTTCCTTCGCGATCGCGGCGAGGCGAAGAACCGCATCGCTTGCGCCGGCCTTGGCCAGCACCTTCGGCGCATATTGCGCATCCATCAGGACGATGTCGGCGCCCGACGGCTTGAGCCGACGGATGCCGGCATGGATCAGGGACTCGGTAGCGCTGTTGAACTGGTCGCGCAGCAGCGAATTGGTGCCGACCTGCCACAGCACGAGGTCCGGTTTTTCGGCGAGCACTTCGGTATCGAAGCGCGCCATCATGTCGGCGGCTTCTTCGCCGTTGACGCCGCGATTGACCACACTGACATCGTCGCTCTGGAAGCGCCGCGTCAGTTCGAGCGCAAGCCGGTTGGGATAGGCCCGGCCTTGCGAACTCGCGCCCGCGCCCGCGGTCGACGACGACCCGACCGCGACGATCTTGATCGGCAATCCG
>CANKHJ010000013.1 GCA_947481635.1 Bradyrhizobiaceae bacterium
AGCCGGTCGCGCTGGTGGTTGCGGCCGATCGTTATGTCGCGGAAGACCTCGCTGCCCTGGTCGAAGTCGAGTATGCGCCGCTCGATCCGATCGCGACCTGCGCTGGCGCGCTCGCCGCCGACGCGCCGCGTCTGCATGAGGCATGGCTCGGCAATATCGCGGCATCCTTCACCCATGCGATTGGCGATGCCGATGGCGCGATGACGGCCGCGCCGCGGCGGCTGTCGCGCGAGTTCAATTACGGCCGGCAGACGGGTCTGCCGCTGGAGACGCGCGGCTGCGTCGCCGACTATGACGCGAGCCGCAATGCACTGACATTCTGGGTCTCGACCCAGGTCCATTACACCGTGCGGCAGAATCTCGCGATGCTGCTCGGCATCCCGGAGTTCGATATCCGCGTGGTCTCGGAAGACGTCGGCGGCGGGTTTGGCTCCAAATCGCGTCCCTATCTTGAAGAGATCGTGATCGCGCATGCCAGCCGCCTGCTGCGGCGGCCGGTCAAGTGGATCGAGGATCGTCTCGAGAACCTGTTGGCAACGACGCATTCGCGCGCCTTCGATACCACGCTCGAGATCGGCTACGACGATCACGGCCGGATCCTGGCGTTGAAGGGCCGCATCGTCGCCGACGTCGGCGCTTATATGTTCACCAGTGGGATCGTCACGGCGGAGGTGGCGTCCAGTCACGCCATGGGCCCCTACAAGATCGCGAATATGGCGATCGAGGTCCTCTGTGTCGGAACCAATAAGACGCCGCTTGCGACCTATCGTGGCTCCGGCCAGCCGGAGGCGACCTTCCCACTCGAATGCATCATCGATCTGGTGGCGAAGGACCTGAAGATGTCGGCGGTCGAGATCCGTAACCGCAATCTGGTCGCGCCGGCCGATCTGCCCTATCCGGTCATTTCGAGTTATGCCGGCGCATGCAGCATCGAAAGCGGCGACTTCCCAGCGATGCTTGCGCGCACCGTCGCCAGCAGCGGCTATCACGAAACGATCGAGCGTGACGCCGCCGGACGCCGCATTGCCTGGGGCCTCGCCATCGGCCTCGAGAGCACCGGCTTCCTCAATTACGAGTCGGCGCGGGTCCAGATCGATGCGCGCGGCAACGTGCTGGTGTTCTCCGGCCTGACCTCGCATGGCCAGGGCCAGGCGACCACGCTGTCACGGGTCTGCGCCAATGCGTTGGGCGTGGAGGAGGACCGGGTCTCGATCCGTTTGGGCGACACTCAGCTTCTGCCGTTCGGACGCGGCACCTTCGCCAGCCGCGGCGCGGTGGTCGGCGCCAACGCCGTGCATGGTGCGGCGATGCGCGTGCGGCAACGCGTGCTCGTCTATGCGGGGCAATTGTTGCAATGCGATCCGGATAGCCTGTCGATCGCGCAAGGCCGTATCGTCAAGCAGAATGGCGAGGCGACGTCGCTCGCCATCGGCGACATCGCGCGCTCGGTTCTGCCTTACGGCCAGTTCTACGAAGGCGCGACCTCGCTGGAGGAAACCTTCATCTTCGACACCAAGAACGCGCTGACCTTCGCGTTGTCGGTGCACGCCGCCAAGGTCGCGGTGGAAGAGCGGACCGGAGAATACCAGGTCGTCGATTATCTCGTGGTGCATGACACCGGCGTGATGCTCGACCAGACCATCGTCGAAGGACAGATCATCGGCGCGGTCGCGGATGGCGTCGGCGGGACGATGCTGTCGGAACTGCTCTATGACGATCAGGCGCAACTCCTCACCGGCAGCATGGCGGATTATCTGGTGGCGACATCGGCGGAAGCGCCGCGGGTCCGCACCGATCACATCTCGACCCGGCCGACCACAAATCCGCTGGGTGTTCGCGGCGTCGGTGAAGGCGGAATCATCGCTGTGGCGCCGGCGATCGTCAACGCGCTGAGCCGGGCGATTTCGACCACCGGCACCGAATTCGAACAGATCTTGTTCCGGCTGCCGCTGAAGCCGCAGCGCGTGCTCGCCGCGCTGGAACAGCAGGCCGCGCGCGACGCTGGCTAAGCCGTCACTCGATGACCTTGAGGCCGGAGCGCGTGTCCTTGGCATAACGGAGCAGGGCGCCGAAGCGATAAAGCCCATGCACGAACTTGCTGTATGGCATCGTCAGGAACAAGCTGAACACGACGCCGAGATGCAGTGCCAGCAGCAGGCCCATCGCCGGAGTCTCACGCAGCACCAGCAGCAGCAATCCGGTGAGGCTGGTCAGGAACAGCATCAGGATGAAAGCGACATCCATGTCCATACGCGGCAGGTCCTGCATCGTCGGGTCGCGGCGGCGCTTGGCGATCAAGAGCCCGATCGGGCCGATCAGAAGCCCGATCCCGCCCAGCGTTCCAAGCACCACAGGCGGCTCGTACCACTGATAGGGGGCGTGAAATCCTGCATAGTGATAGAGCGTCGCCACTGAAGTAGAGGCGAGGCATAGCAGGAAGCCGTAGAACGTCAGGTGATGATAGGTCTTGCGATTGTCGGTGGCGACTTCGTCCTCATTGCGGCATCCGTCGCCGCCGCCATCTAGGTTGCGCAGCGTGCCGGTGTCCTTCATCGCCTGCCACAGCGACTTCGGCTCGGTCAGCGGATGGTTCGATTCGCCGATGTCGCGCCAAAAGGCGCGGAAGCCCATCGCCATCGCGAAGATCGCGTACAGGAACACGGCGCCGAATAGGCCGGCCATCGCGTTGTGCGGCATCAGCCGATAGAACGCGCCCGGTCCGGTGTGAATTCCGAACAGCGCGGCCGGCTGGTGGTAGGCGACGAAGCCGGCGATGAACACCGCGATGCTCGCGGCGGTTAGGCCGCTGATCCACAATCCATTGCGCTCGAAGATGCGCGCCAGCGGCCGTGGCCATGCGTAGTTCTGATAGGACTCGGCGCGGACCTTGGCGAAGGTCTGCGGCACGTTGACGTTGAATTCATGCGGCGGCGAGAATTGACAATCGAAATAGCAGGCGCCGCAGCTATGGCAGAGATTGGCCAGGTAGTTCAGGTCGCCGGTGGCGAAGGAGCGGCGCGTTTCCATCGCCGGGAATACCGCGCAAACGCCCTCGCAATAGCGACAGGCGTTGCAGATCGTCATGATGCGATCGGCTTCCTTGAGTGCGTCACTGACGAGCATTGATCGCCGCCTCCCGTCCCGCGATGCGGCCGAACACGCTGCCGATCGTCATGCCGATGCCTGCGGCGTAGCCCTTGCCCAGCACATTGCCGGCCATGATCTCGCCAGCCGCGAACATGTTGGCGGAGGGCTGGCTGTTCGCCATGATCATGCGCGCCTGCTTGTTCACGCGCGTGCCGAGATAGGTGAAGGTAATGCCGGGCCGCACCGGATAGGCATAAAACGGCGCGCGATCGATCACGCGCGCCCAATGCGACTTCGGCGGCGTCAGGCCTTCGGTACGGCAATCGTCCAGAATGGTGTGGTCGAAGCTGCCGGGGCGGACGCTCTGATTGAACGTCTGCACGGTCTTGTCGAGTGCTGCGGGATCGAGCCCAAGCTGGGCCGCCAGCCCCGCAATGGTGTCGGCTTTGATCGCCGGATAGACCGAGGGCATGAACATCTCGGATGAGCGTGAGTCGAAGATGATGTAGGCGATCTGGTCCGGCTGCAGCGCGACCAGCCGCCCCCAGATCGCATAGCGTTTCGGCCAGACGTCTTCGCCTTCGTCGTAGAAGCGCTCGGCATGTTTGTTCACGACGATCCCGAACACGACGCAGTCGAGGCGCGTGACGATGCCGCCGTCGTATTTCGGCGCGCGCGCATCGATCGCGACGGCGTGGCACTGGGTCGGGTCGCCGACCTCCTGCACACCGTTGTCCAGCAGCAGGCGCAACACCTTGCCCTGGTTATTCGCGGTACCGCGGATCAGGAAATTCTCCGCCGCCTCGCCCCAGTATTGTTTCATCCATTCGATGTTGGATTCGAAACCTCCGGCGGCGGCGACCACGGCCGACGCCGCGACCCGATGCTGCTCGCCGTTGCGGTTGAACACCGCGGATTGAAACGCGCCGTCTTGAATATCGAGATCGACGACCTCGGCGTCATACATCACGTCGACGCCGAGCCGGCCCGCGGTCTTGTAAAGCGCGTTCAGCATCGCGCGGCCGCCGCCGAGGAAGAACGAATTGGTGCGCCCAAGGCTCAGCGTGCCGCTCAGCGAAGGCTGAAAGCGCACGCCCTGCTGTTCGATCCAGACCAGAACCTCCTTGGATTCGTGGATCATGTGCTTCGCCAGCGGCTCGTCGGTCTGGCCGCCGGTAATGCGCAGCAGGTCTTCCCAGAGTTCCTCTTCCGGATAGGGGCCGGTCAGCGTCGCGGTCGCGCTGTCGTGGGCGCAGCGCAGGTTGCGGGTATGGCGGGTATTGCCGCCGCGGAAAAACGCGCTGGCGGCTTCCAGCACCAGGACCGACGCGCCCTCCTGTGCCGCGCTGATTGCGGCGCACAGCGCGGCATTGCCGCCGCCGATCACCAGGACATCGTATTTTTTTGGGATGAGCTTCACGGCGGGTTCTTGCTTGGCGGTTGAGCCGGTATGCTAGCAGGGGCCGGTCAGAAACGGCCCTGCCACAGCATAAACCAGCCACGCCAATTTTGAACCGTTTTTTTCGAAATGTACCAGAAACGATAAAAATGGCTCATTTGTATTGATTTTTGTACGCTGCTGGGTGATACGGATCGGGTTGACGAGGCAGGGCGATGCGCGGCGCAGCCCGTCGCAAACGGGTTGTCAGCGACAGCCGTGAGCGACTGGGGCATCGACGGAAGGTCTGAGTGACGAACGCGATCCTGACAACATTGAGCAGCGCGATGTTGCGCGAGCACTATGCCTCCGGTTTCTGGCAGGACGATACCGTCTATGCGCTGGTTCGGCGCCACGCGGATTTGACCCCGCAGGCGCCCGCTATACGCGACCGGATCCAGCGCCATTCCTATCGCGCGCTGCTCGAGGCGGCGGATCGGCTTGCGGATCGTCTCGCAGCCGCTGGCCTTCGCGCCGGCGATCGCGTCGCGGTCTGGCTGCCGAGCCGTTTCGAGACCGTGGTCGCGCTGGTGGCGTGTTCCCGCAATCGCTACATCTGCTGTCCGTCTTTGCATCGCAGCCACACCACCGGCGAAATCATTGAATTATGCGAGCGCATGCGCGCGTCCGCGCTGATCGGTGAGGTCGGCTTCGGCGCCGATGCGGATCATCATCCGGTCGCCGAGCGCATGGCTGCGGTAAAGGCGTTGCGGCTGACCATATTTCTGTCGCCGCTGGGCGAACGCAACGGTGCGATAGCCGCGATCGATGGCGTCGCGCTCCAGCAGGTCAACGGACTTGATCGGAATTCAGCCGATCCGAACACCGTCCTCTATCTGGCCTTCACCTCGGGGACGACCGGACAGCCGAAGGGCGTGATGCATAGCGACAACACGCTGCTCGCCAATGCGCGCGCGGTCGCGGCCGACTGGAACCTCGATGCGAGGTCGGTGATCTACTCGCTGAGCCCGCTGAGCCACAATCTCGGCTTCGGCGCCATGATCACCTCGCTGCTGATCGGCGCGGAACTGGTGGTCCACGATCTTCCCGGTGGGGCCTCGATCGTCGACCGGGTCACCGAGACCGGCGCGACCTACATGGTCGGCGTGCCGACGCATGCAAACGACATTCTGCGCGAGCTTGAGCGTCCCGGCACGCATGACATCAGCACACTGAAGGGTTTTCGGATTTCGGGCGCTCCAGCGCCGCGGCACGTCGTGGCGAAATTGCTGAGCCAGGGGGTGGTGACGCAAAGCGGCTATGGCATGACCGAAGCCTGCTCGCATCACTACACGCTTCCGACCGACGATCCCGAATTGATCGTCGACTCTTCGGGGCGGGCCTGTCCCGGCTATGAGATCAAGATCTGGTCGAGCGAGGATCCAAACCTTGAGGTTCCGGTGCGTACCATCGGACAGATCGGCGGGCGCGGCGCCAGCCTGATGCTCGGCTATTTCGACGACCAGCAAGCCACCGAGGACTCGTTCAACCTGAGCGGCTGGTTCATGACCGGCGATCTCGGCTGGGTCGACGAGAATGGCTATGTGCGGATCACCGGCCGCAAGAAGGACGTGATCATCCGCGGCGGTCACAATATCTATCCGGCGCGGATTGAATCGCTCGCGATGCGTCACGCCGCGATCGAGCTGGTCGCGGCATTGCCGGTGTCGGATGAACGGCTCGGCGAAAAAGTCTGTATCGCGGTGATGTTCCGCAAAGGCCACAGCGTGACCGCGAACCAGTTGCTCGCGCATCTCGACGCCGAGGGATTATCGCGGTTCGATCTCCCGGAATATTTTGTTGAAGTCGACAACATTCCGGTGACGGCCAGCGGCAAGGTCCTGAAGCGCGCGTTGGTCGATCGGATTCAGGACGGCAGTCTGGTCCCGACGGCGGTCCGCTGGACGCGCCAGGACAGCGCCGCCCTGCATGGCGCCAACGGCCATCAGGTCCAGAGGCCGGTCGATGGCGCCGCCTGACGCGGATGCCGAGCGCGCGGCGCGGTTGTTTGCGCGCCTCAAGACTGAATTGGATTCCCCGCCCTATCATGCGTTCCTGAAACCGGTCGCTGAGTCGGTCAATCCGCAGACCGGCGAGGTCCGGATACGCGTTACCTATCGTCCGGAATTTTCCGGCTCACCGGCGCAGCCGATGTATCACGGCGGCATTATCGCGGCGCTGATCGATCTGGCCGGCCATGCGGCGGTCGCGGTGCAGACCGGGCGGACCGCGCCGACGATCGATCTGCGGATCGATTATCTGAAGATGGCCGGACCGTCGGATCTCGTGATCGCCGCCCATGTGCTGCGGCTCGGCCGCTCGATCGCGCGTGCCGATATTCAGGTGCGTGATGCAGACGACGTTCTTGTCGCGGTCGGCCGCGGCACTTTCAGCACCTTGCAAAGCATTGAGGCGCCGTCACCCCCGACGTGACGGTCGATAGAGATGGACCAGCACCATGCGCGCCGTAGTGGTTCGTGAATTCGGAGCGATCGAGGCCGCGGCAATCGGCGAGATGCCGGAGCCCAAGGTCGGCCCGGGCGATGTGCTGCTGTCGGTGCGTGCCACCGCGGCCAATTTTGTCGACCTGCTGGTGATCGGCGGTCAATACCAATTCCTGCCGCCGCTCCCGTTCGTTCCCGGCAAGGGCCCCGCCGGCGTCGTCACGGCGGTCGGCTCCGAGGTGAAGACCCTCAAGGCCGGCGATCGGGTGTTGGCGATGGCGGAGCAGGGCGGCTACGGCGCGCTGGTCGCCGTCCCTGAGCATCAATGTTATCGCCTGCCATCCGCGATGTCGTTTACCGATGCGGCTGCGATGTCGCTGGTCTACGACACGTCATGGTTCGCGTTGCGTGATCGCGGCCGCATCAAGCCCGGCGATGTTGTGTTTGTGATGGGTGCGTCCGGCGGCGTCGGTTATGCCGCGGTGCAATTGGCGAAGGCGATGGGCGCACGCGTTCTCGCCGGCGTCTCGACGCCAGCGAAGGCCGACATGGTGCGCGCGGCCGGCGCCGACGTGATCATCGATCTTGCCGCTCCCGATCTGCGCGACAGCCTGCGCACGCAGGTGTTTGCCGCGAGCGACGGCAACGGCGCTGACATCGTGATCGATCCGCTCGGCGGGGATTTCTTCGATGCCGCATTGCGGGCGGTGGCGTGGTGTGGCCGGCTGGTCGTGATCGGTTTTGCCGCGGGCCGCATTCCCTCGCTCAAGGCGAATTACCTGCTGCTCAAGAATATCGAGGTCAGCGGCTTGCAGGTCAGCGATTACCGCAAGCGCAAGCCGGACCAGGTCGCGGAATGCTTCGCGGAAATCTTCGCCTGGTATGAGCAGGGCAAGGTCAAGCCGAGTCCCGCTACGACGCTGCCGCTGGCGGGGTTCGCGGAAGCACTGCGTCAGATCCGGGATCGCAAGGCGCCGGGCCGGATGATCCTCACCCAGGATGAAACCTGAGCGGCCAGCGTTAGACCTTGACCTTCACGCCGCGCGGCGCCTTTTTGCCGCCGCCGGTTTTCGCGATCAGCTCGCGCAGGTATTTCGCGGCCGCCGGGCCTTTCAGCGCCGTGCGCCACATCTCGTTGACGACGCGCTCATGCAGCACCAGCGCTTCGGGCGCCGATGTGATCATCGCCACGCCGACGCGGATATTGGGCTGTTCGCCAAGCCGGAACGGGCTGATCGTCAGGCTCTTCTTGTCGAGCTGCCGGAAGATCTGGAAGCCGGTATGCGGCAGTGAGCGCGTGAACAGGCCGATCTGAACGCCGATGGATTCTTCCTCGATCACGTTGGCGAAATGCTCGACCTCGGCCTGCGCGATCAGGCGCCGCTTCTTCTGCACCGCTTCGGGAATGAAGGGACGGCCGGTGAAACCGTTATTGAGGAAGCGCTCGATATCCAGCGCGGAGATCATGTTGACGATGTTAGGCCGGCGCTCGAGATAATTCTTCTTGCGCTGATCGAGGATGTCCATGATTTGCGTCACGTCAGCCAGCGCGCTTTCGCGATCGGGTACGTCTTCGCTGATGCTCTCGCGCAGCACCTGTTCGAGCGAGTGATGGAATTGCTCGCTCGCCAGCAGGAACGAGATCGGCCCGGCGAGCACGAAGATATGGTTGGAGCGCGATTCGATCTGGCGCAGCCGCTCGAAATAGCTCACCGGCGATGCGATATATTCGGTGCCGACGCCGAGCAAAGTCGGAATTGAAACGCCGAGCAGTTCGGACAATTTCTCCAGTGTTTCGAGCTTGACCAGTTCACCCTTCTCGAGACGGTAGAGCGCGGTCCGCGAAATATTGATCTTCTTCGCGATCTCGTCGGCACTCAGACGAGAGCCGAGGCGAAACGCTTTGAGCCGTTCGCCGATCTCGTCGTATCGAAAGGTCAAGGTTTCCTCCGAGGGGACACGGGCCCGAAATGGACGCGGGTGTTATTGCTGATTTTGTCCGATAGAGGCGAAAATACGGTCCAAAGCTCGATAAGAGATTCAGCATCATAATCCAAGATAAATCGGTTTTTTCCGAAATTTGCGTTATTTCTTAAAATCGGTACAGTTGGCCGAATTGTCCCGGAGGGCTTTTCCGGTGCAGTTTGCCCGTCTCAAGCGGCCTGTTTTGGCGTGACGGCTGCGACGGAGGTGCGAGATTTCAGCCTATGACACGCCAAGCTGATGCTCACCGGCTGGCCCGCCTTTCGGCGGTACACATCGCACGCATGATCGCCGCTGGAGAGACGACGTCGGAGCAGGTGGTCCGCGGGTGTCTCGACCGCATCGAGGAGCGGGAGCCCGACGTCAAAGCCTGGGTCACGATCGATCCTGACCTCGCGATCGCACAGGCGCGCAGCCGCGACCGGGAAGCTTCGCGCGGTCCGCTGCACGGCGTTCCGGTTGGCGTGAAGGACGTCATCGACACCGCGGACCTCCCGACCCAGATGGGCTCGGCTTTTTATGCCGGCTATCGGCCGAAGGTGGATGCCGCCTGCGTCGCGCTGGCGCGATCCGCCGGCGCCATCATCCTGGGAAAGACAACGACCGCGGAATATGCCGGCTCGGCGCCGACCGTGACACGCAATCCGCATGCGCTTGGCCATACGCCGGGCGGATCGTCGAGCGGTTCCGCCGCGGCGGTGGCCGATTTCATGGTGCCGCTGGCGTTCGGCACGCAGACCGGTGGATCGGTGCTGCGCCCCGCGTCGTTCTGCGGCGTGATCGGCTTCAAGCCGACCTTCGGACGATTCAATCCGGTCGGCGTGAAGCCTGCCGCGGAAAGCTTCGATACCGTCGGTCTGATCGCGCGGTCGATCGACGATATCGAACTGACCACCGCCGTCCTCACCCGTGATGACATGCGGGTCGCTCGTGTGGCAGCCGCGCCGCGTGTCGGACTCTGCCGGACGCATCTCTGGTCCACGGCGCAACCGGAAACCCGCGACGCGGTCGACGCGGCGGCGCGGCGTGCCGAGCAGGCCGGCGCGCGTATCGAGGAGATTGCATGGCCGGCATCGTTTGAAGACCTGACGTCGGCGCGTGCGACGATCAACGCCTACGAGCGCGTGCATGGCCTCGCCTATGAATGGCAATTCGCGCGTGATCAGATGACCCCGCAGACACGCAAGGTGTGCGAAGCCGGTCTGCAGGTCTCCGCCGCGGATTACATCGCCGCACAGCGGCTGGTGCGAAGCCGCCGCCTCGACGCCGCGCGGCTGTTCGAGCGGGTCGATGTGCTGCTGACGCCGTGTGTGGCCGGCGAAGCGCCGGCGGGTCTCGATTATGCCGGCGACCCGCGCTTCCAGGAAATCTGGACGATGCTGCATCTGCCGGCGCTGACATTGCCGACGCATCGCGGGCCGAATGGCTTGCCGGTCGGTATCCAGCTGGTAGCGCCGATGGACGAGGAACAGCGATTATTCGACGCGGGGCGATGGTTCTTGAGCGTGATGGCGTAACATCGCGACGCGGATGGTGGATCAGTAGGCGGTTATGGAACTGAACAACGCATTTGAGATCCCGCTCTCGCCCGAGCAGGCATGGGCGGTGCTGATGGACATCCAGCGCATCGCGCCCTGCATGCCAGGCGCGGAGTTGATCGAGATCGTCGATCCCCAGGCCTATAAGGGCAAGGTGTCGGTGCGACTCGGCCCGGTCGCGCTGGCCTTCGTGGGAGTCGCAAAATTCGTCGAGATCGATGAGGCCGGCAAGCGCGCGAAGATTGAAGCGCAGGGCACCGACCAGAAGGGCCGCGGCGGCGCCAACGCCACCGCGACATTCAATCTGGTCCCGAGCCCTCAAGGCACGCTGGTTACGATCCAGACGCAGCTCAACCTGTCCGGATCGGTCGCTCAATATGGCCGCGGCACCGGCATGATCCAAAGCGTGGCGACGCAATTGATCGATCAATTCGCCAAGAATCTTCGCGCCAATCTGCGCGCCGAACTCGCGCAGTCGGAAACGCCCGCAGTTGTCGACGTACCGCCGCCGGCGGGCGCGCCGACTGAAGCGGTGCTGAACGCTTCGTCACCTTCGCCGCGCCCAGCAGCAAAACCGATCTCCGGCCTCTCGCTGGTGTTTAGCGCGTTGTGGGCTTCGCTGCGGCGCTCTTTCGGCCGGCCCACATGAAGCCGCCGCCTTTCAAATATTATGACCCCACGGCGCAGAACGAAGTGGTCGGCCTGCTGAGCTCGCTTGAAAATCTCAAGCTGCTGGCGGGCGGCCAATCGCTGCTGCCGATGCTCAACATGAGGTTCGTGCTTCCCGATCATGTCGTCGATCTGAACCGCGTCGCCGGTCTCGACTTCGTCGAAGCCGACGCGGGCGGAGGCTTGCGGATCGGCGCGATGACACGCCAGCGGACTCTGGAATTCTCCGCCGATGTCGCAGCGCGTGCGCCGTTGATCCGCGAAGCGGTGCTGCATGTCGGTCACCGCCAGACCCGCAATCGTGGGACACTTGGCGGGTCTCTGTCGCATCTCGATCCGGCAGCCGAGCTGGTCACGGCCGCGGTGGCGCTCGACGCGGTGGTCGCGCTGCGTGGTCCTGCCGGATTGCGGCAGCTTGCGATGTCCGAGTTCATGCTCGGCTATATGACGCCCGCCACCAATCCGGACGAAATGCTGGTCAGCGTGACGTTTCCGGCGCTGCCGGCTGCGCATGGCTGGGGCTTTGTCGAATTTGCGCGCCGCCATGGCGACTTCGCGATTGCCTCGGCCGCCGCGACGTTGGTGACCGATGCGCAAGGTCGCATCAGCAAAGTGGCGCTCGCCTTGGGCGGCATCGGCGTCGTCCCGCTCCGCATGCCGGAGTTGGAAACAGGTCTGCTGGGCGCGGTGGCGTCGGAAGCCTTGTTCGCGGATCATTGCCGGGCCTGCGCAACGGTCGAAGCGATGGATGATGCGCTGGTCACCGCCGGCTATCGGCAGCAACTCGCGCCGGTGATGGCGCGACGCGCCTTGATGGCTGCGCTGCAGCGATCCGGCGGCGGCGCCGCAACGCAGCCTCATTGAACGGACACGGGATGACCGGAGCCTCGCGACGCGCCATCAAACTTCAGGTCAACGGCAAGCCTCATGCGGCCGAGGTCGATGTGCGTCTCACGCTGGCCGATTGCCTGCGCCAGGAATTCAAGCTGACCGGCACACATCTCGGTTGCGAGCACGGCGTCTGCGGCGCGTGCACCGTGCTGCTGGATGGGCAATCGGTGCGCGCCTGTCTGATGCTCGCGGTGCAAGCTGATGGCCGCGCCGTCGCGACGGTGGAAGGATTGGCCGGAGCGGACGGAAAGCTCAACATCTTGCAGCAGGCCTTCAAGGATCATCACGGCCTGCAATGCGGGTTCTGTACGCCTGGGATCCTGATGACCCTGACGGAGTGTTTCGCGGATAAGCCCGATCTCACTGAGCAGGACATCCGCGTTGCGTTGTCGGGCAACATCTGCCGCTGCACCGGCTACCAGGGGATCGTCGACGCGGCGATGGACGCGCTGCGCAAGATGCGGAGTCTTTTGTGAAAAGCCGTCACACCTTCGGTGAACGGGTCAGCCGCATCGAGGATGATGCGCTGCTGACCGGTCGCGGCCGGTTTGTCGATGATATCGCGTTGCCCGGAATGACGGAGGCGGCGTTCCTGCGCAGTCCCTACGCGCATGCCGCGATCCGGCGCATCGATGTCACGGCGGCTTTGGCCTTGCCCGGCGTGATCGCGGTTCTGACCCTCGACGATCTACGGCCGTATCTGACCACCGACAAGCTCGCCGTCGGCATGCCGAGCCCCAGCTACCGGCTCGAAGTCGATCGTCCAATCCTGGCCAGCACCGAAGTCACCTATGTCGGCGAGCCGATCGCGGTGGTGATCGCAACCTCGCGTTACATCGCCGAAGACGCGTTGAACCTGATCGCGCTCGACGCGGACCCGCTCGAGGTTGTCGCGGATTGCCGCGAGGCGCTCAAGCCGGGTGCGCCGCGCGCGCATCGCGCGCTGCCGCATAATCTGGTCGCTGAATTCGATATCACCTACGGCCAGGTCGATGCCGCCTTCGCCGCCGCTAAAACCGTGTTGCGCGAGAAATTCTGGCAGCACCGTGGCGCCGGGCAATCGATGGAAGGTCGCGGCATCCTCGCACGCTTCGATGAATCCGAGCGGTTGCTGACGCTGTGGAATTCGACGCAGACTCCGAATGTCGGGCAGCGCCTGCTGGCGGATCTGCTGGGGCTTGAGGAAACCGAAGTCCGGGTGATCGCACCCGACATCGGCGGCGGCTTCGGACCCAAGCTGGTATTCTATTGCGAAGAGGTCGTGATCGCGGCCGCGGCGATGATCGTCAAGGCGCCGGTGAAGTGGATCGAGGATCGTCGCGAGCACTTCATGTCGACGACCCAGGAGCGCGATCAATACTGGGATGTCGAGATCGCGGTTGATGACGACGCGCGGGTTCTCGGCATTCGCGGCTCGCTGCTGCACGACCACGGGGCCTACACCGCGCGCGGGGTCAACATTCCCTATAACTCGGCGTTGACCGTGCCGCTGGCTTACAACGTTCCGAACTATCGCATGGACGTCAAGCTGGCGCTCACCAACAAGGTGCCGGTCACGCCAATCCGCGGTGCCGGACAGCCGCAGGGCTGTTTCGTGATGGAGCGGCTGCTCGATCGCGTGGCGCAAAAATTGAACCTCGATCGGGCAGAAGTGCGCCGGCGTAATCTTGTGCGCGCCGACCAGATGCCGTGCACCAAGGAAATCAAGCTGCGCGGCGGCACCTTCGTGGTGCTGGACAGCGGCGATTATCCGGCGTCGCAGCAGGCGGCGCTGGATGCCGGCGGATGGTCGGGCTTCGCCGAGCGTCAAAAGGCGGCGCGCGCGCAGGGCAGGCATATCGGAATCGGTGTCGCGAATTATGTCGAGGGGACCGGTCGTGGTCCATTCGAGCCGGTGCGAGTGCGGGTATCCGCGTCGGGAAAGATCCTGGTCGCGTCGAGCGCGACCGCGATGGGCCAGGGCACCAAGACCATGCTGGCCCAGGTCGTTGCCGAGCAATTTGGCGGCGAGATCGACAATGTCGTCGTGACCACCGGCGACACGTCGGCGATGTCATCCGGCTTCGGCGGCTTCAACAGCCGGCAAGCGGTGATGGCCGGATCATCCGCGCATTCGGCCGCGATGACAGTGCGCGCCAAGGCGATCCAGGCGGCAAGTCATCTGCTTGAGGCAGCGCCCGAGGATCTCGAGATCGTCGGATCGCGGATTCAGGTTGTTGGGTCGGACCGGTTCATCTCGCTCGGCGACGTGTCGCGCGCGCTGGCGGGCATCGCCGGCTATCGCCTGCCTGGCGACATGGAGCCGGGGCTGGAGGCGACCGCACAGGTGATCGTGCATGACATGGCGTTTTCGAGCGGCAGCGCGGTCGCTGAGGTCGAGGTCGATGTCGAGACCGGCGAAGTGCGCGTGAAGAATCTGGTGCTCAGTCATGACTGCGGCCGCATGATCAATCCGACCCTGGTCGACGGCCAGGTGATCGGCGGCGTCGCGCATGGCCTCGGCAACGCGCTGTTCGAATGGATGGGCTACGATTCCAACGCCCAGCCGATCACCACCAATTTCGGCGAGTATCTCCTGATCACCGCGACCGAGATGCCGGCGATCAAAATCTTGCATTCGGAATCGCCGTCGCCGTTGAATGCGCTGGGCGTCAAAGGCGTCGGCGAATCCGGCGTCATTCCGATCGCGGCGGTGATCGTCTCGGCGGTCGAGAATGCGCTCGAAGGCCTGAACGTGCGGCTGGCCCATTGTCCGATCTCGCCGATGGACGTGCTGAAGGCGATTGCCGACGTACGCAAGGCGCCGTCCGAAAGTTGAATCTGCCATGACGGATGTGCTCGTCGCCGCCCGCTGCGGTGGCGTCCGTTTGAAGCCGGTAAGCTCAGCTCCGAAGGAATTTCACGATCACGTCTGCGGTCTGCTGCGGTTGATCGGTCTGCACCTGATGGCCGGCCTTGGCGATCCAATGGAACGGCACCTCCGGCAGCAGCTTTTCGAGCTTGCGGCCGACCTCCGGCAGCGCGAATTCATCATT
This sequence comes from Bradyrhizobiaceae bacterium, assembly GCA_947481635.1. Taxonomy (GTDB): domain Bacteria; phylum Pseudomonadota; class Alphaproteobacteria; order Rhizobiales; family Xanthobacteraceae; genus CANKHJ01. The sequence continues at coordinate 15,086 of CANKHJ010000013.1, forward strand.
CTCGCCCCACATCAGGATGGTCGGAATGACCTTGGCGAGCGCCGGGAGCGCGGTCGTCATGTCGAATTGCAGCCGCAGGATCGGATCGGTCTGCAACAGCCGGTTGGCCTTGGTGCCGGCGCGGAACGCGTCCATCACGCCCGGGCGGCATGCGGTGTCGTAGCGCAGGTCGATCAATTCGTCGGTGATCTTGTGCTTGGCGACGATCAGCGAGTCGAGCAGCTTGCGCATTCCCTCGCGGGTTCCGTCATATCCGCGCAACGCCGCCATGCCGGGCGAATGCAGTTCGGGAATGCCCATCGCGCTGCTGATCGTGGCGGTGCCGATCAGCACCAGCTTCTCGACCTTCTCGGGATGCAGCATCGCATAACGCGCCGCCACCCAGGCGCCCTGCGAATTGCCGAGCAGCGCGAAGCGATCCAGGCACAGGGCATCGACGAAGTCTTCGAGGTGGTCGACGCGGCTTTGCAGCCCGTAAGGCGAGGGCGCCGACGGATCGGTCAGTCCGAAGCCGCCGACCGCGTCCGGCGCAAGCACGCGATAATCGCTCGGAAAGGCCTGCATCAGCGGTCCGGCGCCCGCCGCGCCCGATGAGCCCGCGCCGCCGCCATGCAATGCGATCACCACTGGGCCGTTCTCGCCGACTTCGGCGTAATGTGTCTTCACTCCGCCGGCCATTACATAGCGCGAGCGCAACGTCTCTGATCCCATGACTCGTCCTCAGGTGGTGCCGTCCAGGCGGCAAAGCACGGCTGTCGTCGCGGCTTTACCGACAATCACTTGGCGGGGAAAGACTTCTCGTAATGCGCCCAGATGTCGCCCGCGGTCGCGAACCAGACATCCTTCTTGCTGCGCATATGCGCCAGCGCCTTCTTGATGTGCCGCGCGCGGAACGGCGCGCCGGAGAACGGCGCATGCAGCACCACGCACATCATGCGGCCGCCTTCGTCCGCGGCCTCATACATCTCGTCGAACTGATCGACCATGACCTGCGCCAGCTCGGGCGCGGTGTAGTGGCGCGCGATGATGCCGATCAGGTCGTTGACCTCAAGTGAGGTCGGCACCGAGCCGATCGGCCCGTGAATTGTGTTCAGCCGATACGGCTGTTCGTCATTCACCCAGTCGGCGACGTAACGCACGCCATGCTCGGCCAGGATATCAAGCGTCTCGGTGGTTTCCGACACCGCCGGCCCGAGCCAGCCGATCGGCTTCCTGCCGGAGAATTTCTCGATCGCCGACAAGGCGCCAGAAATGATCTCCCGCTCCTCGGCAGGGGACTTGCCGTTGAGATGCTCGTTATTGTTGCGCCCATGCGCCATCAATTCCCAGCCGAGATCGATGCAGGCTTTGACCACTTGCGGATAATGCTCGCAGGCCTGGGAATTCAACGCGACCGATACTGGCAGATCGAGATCCTTCAGGATCTTGGCGAGGCGCCAGAAGCCGACGCGCGGGCCGTAATCGCGCCAGGTGTGGTTGCCGACATCGGGTGGATTCGCCGGGCGCGCGGTGGTCAGGCCGACGCCCGAGGTGGTGTCGTCGCGATAATATTCGACATTGTTGGTGATCCAGACCGCCAGCCGCGCGTTGTTCGGCCACGTCAGCTTGGGCCGCTCCGTGATCGGAATGAACGGGCTGCGCTCGAAATACTTCATGACATGTCTCGCTGGTCGCGCCGCGCAAATTTCGGCGACGTCGTGTGCCGTTTGCCGGAATTAGCTTTTTTGATTTTCCCAGCAGGCGAAGCCCAGGCCCGTCACCGCATGGCGCGCCGGGATGTAGTCGACGACCGTCCCCTTCTGCCGGTGGAAGGCCGCGGCGACGGAAATCCAGGCGCGGATCTCGCCGGTGCCGCTGCGCATCGTGTCCGAGTCGAAGGTGAAAAGCGATTTGAGCTGCTCGGTCTCGCCGCGCTGGATCCGTTCGAGCACCCAGGTATCGAGCGGCACGTCGACCCAGCCGGCGCGCGGTCCGAGCGGACAATGCGAAAGTCCGCCGGACGCATAGAGGCCAATCCGCTCGGGACGCGCGTCGAGGATCTCTTTCAGCGCGAGGCCGAAGTCGTAGCAGCGCTCGCCGCTCGGCTGCGGCGCGTGATAGCCATTGACGAAGATCGGCAGCGCCAGAATTCCGGACTGGTCGGTGCGCATCACCTTGGCGATGCGCGAAAACGCGTGTCCCAGCCCGCCCGCGGGCTTGCCGAGAGCGCGCAGTTCCTCGACCGAAGCGGGATCGAAGCCGCGCTTCATCAGTCCGGTCAGGATCGCCTTGCCCAATTCCGGATTGGATTTCAGCGTGACGTGATTGTCTTCGAGCTTCTGCCCGATCCACGTGATGCTGGCGGAGCCGGCCGCTTCCGCGCCGGTGAAGATCGCGAAGGATGGGTTGAGCGCCTTGGTGAACACTTCGGTCTGGTCATCGCCGATGATCACCAGCACGTCGAGCTTGGCCTCGGTGATCTTGTCGCGCAGCACGTCGAACGCCTTCTCGACCCGGTTGCGGTAGTCGCGGACCACCTCGGGTGTCTCGAGCGCGAAATCCGGCGGCTGGGGCAGTCCCTTGGTCAGACCGCGGTGGATGTCAGGCCAGGCTTCGGCCGGGGAGAACATCGAAGGCGCGTGAGAGGATGCGAGGCCGAGAACGACGGGCATGACGCGGTTTCCATTCGTTGGGATTGCCCAATTTCAGATATTGTTTCAAAAATGAAACGACATGGCAATAGAAAGCGCAGCGCCCTTCGCTTGCGCAGTCGATCATCGAGACGGTGATATCACCTCTCCTGTCGATGCGGAGCATCGTTGCAAAAGCGCTCAACCCCGCGCGCTAAGCCGTCGAGGTCTCGGTGTTGTCGCGGGATCGGTCAAGAATCGCAGGGCTTGGTGGCGCGGTATCAAAAATCGTATTATTGTCCAAAAAGGAATTTGAGCCGCCTGAAAGCCGCGCTTCGTGTTGACAGCGCGGCGCGGTGCACTCCAAAATCAACGTAATCCAGGCCTCGTCCGGGCTTTCCCGGCTATGTTCAATATTTGGTACGTGCGGCCGGTTTCCCGCGGTCGTCAGCAAGACAGGACTTAAGAAATGGACGGCAGGGTTGCGAATATCGGCCAGGATCTTCCGCTGACGCCCGCCCGGGTAAGGTCGTCAATCGACGATCGCCGTCCGAGCACCGGGCAGGATCTCCGCGGCTGGATCAAGCGGATGGCGGATATCGGTGAATTGCTGGTCGTCAAAGGCGCCGAGCGCGAAAAGGAGATCGGCGGCATCGTCGACATTTCGATGCGCAAGATGGGGCGGCCGGCGGTCCTGTTTGAAGACATTCCGGATTATCAGCCCGGCTTCCGCGTGCTCGCCAACCTGTTCACCTCGGTCAAGCGGATTGCCGATACCGCCGGGCTTCCCGCCAACACCACCGAGGTCGAGCTGGTCCGCTTCTGGCGCGACTACATGCGTCATACGCCGACCATCGCCCCGACCTTGGTCAATGGCGGCGCGCTGCTCGAGAATTCCTTTACCGGCGACGATATCAACCTGCTGAGCATTCCGACGCCGCGCTGGCATGAAGGCGATGGCGGCTATTACATCGGCACCGGCGGCATGGTGATCATGAAGGACCCGGATTCCAACTGGGTCAATTACGGGGCCTATCGCGTTCAGGTGCATGACCGCAACACCGCGTCGGTGATGATCTCGAAGGGCAAGCACGGCGATATCCTGATGCGCAAGTATCACGATCGCGGCCTGCCCTGTCCGATCGCGGTGGTGGTCGGCGTGCATCCGGCATTGTTCGCGATTGCCGGGCTCGAAATCCCCTACGGCAAGAATGAATATGACGCTGCCGGCGGTTTGCTCGGCGAGTCGATCCGCGTCATCAACGGTCCGCAGACTGGTCTGCCGATTCCGGCGGAGGCGGAGATCGCGTTCGAGGGCTTCGTCCACAAGGACGACCTGATCATGGAAGGGCCGCTCGGCGAATGGACCGGCTATTATGCCGGCGGCCAGAAGCTTGAACCCGCGATCCGCGTCGTCAATTTCTGGCACCGCAATGATCCGATCCTCACCGGCGCGCTGCCCGGCATTCCGCCAAATGACGACACCTTCTATCGCGGCACCGCGCGTGCCGGCGTGGTGTGGCACGAGCTTGAAGCGGCCGGCGTGCCGGAAATTCGCGGCGTGTGGTCGCACGAGGCCGGCGGCAGCCGGATGTGGCTGACGGTATCGATCAAGCAGATGTATGGCGGCCACTCCAAGCAGGCGGGGCTGATCGCCAGCCAGTGTCACGCCGGCGCCTATGCCAACCGCGTCGTGGTGGTGGTCGATGAAGACATCAATCCGGCGGACATGGATCAGGTCGTCTGGGCGATCTGCACCCGCTGCGATCCGCGCGATGACGTCGATATTCTCAAAGGCTGCTGGAGCACCACGCTTGATCCGATGGCGTATCCGCCGGACCGGCGCAATCTCAACTCGCGCATGGTGATCGACGCCTGCAAGCCGTGGAACCGGATGGCCGACTGGCCGGCGACGGTGACCAACAGCCCTCCGCTGGAGCGCCACCTGCGCGAAAAATTCGGCAGCGTGCTGCCGCCGGAATGGTGAGGCGCATTGTGACGACACCGGGCGCACCGCGATGACCGCGTTGGCCGCTGCTCCGATCTATGAACGGGTGCTGCGGCCGCTGCTGTTCCAGCTCGAGCCGGAGACCGCGCATCAGCTGGGGCAATTCGCCTTGCGACATGAATTGCCGTGGTCGCTGATGCCGTCGCGCAATGACGGCGACCGGCTCGCGGTCAAAGTCGGCGCCTGGGATCTTCCGTCGCCGATCGGCCTTGCCGCCGGCTTCGACAAGAATGGCGATGCTGTCCCCGGATTGCAGCATCTCGGCTTCGACTACATCTGCGTTGGCTCGATCCTGGTCCAACCCGGCTCCGGCAATCCGAGGCCGCGCATGCTGCGTTATCCCGAGACCGAGTCGCTGATCAATTGCTACGGCCTGCCGACCGACGGTCTCGATGCCTGCGTTGCCAAGTTCAAGCGGCTGGCGGCGCGGCCGCTGCGGGCGCGGCTGATCGCCAATGTCCATGCGGAAACGACCGAGGATTACAGCCGTTGTTTCGCCGCGCTCGAGCCTTATGCCGACGGCGTCGAACTCGCGTTACGCTGCCCCAATCGATCGGATCACCTGAGCGTCTATCCGATCGACGATCTCGACGAATTGCTGAGTACCTTGCGCAAAAGGTGGCCCGACAAGGCCCTGTTCGTGAAATTGCCGCCCTTCGCGAATGACCAGGAGAAAGAGAACCGGCTGCAACTGGTCGAGCACGCGATCTCGCTCGGCCTGACCGGTGTCACGATTCCGGGAAACTGGACCATCCCGGAAGCGCGCCTGTCGCGCGGCCAGGGTTCGCTCAGCGGCCGGCTGACCTTCGCGAATAATCTGGCGACGGTGCAGGCGATCTCCGCCGTGTCCCGGGGCCGCATTGCGATCAAGGCCAGCGGCGGCGTGCATACCGGGGCTGAGGCGCTGCAACTGCTTGAAGCCGGCGCTACCATGATCGACATCTTCACCGCGTTCATTTTCCGCGGCTGGAATGTGGCCGCGAAGATCAAGGCGGAAATGCTGGCGCTGATGGACCAGCGTGGCATCGCACGCGTGGCGGACCTGACCGCCGCGCAGCGGTGACGCGGCGCGTCGGTCCAGCCTGCGGTCAAGTGTTCAAAAATTGGAATATTATTGACTTTTGGATCACGGGCAGGGATATTTATCCATGCGCAGGCGCCGTGTGAACGCGCGCGTTGGTTCGAGCACGCCCGTGTCGATGCCGCGGTGGTCGTCACCGCGTTGTAAGGATTTTGCTCTCCATGACTCATCAGTCTTCCGCCGACAAATCCGCCGCCAGCGTGACCAGCGCGAAGTTCGGAAAGAAGCTGTATCAGCCTTATATCGACGCGAAATGGGGGCTGAAGAACCACTGGTTTCCGGCGCTCTACAGCCACGAACTGGCCGATGGTTCATTCGGCAGCACGACGATTTGCGGCGAGCCGATTCTGCTGCGGCGCGAGGGCGCTGCCGTCCATGCGATCGAGGATCGGTGCGCGCATCGTGGCGTCAAAATCTCGATCAAGCCGCACTGTTTCAAAAAAGGAACAGTGACCTGCTGGTATCACGGTTTCACCTATAATCTGGAAGACGGCCTGCTCACCACCATCCTCGCCGCCCCGGAAGATCCGCTGATCGGGACGCTGCGGCTCAAGACTTATCCGGTGCAGGAAAAATACGGCATCATCTTCCTGTTTGTCGGCGACGCCGATTACGCGCCGGTCCCGCCGCTCGAATCCGATCTGCCGAAGCCGCTGGAGCGCGACTACAAGTATTTCTCGCCGAACCTGACCGACGACAACGTCATCAATCTCGGCATCCGCCGCTCCGGCAATGCGAATTGGCGGCTCGCGGTCGAGAACGGTTTCGATCCCGGCCATACGCTGATCCACTGGAAGTCGCCGCTGATCTACGCGTCGAACCGTTCGGTCCCGCTCGGTGCGAAGCCGCTGTCGGACAAGGCGATCCGTTTCTTCGATCAGGAAGGCGAGCCGAAGGGCGTCATGAACATGACCGTCCCCGACGAGGACGGCATCTCGCATTACCAGCCGATCTTCGAGAACAAGGAATTGGGCATCAAGGCCAAGGGCAATTCCGGCCCGACTTTCGTGCGGACCTCGATGTGGCTGCCCGGCGTGCTGCGGGTCGAGAATTTTCCCGCGCCTGGCATCAGCCTTTACGAATGGTACGTGCCGACCACGGAAGACAAATACGATTACTGGGAAATGATGACGTTCACGGTGAATGACGAAGAGCAGCGCATCAACGTCATCGACCGTTACGACAATTACCTGAAGCAGGCGGTGTTTCACGGCTTCAACGACGACGACGTGTGGGCGCGCGACGCGATGCAGCCGTTCTACCAGAATGGCGTCGGCTTCGATGAGGAGCGGCTCGGCACCATGGACGCCGTCATCGTCGCCTGGCGCAAATTCCTCTCGACCCACGCGCGCGGCATTCAGACCCCTCCCAAGGAGTTGGGGAAATCGCGGCGTTAGAGCCGAACCGGCGGGCGCGGTAAGGGCACGTCATGAACGACGTCCGTCAGGTCACCGCGCGATTCAGTGACGGGGTGGCGCTCGACATCGCGGTGCGCGATGGGCAGCCGGTGCTGACCGCCGCGCTCGAAGCGGGCATCAATCTCCTGCATCAATGCAGGGCGGGAAGCTGCAGCACCTGCATCTCCCAGCGCGTCGACGGCGAGTTCGAGATGGAGTCCACGACCAGCATCGCGCTGATGCCCTCGGAAATCAGGGAGGGCAAATTGCTCACCTGCCTGACGCATGCCAAGTCCGACGGCGTGCTCGACTTTGCCTATGAGAGCAAATGGCTCGATCGCGAACGCGCCCGGAAATACACCACCACGGTGCTCGACGTGGTCCGTACCTGCGACACCGTGACGTCGCTGCAGATCGAGGTCGATCCCGGCGAAGATGAGCCGACCTTCGTCTCCGGCATGTATTTTCTGCTGCGCGTGCCCGGTACTGATCACTGGCGCGCTTACTCCGCCGCGACCGGCCCGACCGAGCTGCCGGCGATGACCTTCCTGGTGCGCCATGTGCCGGACGGCGTGATGACCGAATTCGTGTCCACCGCGTGCGCGCCCGGCGACAGCATCGAGATTGAAGGGCCGTTCGGCGAGTTTTTCCTGCGTGATACCGATGCGGCGCTGATCATGGTCGCGGGCGGCACCGGTCTCGCGCCGATCCTGTCGATCCTGGATTCGATCCGCGAGAAGCGGCGCAATCGCAACCGGATCCTGCTGTGCTTCGGCGTCACCCGCTACGACGACCTGTTCTATCTCGATGAATTGGAGTTGCGCCGCCACCTGATGCCGCAGCTCGAGGTTCGGATCGGTGTTGCCATCGCGGATGAGCGCTGGGATGGTCCGGTCGGAATGGTCACCGATCTGCTGAAAGACGGCGACGGCTCCGACAAACACGTCGCCTATGTCTGCGGCCCGCCGCCGATGGTCGAGGCCGCTCTTGATCGCCTGGTTGCGGCCGGTGTGCCGCGCGAGGCGGTACATTACGAACGCTTCGCGCCGTCCAGCAGCGCGGCGTCATGAATTCACATCGTCAATGATGCCTGCCGGCTTTGAGCCAGGAAATTTGAGCCAGATATGGGTGTTGAAATGAATGTCGCGAACACGATCGATCAGAACTTTGCTAGCGCCACCGCTCAGGTCGACGAAGACCGGCTGCGGCGCATCTGCCTTGATCTCGCGTCGGCGCATAGCCCGACCGGCGCCGAATTGCCGGCCGCCAAAGTGATCGGCGACTATTTCGAAGCCGCTGGCATCACGCCGATTTACCAGCATCTCAGCGCCACATCGGCGAATGTCTATGCGCGCTTGCCCGGCTCCGGCGGCGGACCGAGCCTGCTCCTCTACGCCCCGATCGACACGCATCTCGAAGGCGATCCCGCGCAGGACATCCCGGCGGTCGGAGCGAAATTCCGGCCGGACATGCTGCCGGTCGGACACGAGCGCGATGGCTTCGTCGTCGGCCTCGGCGCATCCAATCCCAAGGGCATGGCCGCCACGGTGCTGGAAGCGGCGCTCGCGCTGCGTGCTGCGGACGTGACATTGCGTGGCGACATCATCGTCGCCTTCGCGGGCGGCGGCATGCCGATCAATGCCAGCCAGCGCGACAATCGCGGGCTGAGCGACGGCGTCTATCATATGCTGACGCGCGGCGTATGCGCCGACTTCGCCATCGTGATGAAGCCGGGCTCCGGCGTCTATCACGAGGAGCCGGGCTTATGCTGGTTCCGGGTCTCGGTGCGTGGCGTGTTCGGTTATGCCGGCATCCCGCGCGGCATCATGCCGAACTCCATTCCGCCGGCCGCGAAATTGATCCTCGAGCTCGAGGAATGGCTGCCGACCTATACGACGCGCAACACCCGCGGGCAGGTGGTGCCGCGCGGCGCCATCACCGCCTTGCGCGCGGGCTCGGTCGACCGCCTGGCTTTCACGCCCGCGACCACCGAGATCTATCTCGACATCCGCTGCGCGCCGCACACCCCGCCGGCCGAGGTGAAGGCGCAATTCGCCGAGGCGATGGACGCGATCCGCGCGCGCAACCCCGATATCAAGTTCGATTGGGATATGTGCGCGGCCTATCCAGGATCGGCGACGGCGGAAGACAACTGGATCATCAAGTCCGCGATCCGCGGCTGGGAAGCCGTGGAAGGCAATACCTACACGATGCCGCCGAATAGCGGACAGACCGATATCTCGCTGATCCGCAATCTGGGCATCCCGACCGCGCGGCTCGGCTGGCCGTCGACGCCGAAGAATGTTCCGCCCGATCTCACCGGCGGGCTGGGTGGCATGGGGGTTGCTTACGTTCCTGACCTGGCGATCGCCTGCAAGAAGATCATCTACGCCGCGATCGATACCTGTTCGCGCGCGCGCGCCGACGTGAATCTGTAGCGCTGCGTTTTTGTGCGTGAGGGGGATGTTTTGACGATGACCATGGATCGGAATGAGGTTGTGAGCGGCGAGAATCCGCACATCCGCATTCAAGGCGTGTCGAAGATCTACGCATCGCCGCGCGGCGATGTCCTTGCGCTGACCGACGCGACACTGGACATCCAGAAGGGCGAATTCGTCAGCCTGCTGGGACCCAGTGGCTGCGGCAAAAGCACGCTGCTCAAGATGGTCGGAGGTCTCGATAGCGTGACCACCGGCGCCATCTCGCTGGCGGGCGCGCCGATCGACGGCCCGCCGGTGGGCCTGGGCATGGTGTTCCAAAAAGACGTGCTGCTCGATTGGCGCACCGTTCTGCAGAACGTGATGCTCCCGGTCGAGTTGCAGAACCTGGACCATGCCGAGCATCTCGATCGCGCGACGACGCTGCTGAAACTATTTGGGCTCGGCGACTTCCTCGACAAGCATCCGTGGGAATTGTCAGGCGGCATGCGCCAGCGCGTTGCGATCTGCCGCGCGCTGGTCACCGATCCGAGCCTGCTGCTGATGGACGAGCCGTTCGGCGCGCTCGATGCGCTGACCCGCGACGAACTCAATCTCGAACTCCAGGACATCTGGATGCGTTCGGGAAAGACCATCATCTTCGTCACCCACTCTATTTCAGAAGCGATCATGCTGTCGGATCGCATCTGCGTCATGGCGGCACGTCCGGGCCGTTTCATTGAAATCATCAAGATCGATTTCCCGCGGCCGCGCACGCTGGCGGTACGTGAGACGCCGGAATTCGCGGACTACACCCGTCGCGTGCGGCAGATCTTCGAGAGCAACGGAGTGTTCCAGCATGAGAAAGCTTGATGTGCCAAGCTGGCTGCGGGAGCCACCGTCGTGGCTCGTGCTGACAAGCCTGCTGGTCCTGTGGCAGGTGGCGACGTGGGTCTTCAAGCCGGCCCCGTTCCTTCTGCCGGATCCGATATCGGTCGGACGCGCGCTAATCGCCAATCCGACCATGTATCTCGTCAATGCCTATTACACGACGGCGAACACGCTGATCGGCTTCGGCCTGTCGGTGATCATCGGGTTCGGCCTCGCGCTGGGCATTGTGTATTCGCGGTTTCTCGAATCGACCGTTTACACGACGCTGGTGGCCATCAACAGCATGCCGAAGGTGGCGCTGGCGCCGCTCTTCGTGGTTTGGATGGGCACCGGCAACACGTCGAAGATCGCGATGGCGTTTCTGATCGCGATCTTCGCGATCGTGATCGATGCGGTGCTCGGGCTTCGCACGCTCGATACTGAAATCGTCGATCTGGGCCGCTCGATGCGTGGATCGCCGCTGAAGCTGCTCTGGAAGATACGGTTGCCGAACGCATTGCCGAGCCTGTTTGCCGGCATGAAGGTCGCCATCGGATTGTCGCTGGTCGGCGTCCTGGTCGGCGAGTTTGTCTCGGCGCAGCATGGTCTCGGCTACGTCATCATGGCGGCGCAGGGCGCGTTCGATACGCCGCGTGTGTTCGTCGCGATCCTGCTGCTGTCGGTGCTGGGCACGCTGCTGTTCAAATCGCTCGAATTCATCGAGCGGCGCGTCATCCCGTGGCACGTCTCGCAGCGCGCCGTATCGCACTGACCACATCCGGGCTCGTTTGCGAAGGCCCATGTCAAACTGCCGCAGGCGTGCGTAATAAAATCAGTAATGATGATATTTTTTGCAACCTTGTGCCAAAAATGGGGTGACAATCCCCGCACGGCCGATATCATTCGAGCAATCAATTTGCCTCCAACGGGGCTTCGATGATTTCGGCCTGTCGCATCGTAGGTCTTATGCGGCTGTTGCTGTCTGACGCTGCGGCAATCGATCGAGGAGAAGCATGATGAGCTCTGGCAAGGATTTCGGCGCGACACGTCAGCCGTCGACGTCACGCGTCACGATCAGCCGTCGCGCCGTGCTTGCGGGCACTGCCGCGACCACGTTGTCGATGCCGTGGGTGACCAAGGCCCACGCTGCTGACAAGCTGACGCTGCGTCTCGACTTCACCGCATCGGGTCTGCACGCGCCGTTCTACGTCGCGATGCAGAAAGGCTGGTTCGAGAAAGCCGGCATCGATCTGTATATGGAGGACGGCAACGGCTCCAATGCGACGGTCCAATTGATCGCCGCTGGGTCGTTCGACGTCGGTCTGCATTCATTGGGCCCGCTCGGCGTCGCCCGCGGCAAGGGGATCCCGGTCGTCTCGGTTGCCGGTTTCGTGCGCAAGGGCGAGCTCGGATTCTTCGTGCCCCAGGAGAGCGGCTGGAAGACACCGAAGGACCTGATCGGCAAGAAGATCGTCTATAGCGTTACCTCGCAGGAGGGCCCCTTCGTTCGTTACTTCCTCCAGAAGAATGGCGTGGCGGAAAATCAGGTTGAACTGATCAACGTCGACGGCGCGGCGCGCTACCCGGTCTATTTCACCAAACAGGCGGACTCGTTGCTGACGACTGTTCCGGGCGTGATGCCGATCGCCGCGGTGCGCCGCCCATCCTCGACGATCCTGCTGGCCGATTTCGGGCTGAATCTGCCCGGTCTTGGAATGAGCGCGCGCAGTGACACGCTGGAAAAGAAGAAGGACGCGATCCGGCGTCTGGTCAGCGTCGTGTGCGGCGCATGGACTTATGTGCTCGATGGACGCGATCAGGAAGGCGGGGCGGCGGTGTTTGCCAAGAAGCCGGGCGGAGCGTTTACCGCCGAGATGATGGCGGAGCAGATTCGTCTGTTCAAACCGTTCTTCTATACCGAGGCGACGAAGTCGTCGCCGATCGGGATTCAGAGCGAAGTCGATTGGAAGACGACGATCCAGGCGATGGAAGAGGCCCAGGTGGTTCCAGCGGGCACCAAGCCGACCGACTATTTCACCAACGACTGTATCGATAAGACGATCGTCGATAAGATCGCCAGCAACACTTATTGAGGGACGCCCGCATTGGCTGACGCGTCGACGCCAACAGGCGGCACGCGGAGCTTTGCGGCTGATAGCAAAGCATGAAACGGCCGGATTTCATCGAGCTTTTCGCACGTCACCGCGGTGACATCCCGACTATCACCGGGCCGGGCCTGATGACCCGCGAGCTGTTTGCCGTGACCGGCGACGGCGACACCGTCCTCTATAATATGGAAATGCCCTATGCGACGCCGATGTGCATGGGCCTCGCGATGGCGCGGCCGCAGCAGCGGATCGTCGCGCTGGAGGGCGATGGATCGTTGATCATGGCGCTCGGCGTGTTGACCACCATCGCGCGCTATCATCCCGAGAACCTGACCCTGATCGTGCTCGACAACGAATCCTATTCGACCTTCGGCGCCGACATGGTGTCGGCGACCGCGACAGGCGTCGATCTCGCCGCGGTCGCGCGCGGTTGCGGCATCGAGAAGGTGGTCACAGTCACCACGCTGGATCAGGCCGAGCAGGTCATGGGACCGGCGTTGAAAGAGCCCGGCCCCTGGGTGATCGTCGCCAAGGTGGATTCACAAAGCGAGCCGGATCCGCGCTTTGTGCGCAATTCCCCCGACGTGACCGAACAGTCGCTCGACTTTTCCCGCATGCTGCGCCGGAGCAACGGCCAATGAGCGCGAACGCCAAGACCGATTCGCCGACCCAATCGCGGCCGGCGACCAAGCGGGCCTCGCATTTCCGCTACGACGTTGCAGGCAGCTTCGTCGACAGCCTGAAGACCAATGGCGTGACCTATTCGGTGCTGCTGCCGGATTCGGTGCTGCACCCGATCAACGAATTGCTGCTGGCCGACGCGGACGTCCAGACGGTTGTGTGTTCGCGCGAGGACGAAGGCATTGCCATTGCGGTGGGCGCTGGCTGGGGTGGCCGCCGCTCCGCAATCAGCATGGAAGGATCGGCGATCGGAATGTCCGGGCTGATCCTGGCCCGCGCCGTCATCCAGCGCTCGCCAACGCTGATCATTGCCAGCCACAGCAGCGTGCTCGGCGAGAAATTCGGCTATCACGCGGCAACGCGCGCCGTGACCCAGCCGGTCCTCGACGCGCTGCGGATTCCGTATCATGTGTTGCGCGATCCCGAAGAAATCCCGCACGTGATCAAGCAGATCATCCGCACGATGGAAGGGCAGAAAACGCCTGTAGCCATCCTGGTGCCGCCGTTCATTCTGGTCTCCGACTGAGCGCGCTCAACTCCGGTCGTTCCACGCGATGAAGCTTGCCCCGCTCGACTATAAGCGCCCGGCTTCGCTGCAAGAGGCGATCGCGATCCTCGCTGCGCATGACGGCGCGGCGCTGCCGCTTGCGGGCGGGCAAAGCCTGATCCCGATCCTGGCATTTCGGCTGGCCGCTCCCACCATGCTGGTCGACCTGCGCGGCGTGCCCGGCCTCGACGGCATCGCGATCGGTCCAGGCGGGGTGCGTCTCGGCGCCATGGTGCGCTGGCGCGATATTGAGGACGAGAAGCGGCTTGCCGCCGCGTGGCCGTTGCTGCCCGCGGTGATTTCGCACATCGCGCATTATCAGATCCGCAACCGCGGCACGGTCGGCGGAAGTCTCGCGCATGCGGACCCGGCGGCCGAGCTGCCGGGGCTGGCCGTCACCTGCGACGCGACGATCGAGATCGTTGGCCGCGATGGCCCGCGCGAGATTCCGGCAAGCGCGCTTTTTGTCGGCGCCTTGAGCACCTCGCTTGCGGCCGGCGATTTGATCGTCGGAATGCGGCTGCCGCCGTGGCGCGACGGACGCCGCTGGGCATTCGAGGAATTCGCGCTGCGGCGCGGCGACTTCGCGATTGTCGGGGTCGCGGCCTATTACGACCTCGACGATGCCGGCCGCGTCGTCGATGCGCATATCGGCGCGATCGGCGTATCGGAGTATCCAATCCGGCTGACCGCGGCGGAACAGGCGCTGAACGGATCGCCGATCGATGATGCGACGATTGCTGCGGCGGCACGCGCGGCCTGCGCGATGGTCGAGCCGCAGGATGATATCCATGCCAGCGCGGCCTATCGCCGGGCGCTGGTCGGAACCTTGACCGAGCGGGCGCTTGCCCGCGCCTCGGCATGACCGCGATCATGCAGCTGTCCTTCGATGTGAACGGGGCGCCGGTCGTCGTCGAGGTGCAGGCGCGCACCACGCTGGCGGATTGCCTGCGTCACACTCTTGGCCTGACCGGCACGCATCTCGGCTGCGAGCACGGCATCTGCGGCGCCTGCACCGTGATCGTCGACGATGCGGCGGTGCGCTCCTGCCTGATGCTGGCGGTCCAGGCCGAAGGCACCCGCGTGGTGACGGTCGAAGGCCTTTCGGGTGACGACAGCCTGACACCGCTCCAGGCCGCGTTCCGCAAGCATCATGCCTTGCAATGCGGCTTCTGTACGCCCGGCATGATCACGACCTTGCACGCGTTGTTGACCGATGAACCGTTCGCCGATGCGGACCGCATCCGCGACGTGTTGTCCGGCAATATCTGTCGTTGCACCGGCTATATTCCGATCATCGAGGCGGCGCTCGAGGCGCGCATCGCGTACCAGGGCAAACGCGAGGATGGGCGGCGATGAAAGCGCCATCGCCGATGTCCCCCAACACCTATGTCGGCCAGCCGATCGAGCGTGTCGAAGACCTGCGCTTCCTGCGCGGACGCGGCCAATATATCGATGACATCAAGCGTGACGATCAGGTCTGCGCGGCATTCGTCCGCAGCGCCGTGGCGCATGGCCGGGTGCGTTCGATCGACGCCACGGCGGCGCTTGCGATGCCGGGCGTTCGCGCGGTGATCACCGCCGCGGATTTTGACGGGCCGATCCCGACCATTCCGTTTCGTCGCCCCAACCCGAGCATCGGGCCTTATGCGCAGCCGGTGATCGCGAGCGACAAGGTCCGCTATGTCGGCGAGCCGGTGGCGGTGGTCATTGCCGACACCGCGGAGCGTGCCGAAGATGCCGCCCAGGAGGTCGTGCTCGACATTGAGGAATTGCCGGCGATTGTCGGCATGGCACCGGCCGAGGCGAACGAGGTGCTGCTGTTCGAGGCGGCCGGAGGCAATGTCGCCTCGGTGTTTGTCGGCACCTTGGGCGATGCGGCGGCGGCCTTCGCCGCGGCGGACCGTGTGGTGCGCGGCGCATTCCGGACGCAACGGCAGACCGCGATGCCAATGGAAACCCGCGGGCTCCTGGCAGAATGGAACGCGACAACGTCGCACCTGACGATGTTCGGTGCGGCCAAGCTGCCATTCTTCAATCGGCGCGCGATGGCGGCGATGATGAATCTGCCTGAAGCGCAAGTCGATTATATCGAGCTCGATGTCGGCGGCGGCTTCGGTGCGCGCGGCGAATTCTACCCCGAGGATTTCCTGCTCGCCTTCGCGGCCCGCAGGCTGGGTTGCCCGGTGAAATGGATCGAGGACCGCCGCGAGCATTTCCTCGCCACCGGCCATGCGCGTGAAAGCGCCTGCGACATCGAATTCGCGCTGCGGTCGGACGGCATCATCCTTGGCGCGCGCGGCACCTTGTTCAGCAACATCGGCGCCTATGTCCGCCCTAACGGCATCACGCCGGCGCGCAATATGGTTCAATTCCTGTCCGGGCCGTATCGCATTCCGAATATCCATTTCGAAGGCCGCGGCATCGTCACCAACAAGACGCCCGCCGGAACTTATCGCGGGCCGGGCCGCTACGAAGGCTGTTTCTACTGCGAGCAGATGCTCGACCTGTCGGCCGACAAATTGGGATTGGACCGGCTTGAGATTCGGCGCCGCAATCTGCTCACCGATGCCGACATGCCGTATCGGCTTGCCACCATCTCGCCGAGCGACGGCGCCGCGGAGACCTTCTGCGACAGCGGCGATTATCGCTCGACCTTCGAGCGCTGCATCATCGAGTCGGGTTGGGCGGAAAAGGCGCAGCTCCAGGGGCGGCTGATCGACGGGCGCTACCATGGCCTCGCCATCGGCAATTTCATCGAAGGCGGTGCGTCCGGCCCGCAGGAGAATGCGCGGATCGACGTCGAGGCTGATGGCATGGTCTCGGTCTATGCCGGCTCGTCCGCGATCGGGCAGGGAACCGAGACGGTGCTGGGGCAGATCGCCGCCGATGCGCTCGAGATTCCGTTCGAGCGCATCACGGTGCTGCACGGCTCCACCACCTATCTGTCGGAAGGATGGGGCTCTTATGGATCCCGCGGCACGGTGATGGGCGGGTCGGCGGTGATCGATGCCGCGCAGGGATTGATCGCGAAATTTCGCGGCGCCGCGGCGATAGCGCTCGACGTCGCAGAGAAGGAATTGCACATCGCCAATGGCGTTGCATCGGCGCCGAACGGCCGCTCGGTCAAGCTGGCGCAGATGGCCGGCCTGTCATGCGACGGCAGTTTCAAGAATTCAAAGGCGACCTACACCTTCGGCGCCGCGATGGCGCATGTCGCCGTCGATCCGAAAACCGGTCATGTCGCCGTGATCGACTATCTCGCCGTCGACGACGTCGGCCGGATCATCAATCCACTGACGTTGCATGGTCAGGTCACGGGCGCCGCGGTGCAGGGCCTCGGCAGCGTCTTCAGCGAGGAACTGGTTTATGACGAGTCCGGCCAGATCCTGGTCGGATCGCTGGCCGATTACCTGGTGCCACTGGCGACGGATTATCCGACCATCCGCTGTGTGAGCCTGGAAAACTATCCGTCACCGAACAACCCGCTCGGCGCCAAGGGTGCGGGAGAGGGCGGGATCATCCCGGTCGGGGGCGTGGTGCTCAGCGCCGTGACCGCGGCGTTGCAATCGCTCGGCGTGCGGCCGCGCGAATTGCCGATCTCGCCGCCGAAGCTGTGGGCGTTGATCCAGCAGGCCGCCCAGGCCTGACGTCCGCTACGCGACGTCCGGCAGATCGAACGCACTCATGCGCGGTGGTGACAGGCAGCGTTCGATCTCAACCAGCACGGTCTGGGCGACCGGCGATTGCGCCAGCCGCGACGTTCCCTTGTCGTTCGTCACCATGTTCGGGTTGCCGTGCTTCTCGAGACTGTCGGCCTTGCCGGGATGTTCCGGATCGTACCAGGCGCCGGTCGCGATCTGCGCAACGCCTTCGCGCAGACCGTCGACGATGTCGACCGCCGAGATGAACGCGCCGCGGTCGTTGAACACGCGCACCGTATCGCCGGCCTTCAGGCCGCGCGCGGCGGCATCCTGGCCATTCATTTTGATCGGCTCGCGTCCGGCGACCTTCGACGCGCGGCTCAGCTTGGATGAATCATGCTGGCTGTGCAGCCGCGTCACTGGCTGGTTCGACAGCAGATGAATCGGAAACCGGGCGGTCTTGGTGCTGCCAAGCCATTCCGCCGGCTCGATCCAGGTTGGATGCGGCGGGCAATCGTCATACCCAAAGGACGCGATCTTCTCGGAGTAGATCTCGATCTTGCCGGACGGCGTCGGCAGATGGTTGCGGACCGGGTCGTCACGAAACGATCCGAACAAAGGCTGGCAGGTCTCGGGCGTAGGGAATTCATAAAGTCCCGCCTCCCAGAACATATCGAAATCCGGCAAGACGTGGTTGCGCGCAACGGCGTCGTGCCGCGCCTTCTCATACATGTGCCGCAGCCACATCATCTCGTCGCGGCCCTCGGTATAGGCTTGGCCGAAGCCGAGCCGCGCGCTGAGCTCGGCGAAGATGTCGAAGTCATTGCGCGATTGGCCGACCGGCTGCACCACCTGGCGCATCGCGACAAAGAAGCGACTCTGCTCCGCCGCCTGGATGTCGTTGCGCTCTAGCGTCGTGGTGGCCGGAAGGACGATATCGGCGAACTTTGCCGCCGGACCCCACCACGGTTCGTGCACGATCACCGTATCTGGGTGCTGCCACGCCTGCAGAAAGCGGTTCAGGTTGCCGTTGTGGTGAAACGGATTGCCGCCGACCGAATAGACTAGCTTGATGTCCGGATAGGTGATGGTCTTGCCGTTGTAATCCAACGTGGCGCCGGGATTGAGCAGCATGTCGGTGACGCGGCCGACCGGCACATGGTTGGTCACCCGGTTGACGCCCAGCGGCAGTGTCGGCCGCGGCAGGTTGGCGGGCAATGGCATTCCGGCGCTGCTGGTGGCGGCGATGCCGAAACCAAATCCGCCGCCCGGGAGCCCGATCTGCCCCAGCAATGCCGCAAGCACGATGGTCATCCAGATCGGCTGCTCGCCGTGATCGGCGCGCTGGATCGACCAGCTGGTCGCGATCAATGTCCGGGTCTTGGCCATCTTGCGGGCCAGCGACCGGATCACGTCGGCGTCGATGCCGGTGATGGCGGCGGCCCAATCGGCGGTCTTCGGTTTGCCGCTGGTCTTGCCTAGGAGATAATCCTCGAACGGCGCGAAGCCGACGCAATAGCCATCAAGGAAATTCCGGTCGTGCAGATTCTCGCTCACCAGCGTATGCGCGAGTCCCAGCATCAGCGCGACATCGGTGTTCGGCCGCACCGGCAGCCATGAGGTCCGGACATTGTCGGCGACGTCGTCGCGCGACGGCGAGATATTGATGATCTCAATGCCGGCGTCGCGTGCCTTCTTGAACCAGTCGGCGCTTTCATGCAGCACGGTGCCGCCCGACGAGATCTGCGTGTTCTTGAGATGCGCGCCGCCGAACAGCACCATCAGCCTCGTGTGCTGCACGATCAGTGGCCAGGGCATGTTGATGTGCGGGATGTCAGCGCGACCGATCACATAAGGCGCGATATGCATCGCCGCGCCGAAGCTGTGATTGCCGAGCTTGTCGACATAGCCGCCGTTGAGTCCAAGGAACCGCTTCAGCACGCTTGGCGAATGATGAAACCGCCCGGCGCTGGCCCAACCATAGGAGCCGCCGTAGATCGCTTCATTTCCAAATTCGGTGACGCGCCGGATTTCCTGTTTGACCAGCGTCAGCGCGTCGTCCCAGGTGACTTCGACGAAACGCTCGCTGCCGCGCTGCGCTCGCGATTTTTCCCGCGACCGGAGATAGCCCTCGCGGACGTGCGGTTTTGCAACGCGCAGATCGCTGTGGACCAGCTCCGGCAATCCCGCATTCAGGCGCGATGGATGGGTGTCCCGTGCCAGCGGCACGGAGCCGGTCACCTTGCCGGATTCGTCAATGGTGACGTTGTAGACACCCCAATGGGATGCCGTCTGCGTGGGCTTGGTCATAGGCTGGAAGGTGCTGCGAATTTCCGTCATGCGCAAGCGTCGCGCTGACGTTCTTAAGCGCGTCAGTGACGGGCGGCCGTGTTCTTGACCAACTGGGGGCCGATCGGGAACGCCGTCGGCAACTCGATGAAATCGTGAAACGGCAGCGGCTTCGAGAAGATGTAGCCCTGTGCCATGTCGAAGCCGAGCGAGCGGATCACGTTCAGGTCGTCCGGCTGTTCGACGCCTTCGGCGACGGCCTTGGCGCCGAAGCCGTGCGCAAGCTGAAGCGCGGCCTTGCAGATACTGCGCAGGGCGGGATCGCGCGCGCAGCCATCCACCATCTGGCGCTCGAGCTTCAGTTCGTTGAACGGCATGTCGCGCAACCGTTCGAACGTCGCATAGCCGTGCCCGAAATCGTCGATCGAGATCTGGAAGCCGTGCAGGATGGCGCGCGTTGCGAACGCGGCCGCCGCGGCCTTGTCGTTGAGGAAATCGCTTTCCGTCAGCTCGAGCATGATCGGGTTCTTGGCGGGATGCCGGTCACGAACCGACCTGATGTCGTCGAGCAGGCCCGGGCGCACGAACGTCCGCGCGGCCACGTTGATCGAGAACACCAGCGGTCGTCCCATCTGATGAAGCGCTTGCGAACAACGCAGCGCGTCGTCGAGCGCCAGCATCGTCAGCTCATGCATGTCTTCATCCGACGCGTCCGGCAGGAAACTTGCGGGGGCCAGGATGCCCCGTTCAGGGTGGCGGATTCTGGCCAGGCTCTCCGCGCCGACCACTCGGTTGGTCAGGAGTTCGAGTTTGGGCTGATACCAGAATTCGACAGATTGATGGACCAGCGCCTCGCGCAACAGATCGGGGTTCGACTGATCCGTGCTCAAGTCCTGCGCCGATGCGCTCGGTGTACCGATACCGGCGACCAGTGCGACAAGGTCGCGACGGCGGAAGGGTTTCTCCAGTACGCCGATGATCGTCATTCCCGATCTTTCGCCGAGCCGGCGTGCGTGATCCAGCACCGCGCCGGAATGGCCATTCATCAGAATGACTTTGCCGGCGAAAGACCTCTCGCGAAGCAGGCCAAACAACTCGATCGCGTCGGTATCGCCGAGCGACAGATCGAGCATGATGAGCTCGGGACGCGATGCTTCAAAAGCTTCAATGAAAGCGGCTTTTTCGATCACGCTCCTGGTCTTGAATCTGAGCTGGGTCAGCCAGCTCGCCGCGAGAGCGCCGATGTCAGGGTTGTCGTCGAATACCAGAGCGCTGCGCCACAGCGCGGCGACGGCGCTGAGTGCGCCGCCATTGTCGCCGCGTAATGCAGAGTCATGCATTGCTGCCAGTCCGCCGTCGTGCAGGTGAACCGACCCTGCAACTCACGGCATTAAGATGGGATTACCTTTCACCTGCTATTCCCGAGAACATCGGGCTTTGCAGTCTTTGCAACCCGTTGGCGAGAGAGCTTTAAAGCTCAGGTGTCGCCTTCCGTACCCAGCGCATGATCGGATTATCAAGCATGACGCGCCTGTGAGTCTGCGCACCCGCCTTCTCCTCCTCGTCGCGTTAGGGACGTTAGTGCCCGCTATCCTGGTCGGGCTGCGCTTTTTTCAGAATCGCACCAGCGAGATCGAGGCGACTTTCGTCAATTTGTCGGCGATCGCGAACGACATCGCAAATGATCTCGACCAGAAGATCCAGGGCACGACGCAGTTGCATTATGGGTTGGCGCGGGCCCGCGATCTCGACACGCGGGACAAGGCAGCGTGTTCGGCGTTTCTGTCGGCGGTACGGGAAGAATATCCGCAATATACCGGTATCTTGTCGATCGACCCGGACGGAAGTTTGTTCTGCGATTCGTTGCAGACTGGGCGCGTTCTCGATCTCAGGGATCGAAACTATTTCAAACAGGCGCTTGCCTCGAAGGATGTCGTCGCGCTGGAGCCGGTGTTCGGGCGGCTGACCGGAATATCGGTACTTCAGATCGCCTACCCGGCGCATTCGGACGCCCAGGGTCTGAAGTTTGTGTTGCTCGCTTCGCTCAATCTCCAGACTTTCGCGGCCTACCATAGCGAGCGCTTGTCGCGGGGAACGGCCATCCTGATCGTCGACAGGTCCGGCACCGTCCTGGTCCGGCCGTCAGGGAAGCCCTGGTTCAAGCGAACCGATGAGTCGATCGCCGGTACGGAGTTGCTCAAGCTTGCGACGATCGGCAGGGATCAGTCCGTCGGCGAGGTCAAGGGCCTAGACGGCGGTACTCAGGTCTGGGCCGTCGCGCGTTCGCCCGCCCCGCGCGATGCCGGGGTCTATTTCATGGTCGGGCGATCCAAGGACGAATTGGTCGCCGCCGCCAACCAGCGCCTCGGCGAGGATCTCGCCATTCTCGCGGTGGTGTCGTTGCTGCTGTTTGCCGGCGTGTGGACGCTGGCCGAATTGGGATTCCGTCGTCCGCTCGGACGCATCGCAAGGATGGCGACCAAGCTTGGCCTTGGCGACCTGAGCGCGCGCATTGTCCCGCCCTATCCGGGCGGCGAATTGGGTGGGCTGATGGCGGTGCTCAACGGCAGCGCGGAGTCGCTCGAACGTCAACGGGCGTCGATCGACGACCTGAACCGCAAGCTCCGTCGATCCCAGAAAATGGAGGCGCTTGGTCAACTCACCGGTGGCCTCGCGCACGATTTCAACAATCTGCTCACGGTCATCATGGGCAATGCCGATCACCTCGCCGAGCAATTGCACGCCAATCCGCAATTGCGCAGTTTCGCCGAAGGCACCGTCGCGGCGGCCGAGCGCGGTGCGGAATTGACCAAAGGCCTGTTGGCGTTTTCGCGACAGCAGCCCTTGATCCCGAAGGATATCGATGTCGGCCGGCAGATCGTCGGTATGCAGGTGATGTTGCGTCGCGCGCTCGGGCCCCACATCAAATGCAAGTTCATCCTGGCGCAGGATGGCTGGCCGGCCAGTGTTGACCCCGCACAATTGGAATCGGCGGTTCTCAACCTGGTGCTCAACGCACGCGATGCGATGCCCAAAGGTGGCTGCGTGACCATCGAAGTCCGCGACGCGCCACTCGATGATGACTATGCCAGGCAAAACGAGGACGTGCGGCCCGGCGACTACGTGATGGTCGTGGTGTCAGACACCGGCACGGGCATGCCTCCCGACGTCGTGGCCCGGGCGTTCGAGCCGTTCTTCACCACGAAGGGTGTGGGGAAAGGCACCGGCCTTGGTCTCAGCATGGCCTACGGCTTCGTGAAGCAGTCCGGCGGGTCGATGAAGATTTACTCCGAACCGGGACACGGCACCGCCGTGAAGCTTTATTTGCCGCGCGGCCGCGCTGCGCATGTCGCGGACGAGCCGTTACGTCAACAGATCGCCGCGCCTGGCGGCAGCGAGACCATTCTTGTTGTCGAAGACGACGACATGGTCCGCCCACAGGTGGAACGGCAGCTCACGGACCTCGGCTATCACGTCATTCTGTCGCGCGATGGTGCGGCGGCGCTCGATACTTTGCGCGAACCGGGAAAAATCGATCTGTTGTTCACCGACGTGGTGATGCCGGGTGGTGTGTTCGGTCCCGAGCTTGCCGAAACGGCAACGCGCATGCGGCCAGGACTGAAAGTCCTCTACACCTCCGGCTATACCGAGAACGCCGCGGGGCAGGATGTCCGGCTCGATCCGGCGATCAGGCTCTTGAGCAAGCCGTATCGACGGCAGGATCTCGCGGAGATGCTGCGCTCGATTCTCACCGCGGCGTAGAGCGAGCGTGCGGCTCTCTGGCGCGCACCGGTACGACGGCTTTGCCGGCCGTTTTGCGCCGGACTGTAGCATCGGTGCAGCTTTCCTGTCGCTGCATAGGCAAAAGCGTCGTTAACTGGGAATCGCCTGCAGCCAAGGTTGTTCGGACGCGGTCTTGCGCTCCCAGCGATCGATCTCCGTCTTGTGTTTGAGTGACAGGCCGATGTCGTCGAGGCCCTCCAGCAGCAGGGTGCGCTCCGCCGCGTCGATCGCAAAACCGAAGTGCTGATCGCCAGGGCCGGTCACGCGCTGGGCCTGGAGATCGACCGTGAATGGCGCACGCCCCGCCACGTCCTGAACCAATGTCTCGAAACGCGGCATGGCGTCGCCAGCCAGCACCACCGGGAGCACGCCGTTCTGAATGCAATTCGCGCGATAGAAATCCGCGAAGCTGCGCGCGACGATGCAGCGGATGCCGCGCGCGACCATTGCCCAGACCGCGCCCTCGCGCGCCGAGCCGCAGCCGAAATTTTCGCCGGTGACGAGGATCGCGGCATCACGATAATGCGGTTTGTTGAGCACGAAATCCGGGACGGCGTTCCCTTGTGCATCGAGCCGCCAGCGCGAGAACCAGGCTGCGGCGTAGTCGGGATGCAGGCTACGCGAGGCCTGAGCCGGCGTGATCTGATCGGTGTTGACGTCGTCGAGCAGCAGCGGCGCGGCGATGCCGGTGACAATGGTGAAGGGCTGCGTCACGGCCGGCCCTCCAGCATCGGGCGCACGTCGACGATGCGGCCGGCAATCGCGGCGGCCGCCACCATCGCCGGACTGGCAAGGTGGGTGCGCACATCGCGGCCCTGGCGGCCCTCAAAATTGCGGTTCGAGGTGGACATGATGCGCTCGCCCGGATTGGCGCGCGCGCCGCTGCCGCCGGCGCACATCGAGCAACCGGATTCATGCCATTCGAATCCGGCCGCCTTGAACACCTGATCGAGGCCGCACGCTTCCGCCTCGCGGCGCACCGTCATCGAACCGGGCACCACGATCGCGTGTACCTGCGGCGCGACCTTGCGTCCGCGCAACACCGCCGCGGCGCTTTCGAGATCGGTCAGGCGCGCATTGGTGCAAGAGCCGATGAAGGCGCGGTTGATCGGCATGCCAGCGATCGGCGCGCCTTGGGTCAGCGCCATGTAGTCGAGCGCACGCCGCCATGCCGCTTCGCGTCCCGGCGGGGCTGTGCCGATGTCAGGCACCGGCGCTGAAATGCCGATCGACTGGCTCGGGTCGGTGCCCCAGGTCACCTGTGGCTCAAGACCGGCGCAATCCACATCGAGTTCGGTGTCGAAGATCGCGTCGTCGTCGCTCCTTAATGTTCGCCATCGCGCCAGCGCCTGGTCCCAAGCCGCACCGCGCGGCGCCATGCGGCGGCCGGCGAGCCATTGGAACACCGCGTCATCCGGCGCCGACAGCGCGCTGCGCGCGCCCATTTCGGTGCACATGTTGCAGAGCGTGAAGCGGCCTTCGACCGGGATCGCCGCCACGGCGGAGCCGGTCAATTCGACCACCGCGCCGCGCGCGCCGTCGACGCCGAGCCGCGCGATCGCATGCAGGATCACATCCTTGGCGGTGACGCCATGGTCAAGACGGCCATGCAGCGTCAGCCGCAGCGTCGCGGGCCGCGCCAGCGCCATGGTCTGGGTGGTGAGGATGTGTTCGAGTTCGGTGCTGCCGCAGCCGAAGGCCAGTGCGCCGAGCGCTCCGACGGTCGCCGCATGACTGTCGGCGCAGGCATGCGTCGCGCCGGGCAGCACCATGCCGAGCTCGGGCGCGACGACATGCGAAATGCCCTGTTCGGGATCGTCGAGGTCGAACAGCCGCACGCCGTGGGTGTGGGCCGCCTGCCGGGTGGCGCGGATGATGTCGGTCGAGTCAGGCCTGGTGGTGTCGTTGCGGCCGGGGCGGGTCGCGACCGAATGGTCCTGGACCGCGAAAGTCAGATCCGGCCGGCGCAAGCGCAAACCCTGCTGCTCGATGCGCGCGAACACATGCGGCGCCCGGACCTCGTCGAGCATGTTGCGGTCCATATAGACGAGGAACTTGCCGTCGCCGCGTTGGGCAACGACATGGGCATCCCAGATCTTGCTGAACAAGGTCGCAGGCATCGGTTCCGTCATGCCCGAGCGGATCGGCGGGGGCAAGCCGGTGTTGAACGGGGCCCACCTGCGCGCGACGACGGGGTCGGGAGTTGCGGATTGCGCCGGTCTGGCCTCAATATCGCGGCAGCGGCGCTGCCCGATGAATGCGGCGCCATGACATCAATGTGGGTGCGCACCCAGGGAGAACGCCATGGTCGAGATCACCAGACGACAATTCAATATCGGCGCATCCGCCCTGGCGTCCGCCCCGATGGTGAGCGCGCTATCGGCGCCGGCTTTGGCGCAGGCCTATCCGTCGCAGGATATCCACCTGATCTGCGCATTCCCGCCGGGCAGCGGCGCGGACATCATTGTGCGCTATTTCTCCGAGCGGATGAAGCAGGTCACCGGCCGTACCACGCTGGTCGAGAACAAGGCCGGCGCGTCCGGCAATATCGCCACCGAACACATTGCCCGCGCCAAGCCGGATGGCCACACCATCATGATCCATGGCGGGACGGCGTTGTCCGCCAACATGCATCTGTTCCGCAAGCCGCCGGTGGACGTCGCCAAGGCGGTGCAGATCGCCGCGACGACCCATCGCCAGTCGACCATGCTGGTGGTGGACCCAAGCAAGCCCTGGAAGGACGTGGCCGAGTTGACCGCCGCGATGAAAGAGAAGGGCGAGAAAGGCAGCTACGCGATCTCCAACACCATCGGCAAGGTGATGGGCGCGATCTATAAGAAGCAGGCCGGATTGAACGCGATCGAGGTGCCTTATAAGTCCACAACGGATACGCTGAACGATCTGAAGAGCGGCGCGGTCGACTACGCGTTCCATGACAACACGAGTTCGATCGCCTACGAGCGTCAGGGCCGCGCGCGCATCCTTGCGATCAGCACGACGGCACGGCTGCAATCGGCGCCGCAATATCCGACCATGACGGAACAGGGCTTTCCGATGGATCTGGTGGGATGGTGGGCGGCGATCGTGCCCGCGACAACGCCGCG
This sequence comes from Bradyrhizobiaceae bacterium, assembly GCA_947481635.1. Classification (GTDB taxonomy): domain Bacteria; phylum Pseudomonadota; class Alphaproteobacteria; order Rhizobiales; family Xanthobacteraceae; genus CANKHJ01. The sequence goes on from CANKHJ010000013.1 coordinate 41,624, forward strand.
GCCGATCGTCGACCAGATCAATGCCTGGATCAAAGAGATCACCAGCAGCGAGGAAGGCAAGAAATTCCTCGCCAGCATCGCCAGCGATCCCTGGCAGACCACGCCGGACGAAGGACAAGCCTTTCTGCGCGCGCAGGTCGACCAATGGGGCGTATGGATCCGCGAGGCGAATATCGAGCCGTTGGGATAAGCGTCGAAGCCGTCACGGGTCGGCGCCGGCTGAGGACGCAAAAGGGGATAATGATGAGATCGCTCGCTCGCGTCACGGCGCTGTTCGCCGCATTTTGCTGTGCGTTCGTTGTCCAGGCTTCACCTGCAAGGGCGGCTTTCCCCGAACGGCCGATCCGCTTGATCGTCTCATTCCCCGCCGGAGGTCTCGGCGATGCGGTCGGGCGGATCCTGGCCGAAGGGCTGACCACGCGCACCGGCACAACCTTCGTCGTCGAGAATCAAGGCGGTGCTGCCGGCACGATCGGCGCGGCGATGGCGGCGCGCGCGACGCCGGATGGCTACACCATGCTGGTCTCGGCGCTGAGCGTGTTCGCGATCGTTCCAAACATGCGCAAGGTCGATTTCGATCCGCTCAAGGACCTCAAGCCGATCGCGCGGCTCGGCGAGTCGCTGCGCGCCTTTGCTATTCATCCCAAGCTGCCGGTCAAGACGCTGGCGGAATTCATCGCCTATGCGAAACAGAATCCCGGCAAGCTCAATTACGGATCGGCCGGCGCCGGATCGGCGGTGCATATCCTGACCGAATCGTTCCGGCGCACCGCCGGCATCGAGATGACCCATGTGCCGTATCGCGGCGCCGCGCCCGCGTTGCAGGGATTGCTCGCCGGCGACATCGAACTGATGATCGACACCGTGGTCATTCCGCAGATCCAGGGCGGCACGCTGCGCGGCCTCGCGGCGGTCGGCGAGAAGCGGCTGGCCGAATTGCCGGACCTGCCGACGCTCGCCGAAGCGGGCTTTCCTACGGTCCGCACCTCCGGCTGGCAGGGATTATTCGGGCCCGCGAATCTTCCCCAAGACGTAACCGATTACTACGCGGGCCATGTCGCGGCGCTGTTCCAGGACGAGACTTTCCGCAAGCGTCTGCTCACCGCCGGCACGATTCCAGCTTATCTCGCGCCGGCTGAATTCACCACCTATGTGCGGGACGACAACACCTACTTCGCCAAGCTGATCGCGGAAGCCGGCATCAAGCTCGTGGATTAGTTGCTTGTCGCGCGCCGAATAACGGGCGCGACCTCGGTCGCCAGCAATTCGATCACCGCGGCGACCTTGGCGAATGGCAGCGCGCCGATGTCGATCTGAGCCATGAAGCGCTGATGTCCGAATAGTTCGTGCTCGTACAGAATCTTGTCGATGATCTGCTGCGGGCTGCCGACGAACAGCGCGCCGTCAGGGGCGGCAAGCTGGTCGTAGTCGGCGCGCGCGATCACGCGCGTGCGATATTGGCTCGGTGAATGCGCGCCGAAATAGGCCGCATAATGCGGAAAGAAATCGTCCATCGCCTGCTGCGAGGTCCTGGCCACGTGCAGGTGGCTGGAGATGCCGACCTTCAGCGCCGACGCATCATGGCCCGCACCGATGCCGGTCTCGCGATACTGCGCAATCAGGGGAGCGAAGCGCGCCGGTGGCACGCTGATATTGGCCAGCGCCAACGGCAGGCCGAGCAGGCCGGCGCGCACCACGCTTTGCGGCGTGCCGCCGGTCCCGATCCAGACCGGCAGGCTACTGACCGGACGCGGTGCGACTGCCGCATCCTGCAACGGCGAACGGAAGCGACCCTGCCAGGTGATGCGGTCGCTGTCGTTGAGCTTGAGCAGCAGGTCGAGCGTCTCGGCGAACAACGCGTCCTGGTCGTCGAGGCTGCGGCCGAATAGTGGAAAGGATTCGGTGAATACGCCGCGGCCGGCGATGATCTCGGCGCGGCCGCCCGAGATCAGGTCGACGGTCGCGAAATCCTCGAACACGCGCACCGGATCGGCGGTGCTGAGGATGGTCACCGCGCTGGCCAGCCTGATGTTGCGTGTGGCCTGCGCGATCGCTCCCAGAACCACAGGCGTCGCCGACACCGCGAAGTCGAGCCGATGATGTTCACCGACGGCGAACACGTAGAGACCCGCGGCGTCAGCGAGTTGCGCGGCGGCGATGATGTCGGCAAGGCGTTGCCGCGCGCCGAGCGGCCGGCCGTCGTCGGGCGACGGCGTTAGGTCGCCGAAGGTATAGAGGCCGATCTCCATCACCCGAGCGCGCTCAGTAAATAGAGTGCGACACCCGCGAGGCAGCATGCCGTCAGCGTCGGGATCATCCCGATCTTGAACCAGAAGGTTGCCACCACGGCCCCGAGTGTCAGCAGCAAGGCCCAGGGATTCACGCTCGCGAGCACCGGCATGTCGAATGAGAGGCCATAGCTGCGCACCGGCTGCACCTCGCGGAACAGCGCGTGCACTGCGAACCAGATCGTGAGGTTGAGGATCACGCCGACCACCGCCGCGGTGATCGCGGCCAATGCGCCGGCGAGCGCGCGGTTGCCGCGCATCGCTTCCATGAACGGCGCGCCGACGAAGATCCAGAGGAAGCACGGCGCGAACGTCACCCAGGTCGCGAGCAATCCTCCGAGCGTGGCGGCCAGCAACGGTGGCAGCGCGCCGGGAGCGCGATAGGCGGCCATGAAGCCCACGAATTGCAGCACCATGATCAGCGGGCCTGGCGTGGTCTCGGCCATGCCGAGTCCGTCGAGCATTTCGCCCGGCTTGAGCCAGCCGTAATTCTCCACTGCCTGCTGTGCGACGTAAGCCAGCACCGCGTAAGCGCCGCCGAATGTCACCATCGCCATCTTGCTGAAGAAGATCGCGATCTGGCTGAACACATTGGCTGCGCCGAGCCAGAACACGACCGCGGCCACCGGGATCAACCACAGCGCGCCCCAGGTCAGTCCGGCACGGATCGCGCCCGACCAGGACGGGCGGGTATGCGGGGGAAGATGTTCGCCGAGCAGGCTGTCGGCATCGGACAATCCCTTGCCCGCGCCGGCGTGACCGCCGCCGGCTTCGAAGGCGCGCGATCCGGATAACGCACCGGCGAAACCGATCAGCGCCGCGCCGAACACGATCACCGGAAACGGGACGTTGAAAAAGAAGATTCCGATGTAGGCTGCCGCGGCAAGGCCAATCATCACGTTGTTCTGGAGCGCGCGCCGTCCGAGGCGAACGACGGCCTGGATCACGATCGCCAGCACCGCGGCTTTGAGGCCGAAGAACACGGCCGTCACCAGCCCAACATTGCCGAAGGCGGCGTAGACATAGCTCAGCGCCATGATGGCGATCACGCCGGGCAGGATGAACAATCCTCCCGCGATGATGCCGCCGCGCGTGCGATGCATCAACCAGCCGATATAGGTGGCAAGCTGCTGCGCCTCCGGGCCGGGAAGCAGCATGCAGTAATTCAGCGCATGCAGGAAACGACTGTCCGAGATCCATTTCTTCTCGTCGACCAGGATGCGATGCATCACCGCGATCTGGCCGGCCGGCCCGCCGAAGCTCAGCGCGGCGATGCGCAGCCAGACCCAGAACGCCTCGCGCAACGAGACGCGGGATTGCGGCGACGGGAATGGCTCGGCCGGGGCGCTCGCCGCGTTCGCGTCGCTCACATCACGCTCCGGGCGCCGAGTTTGTCAGGAATGATTGTGTTGATTGACGACATGATGCGTCCATGCGGTTGCGGGACGCGATGCTTCGGCGTGTCGCCTCGTGGGGTGATCGCATTCCCCATGCGCAAATGTTTCGCGGTCGTGGCCTGTCGTGTCAACGGGTCGGCGCAATGAAGGATTGCCCTTATTGAATAAAGCAATTTTATGGGTCATAATGACACATGGGCACCTCGAACAATGACGTTTTCGGCGCGTGCTTGACCGCCGTTGCGGACTGATGACCGCGTCCAACACTGATGTGTTGCCGCTGCGCCCGGTTTG
>CANKHJ010000014.1 GCA_947481635.1 Bradyrhizobiaceae bacterium
GGCGCGACCATCCTGATGGCGTCACACAACATGGCGGAAGTGGAGCGGCTGTGCGAACGCGTCATCATCATGAAGCGCGGCCGCATCGAGGATGACGACACGCCGCAACGGCTGATCACGCGCTATGGCCGCGCGACGCTGGAAGAGGTTTTCCTCGACGTCGCCCGCGGCACCGGCGAGCCTCGCGAGGCTGCGCAGTGATTGTCCGTCACCCTGAGGTGCGAGCCCTTGCGAGCCTCGAAGGGCGACGGCCCGGCTCGTGCCCGCTCATCCTTCGAGGCTCGCTTCGCTCGCGCCTCAGGATGACGGATCAAAAGTCGAGAATCCTCTCATGACCGCCTCGCTCCGCCGCATCGCCGCGATGTGCCTGCGCTATTGGTACCTGCTGCGCTCGTCGTGGCCACGGCTGCTCGACATGATGTATTGGCCGACGGTGCAGATGTGCACCTGGGGCCTGCTGCAGATCTATGTCGGGCAGAATTCCGGCTTCTTCGCGCGCGCCGCCGGTACCTTCATCGCGGCGGTGATCCTGTGGGACATCCTGTTCCGCGGCCAGCTCGGGTTTTCATTGTCGTTCCTCGAGGAGATGTGGTCGCGCAACATGGGCAACCTGCTGATCAGCCCGCTGCGTCCGATGGAGTTCGTCGCCGCGCTGGTGGTGATGAGCGTGGTGCGCCTCGCCATCGGCATGGTGCCGGTCACGCTGCTCGCGATCGCGTTCTTCGATTTCAATCTCTACAGCCTCGGCTTCGCGCTCGCGGCGTTCTTCCTGAATCTGCTGCTGACGAGTTGGACCGTTGGGATCGTGGTGTCCGGCCTGATCCTGCGCAACGGCATGGGCGCGGAAAACCTCGCCTGGGGCATCATGTTCATGATCCTGCCCCTGTCGGCGGTGTATTACCCGGTCACCATCCTGCCCGAATATCTGCAATGGTTCTCGTGGGCGCTGCCGCCGACCTATGTGTTCGAAGGCGCACGTGCGCTGCTGATCGATCACGTGTTCCGCGCCGATCTGATGATCCAGGCGTTTGCGATCAATGCGGTCTATTTCACCGCCGGTGTGCTGGTGTTCCTGGCGTTGCTCAACAGCGCGCGCAAACAGGGCTCGCTAATGCAGGGCGGGGAGTAGTTTTCTTTACGCGGTGGCGACGGCCCGACTGAAGCAGCGCGTCTCACGGCCACGCCGCAGCCAATTCCCGCGCGCCTTGCGCTTGCACGCCGCGCTCCATCTTCGTCTCGATATCCGCGATCAACCCAGCCACCGTAGCGGTGCGCGCGGCGATCGGGTTGCGTTCATAGCCCGTCTGCTGGAAGAAATTCGAGGTCGGCACCCGTTCGCGCATCGCCTGCGGCATCAGCACCATGTCGATGCCGTTGCCGTCGCCGGTGAGATTCATCAGCTCGAGTTCGGCGGCGGTCAGCGTCGCGGTGGCGCCGCGGCGGCGCGCGAAGGCGATCGAGTCGGCGAGCTTCTGCACCTGCAGCAGCGGACCAATGTCGCGGTCCAGCACCACGGCATGGATGCCGATGCCGCCGGGCGTGGTCTTCGCCATGATGTCATGCTGCGCCCAGGCATTCGGCACCGAGCGGCTGAGTGTAATCATACGGCGCAGCGCCTCGATCTTGCGCTCCATCGCGGCGCGCTCGGTGCCGCTGAGGTCGTCCGCCTTGCGCTTCAACAGCGCGACGAAGCGGTCACCATGCTGCGCCAGCAGACCGACGCTGTTGGTGCTCAGCAACTGGTTGTAGCCCATGGCCGGCGAGATCGCGCGCGCGCCCGGCCGCATCGGCGAGGTCAGGCCGGACTGCACGTCGTGGGTACCGTTGCCGCCGGTCTCGAACACATAGACCCGCACGATCTGATCGCGCGTCAGTCCGGCCGCGCGCGCGGCCCGGGCATATTCCTTCTTGAACACCGCCTCCGGAACGCGATCCGGCACGAAGCGGAATTGTTCGGCGGCGTGGCGCAGGAAATCCGCGAGCACCGGAATCGGCGGCCTCGGCACTTCGGCCGGATCGGGAATCGCGAGGCCAGGCGGCCGCGGCGGTCCGGAATAGGCCGGGGGCTGGGTCAGCACATAGTCGCTGAGCTGGGTCGCGGTGCCGTCACGGCGTTTGGCATTTCGAATGCGGCGTTTCTCGACCACCGCGCTCCAATAGGCGGTGGCTTCCGCACGATAAGCCTCACGCGCCTCCGTATAGTCCGCGATCTCGCCGGCGCTTTGCGCATACGCCTCAAGCGCGGCCAGCAACAGGGTCGCGGCCAGCAGGCAGGCGGAGAATCGGCCGATGAAGGATGCTCGCACGGTGAACCTCGACGGAGCGCTAGTTACGCTACTTGTGCCTGATTCTGCCATCGATCCAGCGGCCTCACGGTTGACGGGCCGTGCGATCAAGCCCATCTTATTGCAGCGCAGCAAGGACGCGCGGAGGACTGGTATCCCGATGGCGATTGGAGAATTCGGCGGCGCACCTGGACTGCCGCCTGAAGGCGGATTTGCCTATTCGGCGCCTCTTTACTGGTTCTACGAGATGAGCCACGCGGCGCTGGGCCCGGCGCGGGCGCTCTCCGACGTCACCAAGCTGTTTTACAAGAATCCCGCCAACCCGCTCTCGCATACCCATTTCGGCAAGCAGATCGCCGCTGCGGCCGAATTATTCGAGCGCTCGACGCGCCGCTATGCCCGGCCGGACTGGGGCATCCGGTCGACCCTGGTCGGCGGCGAACGGGTTCCGATCAATGTCGTGCCGGTCTGGGAGCGCCCATTCTGCCAACTGCTGCATTTCCAGCGCGCGCTTGAGCGTGCGCCGCGCCGCCCACAGCCGCGGGTGCTGATCGTCGCGCCGATGTCCGGCCACTTCGCGACACTGCTGCGCGGCACGGTCGAGGCATTCCTGCCGAACCATGAGGTCTACATCACCGACTGGGCCGACGCGCGCATGGTGCCGCTGTCCGCCGGCCGCTTCGATCTCGACGACTACATCGACTACGTGATCTCGATGCTGCATTTCCTCGGCGGCGACACGCATGTCATTGCCGTGTGCCAGCCCGCGGTACCGGTGCTGGCCGCGACCGCGCTGATGGAAGCGGACGGCGATCCTTACGTGCCCGCCTCGATGGTGCTGATGGGCGGGCCGATCGATACCCGCGTCAATCCGACCGGCGTGAACCGCCTGGCCGAGGAACGCGGCGTCGAATGGTTCCGCCGCAACGTCATCACCAAGGTGCCATTCCCGCATCCGGGCTTCATGCGCGATGTCTATCCGGGCTTCCTGCAACTCAATGGCTTTGTCAGCATGAATCTCGAACGCCATGTCGATGCGCACAAGAAGCTGTTCCACCATCTGGTCGATGGCGACGGCGATGGCGCCGACAAGCACCGCGAATTCTACGACGAATATCTCGCGGTGATGGACCTTCCGGCCGAATATTATCTGCAGACCGTCGATACCGTGTTCGTGCGCCACGCGCTCCCCAAGGGCGAGATGTGGCACCGCGACCGCCTGGTCGATCCATCGAAGATCACGCGTACCGCTTTGCTTACCATCGAAGGCGAGCACGACGATATTTCCGGCATCGGCCAGACCGAGGCAGCGCATAAGCTCTGCGTGAATATTCCGGCGGAACGCAAGGCGCATTGGCTCCAGCATGGCGTCGGCCATTACGGCGTGTTCAACGGGTCGCGCTTCCGCTCCGAGATCGCGCCGCGCATCGCGGATTTCGTGCTGTCGAACGGGGCCTCCGCGAAGAATGGCGCACGCTCCGCCGCCGCTCCGAAGCCCACGACGCCGCCCAAGCTGAACGGGAATGGCGCCAGCAAGGGTTCTAACGGGGCTCCGAAACCGTCCTCCAAGGCGGCAGGATAAGACCCTCCTCGCCGTCATTACGGGGCGCACCGCAGGTGCGAATCTCCTATATTTTGCGTGGGGATGATCCCCCCGGTTGCCGCCATGCCGAATTCTCGCAAGGACCGAAGCCCGCTGGATCAGCTTCTCGTGCCGCTGCGCGCGCTGCTCTATCGCCGCCCCGCCGAATCCGGCCGCCGCCCGACCGAGTCCGGGGTGATCGACGTCACGTTCGATCGCAGCGTTCATTCGGTGCGCGTGCGCCGTCACCGCCAGGCGCGCCGCTATACGCTGCGCATCAATGCCGCCTCGCGCGAGGTGGTATTGACGATGCCGCTGCGCGGCAGCCTGCGCGAGGCCAAGGAATTCGCGCAGAAGCATGGCGGCTGGATCGCGGCGCGCATGGCGCGGCTGCCGGAGGCAGCGCCCTTTGCCGATGGCACAATTCTTCCGCTGCGCGGGGTGCCGCACACGATCACGCATCGCAAGGACGCGCGCGGCACGGTCTGGACCGAAACCGCCGAAGACGGAACCCATCTGCTCTGCGTCGCCGGACAGACGCCTCATATGGCGCGCCGGGTCGGGGATTATCTCAAAGTGGAGGCGAAGAAGGCGCTTGAAGCCGCGAGCCGGCGCTATGCGGAACAGCTTGGCGTCAAGATCACCCGCCTGAGCGTCCGCGACCAGTCGAGCCGCTGGGGCTCCTGCTCGACCAATGGCGCCTTGTCCTATTCATGGCGGCTGATCCTCGCGCCGCCTTACGTGCTGGACTATCTCGCCGCTCACGAGGTCGCCCACCTGGTCGAGATGAACCATTCGCCGAAATTCTGGCGCGTGGTCGAACGGCTCTATCCTGACCTGGAGCGCGCCAAAGCCTGGATCGACCGCAGCGGCAACGATCTGCATCGCTACGGCACGCCGCAGCAGGCGCCGCTCCCCGACGATTTCTGACGCAGTGCGCGGATTTCGCGCGCGCTTGCCTCCGAGCGCGGATTGCGCTTGGTGCGGCATGTCTCTTGCCCTGTACACATCCCATGATCCTGCGACCCGATTCCCGCGCGATGACCGTCTTGCTCGCGGTCCTGAACGGCATTGCGCCGTTTTCGACGTCGGTGTTCATGCCGTCGCTGCCGGACATTGCGCGCGACCTGCAGGTGACGCCGGCGCAGGTGCAGCTCTCGATCACGGCCTATCTGTTTGGCCTCGCCTCCGGCCAGATCTTCTACGGCACGATCTCCGATCGTTATGGCCGCAAGCCGGTGATGATGGTCGCGCTGCTGATCTTCTGCGGCGCCACGATCGTCTGTGGGCTGGCGCAAAGCATCGAGGTGCTGATCCTCGGCCGGGCCCTCCAGGCGATCGGCGGCGCCGGCGTCATCGTGATCGTGCGCGCCATCATTCGCGACGTCCACGAGGGCGCGCGCGCCGCGCGGGAACTCGCGATCATGGGCGCGATCCTGTCGCTCTCGCCGATCATGGCGCCGATCCTCGGCGGGTTCCTGCAAGTGTGGTTCGGCTGGCGCTCGACATTCATCGCGCTCCTGGTGGTCGGTGTGGTGTTCGTCATTGCCGCCTGGTTCCTGCTTGTCGAGACGCTCCGGCAACAGGCAACCGACCCGCTGTCGCTGTCGGGCACGTTCAGCACGTTCGGCATGCTGTTGCGCGATCCCAATTACACCAGCAACGTCGCGCTCGGCGCCGGCGCTTTCGCCGGCGGCTATGCTTGGCTGTCCGGCTCCGCTTTCGTATTGCAGGATCTGCACCACCTCTCGCCGGTGGAATTCGCCGTCGTGTTCGCGATCAGCTCGATCGGCTTTCTGATCGGCAACACGCTGGCGGCGCGGCTGTCGATGCGGCGCGGACTCAATTTCACCATCAGCATCGGCGCGGGCGCGCTGCTCTTCGCGAGCGTCTTTCTGGTCGCCGCCATGGCGCTCGGCTTCAATTCGGTGCCGATGCTGACCTTCCCCAATATCATCTTCCTCTCCGGCATGGGGCTGGTGATGCCCCAGTCGATGGCCAGCGCGATGATGAAATTCCGGCGCCATGCAGGTGCCGCGTCATCGCTCGCGGGCTTCATCCAGCAAGGCGCCGGCGGCATTTCCGCGGCGGTGGTCGGCTATTTCATGGGCGCGACGGAATGGCCCGTGGTCTGGGGCGTCGCCTCGATGGGCTTCTTCGTGTTCGCGCTGTGGCTGCTGTCGTCAGGCATCCGCCGCCGCGCCGCCGAAGCGGCGCAAGAGTCTTAGCGAGGCTCAGTTTCTGCGGAATAACCGGTCGAGCAGCCAGCCGTCGATACCGGTCTGGCCCGGCGGCGCGGTCTGCGGCCGCACGCCGGGCTGCGCGGGCGCATTGATCGGCGGCAGCAGCGAGGCCATCGATGGCCCGTCCAGTCCGGGAAGGCCGGCGACCGGCACGCCGTGATGCGCGGCCTTCATGAAGCGGCTCCAGATGTCGACCGGCATGCCGCTGCCGGTCGCCTTGTTGGTCGGCGTCGCGTCGTCGTTGCCGAGCCAGACGCCGGTCACAAGATTGGCGGTGTAGCCGATGAACCAGGCGTCGCGGAAATCCTGGCTGGTGCCGGTCTTGCCCGCCGCCTGCCAGCCGGCGAGATCGGCCTTTTTCGCCGTGCCCATCAGCAACGTTTCGCGCATCATGCCATTCATCATCGACACGTAACGCGGTTCGATGATGCGTCCGAGATTGTCGGCGTTGCGGGTGTAGAGCACCTTGCCGCCGGCGGTGCGAACCCGCATCACGACGTGCGGCGCGACCGCGGTGCCGCCATTGGCGAACGGCGCATAGGCCGAGACCAGTTCGGTGAGCGAGACTTCAGAGGTGCCGAGTGCGATCGAGGCATTCGGCTCGAGCTTCGATGCGATGCCGAGCCGATAGGCGGTGCGCGTGACCGCAACGGGTCCGAACTCAATCGTCAGGCGCACCGACACGGTGTTGAGCGACATCGCCAGCGCCTGCGTCAGCGTCACCGGTCCGAAATATTCGTGATTGAAATTCTCCGGCTTCCAGCCCTTGAGCGCCACCGGCTTGTCGTCCCGCACGGTGTCCGGCATCAGCCCGCGCTCCAGCGCAGTGAGATAGACGAACGGCTTGAACGCCGAGCCCGGCTGGCGCTTGGCGGCAACCGCGCGGTTGAATTGGCTCTCGGCGTAATTGCGTCCGCCGACCATCGCGAGCACCGCGCCATCCGGCCGCATCGCGACGATCGCGCCCTGGTCGACATTCGCCTTGATGCCCTTGGCCGCGAGTTCGTCGATCAGCGCCTTTTCCGCGGCGGCCTGCAGCACCGGATCGATCGAGGTCTCCACGATCACGTCCTGGTCGAGATTGCCGATGCGGTCGTTGAGCACGTCCATCACCCAGTCGGCGACGTAGTTGACCGAGCCGGCGCCCGGCAACCGCACCACCTGCGCGGGGCGCGCGATCGCGGCCTTCACGCCGGCGTCGGTCGCGGCGCCGGTCTCGCCCATCGCGGCGAGCACGAGCTCCGCGCGCTTCTCCGCACCTTCGCGATTGAGATGCGGCGCGAGCTTTGACGGCGACTTGACCAGGCCGGCCAGCATCGCCGCTTCGGCCAGCGTCACCTGCCGTGCCGATTTGCCGAAATAGCGTTGCGCCGCGCCTTCGACGCCATAGGCACCGGCGCCGAAATACACGCGGTTGAGATAGAGCTCGAGGATCTGCTGCTTGCTGTATTTGCGCTCGAGCCAGATCGCCAGCACCAGCTCCTGCACCTTACGCGTGAGCGTGCGCTCCTGGGTGAGAAACAGGTTCTTGGCGAGCTGCTGGGTCAGGGTCGAGCCGCCCTGCGATACGCCGCGGCGCATCACGTTGGCAATCAAGGCGCGTCCGACACCCATCGGGTCGACGCCGCTATGGCTGTAGAAGCGCCGGTCTTCGATCGCGACGAAGGCTTTCGGAAGATAGGCGGGAAGCTCCTTGATCGGCACCGCCGCGCCGCCCATCTCGCCGCGTGTCGCCAGCGGACGTCCATCCATGCCGACGATCTGCACCGAGGGCGGGCGCTTCGGCACATCGATCGATTGAATGGACGGAAGATGGGCGCCGACCCAGAACAGCCCGCCGATGCCGGCAATGACGACCCAGAGCCCGAGAACGAGGACCCAATAGCCGGCGCGGCGCATGGTCCAGCGCCTTTTGCCGCCACCGCCGCCGGAGCGTTTTCTGGGCGGGCGGCGCGACCGGTCCGGCGAGGCCGGGGCAGGGCGATCCTGGGGATCGACGCGCACTTCGGGCGTCGCGTCGAACACAGGCTCGCGGCGTGCGCCACCCTTCCGCCGTGCCATCTTGCGTCCCGCCACACCCTCTCGCCCATCCGCACGCTAGGCCGGGTGGTTTAAGGGGCGGTTAAGTAGGTAAAAGCCTGTATTTTGAAGCGCTTATGCGGGGGCACACGGCCCTAACCCGCCGCCTTCTGCTTCTCGGTCTCGGCCGCGAACAACGCGATCAGCGCGCGCTTGATCGCTGTCTGGCGGGTCGGGGAGGTGATCTGGGCGCCGAACAGGTCGGTGACGTAGAACACGTCGAGCGCGCGCTCGCCGAATGTCGCGACATGGGCCGAAGCGATGTTGAGGTTGAGCTTCGACAGCGTCGCGGTGAGCTCATAGAGCAGGCCGGGGCGGTCCAGGCCGATGACCTCGACCATGGTGTAGCGGTTGGACCATTGGTTGTTGATGGTCACGTCGGGCTCGACCGCGAACGCCTTGAGGCGGCCCTTCGGTGCGGCGCGCTTGGCGACCACGTCGGGCAGCTTGATGTCGCCACGCAAGGCCTTCTCGATCGAATCGGCGATGCGGGCCGCGCGCCGCTCCTCGTCGTCGTCGCGATCGAATTCGCGCGAGATCGAGATTGTATCCAGCGCGTTGCCGTCGGTGGTGGTGTAGATCTGCGCATCGACGATGTTGGCGCCGGTGCTCGCGCAGGCGCCGGCAATGATCGACAGGAGCCGCGGATGATCCGGCGCGATCACGGTCAGCTCGGTCACGCCGCGCAGCGGATCGAATGAGATGCGGGTGGCGAGCTTCTGTCCTTTCTGCTCGGCGTTGCGGACGAAATCCGCGTGCATGACTTTGTGCGGCAGATCGACCTTGAGCCAATAGGCCGGGTAATGGCGCGCGATATAGGCCTCGAGCGCGGCCGGTTCCCAGCCTTTGATCTCGGCGCGCAGCTCGGCCTGCGCCATCGCGACGCGTTGCGCGCGATTGACCTCGGAGAATCCGCCGGTGAGCACCGGCTCGGTCTCGTAATAGAGCGTGCGCAGCAGCTGCGCCTTCCAGCCATTCCAGACGCCGGGCCCGACGGCGCGGATATCGGCGGTGGTGAGGATGGTCAGCATCTTGAGGCGATCGAGCGATTGAACCACCGAGGAGAAATTCGTGATCGTCATGCGGTCGGACAGGTCGCGCGACTGCGCCACGCTCGACATCACCAGGTGATTTTCGATCAGCCATGCCACCGTTTCGGTCGCCGCGGGCGGCAGGCCGAGTTGCGGACAGAAGCGCCGCGCGATGCGGGCGCCGGCGATCGAATGATCCTCGATCCGGCCCTTGGCGATATCGTGCAGGAACAGCGTGACGTAGAGCAGCGTCTTGTGGCGTGGCTGCAGCGTGCGCATCAATTCGTTGGAGAGCGCGAATTCTTCGCTGGTGCCGCGGTCGATTTCCGACAACACGCCGATGCAGCGCAGCAGATGCTCATCCACCGTGTAGTGATGATACATGTTGAACTGCATCATCGCCACGACGCGGCCGAACGCCGGCACGAAAGCGCCGAGCACGCCGGCCTCGTTCATGCGGCGCAGCACGGTCTCGGCGTCGTTCGGCGATGTCAGGATGTCGAGGAAGAGCTGATTGGCTTCCGTGCTCTCGCGCAGCTTGCGGTCGATCAGCTTGAGCGAGCGCGTCGCCGCGCGCATCGCGTCGGGATGGAACGCGAGATTGTATTTCTGCGCCAGATGGAAGATGCGGATCAGGTTGACCGGATCGCGCTGGAACGCTTCCGCGTCGGCGAGGGTAATGCGATTATTGTCGACCGTGAAATCGTCGCTCTCCGGCAGCGTGCGCTTGGCGCGCGGACGGAATTTCGCGATCACGCGGCTCAGCACCGGGACTGCCTTGGCCTGCGCGTCTTCGAGTTCGGCGCAGAGGATCGCGGTAAGGTCGCCGACGTCCTTCGCCACCAGGAAATAATGCTTCATGAAGCGCTCGACGTCGCGCTGACCCGGATGCTCGGTGTAGCCGAGCCGCACCGCGATCTCGCGCTGGATGTCGAACGACAATCGCTCCTCGGCGCGGCCGGTGACGAAATGCAGGTGGCATCGCACCGACCAGAGCAGCTTCTCGCAGCGGCGGAAAAGCGCGTATTCGGTTTTATCGAACACGCCCTTCTCGATCAGTTCATGCGGTTCGCGCACGCGGTAGACATATTTCGCGATCCAGAACAGCGTGTGCAGATCGCGCAGCCCGCCTTTGCCGTCCTTCACATTCGGCTCGACCAGATAGCGCGACTGGCCGGAACGGCGGTGGCGCTCCTCGCGCTCGGCGAGCTTGGCAGTTACGAATTCCGCCGCGGTGCCCTGCGCCACGTCCTTGTCGAAGCGCGTCACCAATTCGTCGAACAGCTTGCGGTCGCCGAGCAGGAAGCGCGACTCCAGCACCGCGGTGCGGATGGTCATGTCGGCTTTGGCCTGGCGGATACATTCGTTGATCGAACGCGTCGCGTGGCCGACCTTCAGCCCCATGTCCCAGAGGCAATACAGAATCGCCTCCGCGACCGACTCGCCCCACGCGGTCTGTTTGTAGGGAAGGACGAACAGCAGATCGATGTCGGAGCCTGGCGCCAGCAGCCCGCGCCCATAGCCGCCGGTCGCGACCACCGCCATGCGCTCGGACTCGGAGGGGCTCTGCGACGGATAGAGATGCTTGGCCGCAAACTCGAACAGGATGCGGATGATTTCATCCTGCATATGGCTGAGCCGCTCGGCGCAGCGGCGGCCGTTGCGATCCTTGAGCAGCAATTGTTCGGCCCTGGCGCGGCCCTCCGCCAGCACGCCCTTGAGATGCTGCGCGACCGCGGTACGCCGCTCGCGTTCGAGGCCCCCATTGCTGGCCAATGCCTCGAGCTCCGCCGTGACCGCGACGGAATCGATCAGGCTGGAAGAATCGATAATGGGGGCGTCAGGCGATAACATGCCGCATCCGGATAGACGACGCGCGGCGGCCTGTCATCTTCGCGGCCGATGCGGAACGGAAAATTCGAAGCGGCTTCGGATTAAAAAGAGAAAATAATTCTATATTTATAATATAGAAAGCAATTGTGATCTAATTGACCTGAAAATATGGCCTCGGTATAGAATAAAAGTAGCGCCGATTTGAGCGAGCAGCTTGCGGGTGCTTAACAAATGCAGCTAAAGCGTGGGGCCCGCCCCGTCGCCAAGCTGAAGGCGGGCCGAATTTTCCCGCCTCCATTCTCACCGCCGGCGCCTTCGCTTGCGCCGCATTGGAGGTCCTATGACTTTGGTATCTCGGCGTAGTCTGGTCGCTGCAGCGCTGATCGTCGGCTTCTTGCCGTCGGTCGCAGTCGCGGCGCCGAAGGAAATCCGCATCGACTGGGCGACCTATAACCCGGTCTCGATCCTGCTCAAGAACAAGGGGCTGCTTGAGGCCGAGTTCAAGAAGGACGGCATCACGATCACCTGGGTGCAGACCCAGAGCTCCAGCAATGCGCTGCAGCTGCTCAATGCGTCCTCGATCGATTTCGGTTCGACGGCCGGCTCCGCCGCGCTGGTCGCCAAGATCAACGGCAATCCGATCAAGTCGATCTACACCTATTCGCGTCCGGAATGGACCGCGCTGGTCGTCACCAAGGACAGCAAGATCACCAAGGTCGAGGAGCTGAAGGGCAAGCGCATCGCCATGGTGCGCGGCACCGATCCGCACATCTTCACAGTGCGCGCGCTGCTCGGCGCCGGTATCGGCGGCAACGACTACACCCCGGTGCTGGTGCAGAACCACGTCGACGGCGGCAATCTGCTGCTGCGCGGCGACGTCGACGCCTGGGCCGGCCTCGATCCGGCGATGGCGCAATTCGAGATCCGCGACGGCGCCAAGCTGTTCTATCGCAAGCCCGAGGCCAATACCTGGGGCATCCTCAACGGCCGCGAGGATTTCGTGAAGGAGAATCCCGAGATCGTGAAGCGCGTGCTCGCGGTCTATGAAGAGGCGCGCAAATATTCGCTCGCCAATTACGAGGAACTCAAGCGCGACTTCATCGCCGTCACCAAGCTCGACGGCCCGGTGGTCGACAAGCAGCTCAAAGAGCGTACCGAACTGACCCACAACAAGGTCGGCCCGGCGCAACGCGACTCGATTCTCGAAGCCGGTCTCGCCCTACAGAAGGCCGAGGTGATCAAGGCCGGCGTCGACGTGAAGAAAGTGCTCGACGATCTGGTCGACGACAAATACGTGAACTGAGACACTGTCATTACGGGGCTCGCGAAAGCGCGAACCCGGAATCCAGACGAGACACCAGTCTTTGTTTCTGGATTCCGGCTTCGCTCCTTCGGAGCGCCCCGGAATGACGCCTGTGGTCTGTTGCATTTCATGAGCGGGTTATGTCTCTTGCGTCCATGACCACGGTCGTCGAGCCCGCCACTGAAGTCGCCGTCACGGCGCAGCCCGCGCATTGGAGCCGCTATCTGCGGCCGGTGCTCGGCTTCATCCTGCCGGTGACGCTTGCGGTCGGCTGGGAATTGGCGGTGCGCTACGGCTACTCCAACGGCCGCCTGGTGCCGCCGCCCTCCGTCATCTTCAGGACCTTCGTCGAACTCGCCGAGACCGGAGAGCTGCAGCAGCATGCCTTCATCACGCTGTGGCGTGTGTTCGCCGGCTTCGCGCTCGGCGTGTCGGCCGGCACCATCCTCGGCGCGCTCACCGGCTATTCGGGCCTGACGCATCGGCTGGTCGATCCGACGCTGCAGGCGCTACGCTCGATCCCGTCGATCGCCTGGGTGCCGCTGTTTCTCCTCTGGTTCGGAATCTTCGAGACCTCGAAGGTCACGCTGATCGCGGTCGGCGTGTTCTTTCCGGTCTATCTCGGCGTGATGGGCGCGGTGCTGTCGGTCGATCGCAAGATCGTCGAGGTTGGGCGCGCGTTCCGGCTCTCCGGCTTCGCGATGGTGCGCCGCATCCTGCTGCCGGCGGTGCTGCCGACCTACGTGATCTCGCTGCGTGCCGGCCTCGGGCTCGGCTGGATGTTCGTCGTCGCGGCCGAATTCCTCGGCGCCTCGCAGGGCCTCGGCTATCTGCTGGTCGACGGCCAGCAGCTCGGCAAGCCGGCGCAGATCGTCGCCGCCATCGTCGCTTTCGCGATCCTCGGCAAGATCACCGATACGCTGCTGGCGGTCGTCACGACGCCCTTCCTGCGCTGGGAGGACCGCTTCGCGCGGGGTTGAGATATGCTCACCATCGATCGCGTTGGAAAGACCTATCCGAACGGCGTCCGTGCGCTCGACGGGATCTCGCTCGACGTTGGGCCGGGAGAGATCGTGGTCGTGGTCGGCGGTTCGGGCTGCGGCAAATCGACCCTGCTGCGCGCGGTCGCCGGCCTCGATATCGCAAGCCAGGGCCGCGTCGGCCTCGACGGCGACACCATCACCGCGCCGCATGAAAAGATCGGCATCATCTTCCAGGAGCCGCGGCTGCTGCCGTGGCTCACCGTGGCCGACAATGTCGGTTTTGGGCTCGAGCATCTCCCCAAGACGCAGCGCCGCGAACGGGTCGCCGCGGCGCTGGATCGTGTCGGCCTTGCCGACAAGGCCGGCGCCTGGCCGCGTGAACTCTCCGGCGGGCAGGCGCAGCGCGTCGCGATCGCGCGCGCGCTGGTGCCGCAGCCGCAGGTGCTGCTGCTCGACGAACCATTCTCCGCGCTCGACGCCTTCACCCGCGCCGACCTGCAGGACCATCTGCTCGATCTCTGGGCCGACACCAAGCCGACGCTGATCATGGTCACCCATGACGTCGAGGAGGCGATCGTGCTCGCCGACCGTATCCTGGTGATGCGTCCGCGCCCCGGCCGGATCTACGAGGAGATCATCGACGACCTGCCGCGCCCACGCGACCGGCAGTCGGCGGCGTTCGATTTCGTCAAGCGGCGCGTGCTCGCCGCGCTGGATCGCTCGCTCGATCGCGCCGTGAGCGTCGACGAACGCACCGAAAAGGCCGAAGCCGGCGCGCATAGCTGGTGGTAGTGACCCGCACTGAATTCGCCCCATATTCCGTCATGCCCGGGCTTGTCCCGGGCATCCACGTCTTTATGTTCCGTCAGCGAAGACGTGGATGGTCGGGCCAAGCTTGGCCATGACGACTGGGTTGTTGAAAAGGATTTCATAATGGACGCCGCAGAACTGCGCGCCATGCAGGCGCCGATCAAGGATCGCTACAAGACCGACGCCCAGGCGGCGATGATCACGCTGAAGGCGAGGGGCACGCTCGACGACACCAATATCGCGTGCAAAGTCGAGACTGGACGCGCGCTCGCCGTCGCCGGGCTGCATCCGGCCACCGGCGGCTCGGGCATGGAGCTCTGTTCCGGCGACATGCTGTTGGAGGCGTTGGTCGCATGCGCCGGCGTGACACTGAAGGCGGTCGCCACCGCCCTCGATATTCCGTTGAAATCCGGCGCGGTGTCGGCCGAGGGCGATCTCGATTTCCGCGGCACGCTCGGCGTCGCCAAGGATGCGCCAGTCGGCTTCGCGCAGATTCGCTTGCGCTTCGACGTCGAAACCGACGCACCGCAGGAGAAGCTCGACCAGTTGCTCAAGCTGACCGAGCGCTATTGCGTGGTGTATCAAACCATCAAGAGCGGCCCGCCGGTCGACGTCCAGATGAAGCGGGCGTAACTGTCATTCCGGGTTTGCCCAACGGGGCGGCGCGAAGCGCCGACCCGTTGGGCACCCCGGAATGACTATGGAGAGACTTTTCCCTTCAGCCGATATAGCGCCTCGAGCGCCTCGCGCGGCGACAGCTCGTTCGGATCGATCGCGGTAAGTGCATCAATCACGGCTGTCAGTGGGGATTTCCCTTCCACCACCGGCTTCGGCGCGACCGCGAAGAGCGGCAGATCCTCGAAGCCGCGCGGCTTGACGCGCTCGTCCGCTTCCAGCGCCGCGAGCACCACCTTGGCGCGCTCGATCACGCCGGCCGGCAGGCCGGCAAGCTTTGCCACCTGGATGCCGTAGCTGCGGTCGGCGGCGCCGGGCATCACCTCATGCAGGAACACGACCTCGCCCTGCCACTCCTTCACCCGCATCGTTGCGTTGAACAGTCGCGGCAGTTTGGCCGAGAGCGCGGTCAATTCGTGGAAATGGGTCGCGAACAGCGTGCGGCATCGGTTCTGCTCGTGCAGATGCTCGATCGTCGCCCAGGCGATCGACAGGCCGTCGAAGGTCGCGGTGCCGCGCCCGATCTCGTCGAGGATTACCAGCGAGCGTTCGCCCGCCTGGTTGAGGATCGCGGCGGTCTCGACCATCTCGACCATGAAGGTCGAGCGGCCGCGCGCGAGATCATCGGCCGCACCGACGCGCGAGAATAGCCGGTCGACCACACCGATCTTGGCGCGTTTCGCCGGCACGAAGCTGCCCATCTGGGCGAGGATCGCGATCAGCGCATTCTGGCGCAGGAAGGTCGACTTGCCGGCCATGTTCGGGCCGGTGAGCAGCCAGATACGCCCGGCCTGCGGCGCCTTCGGCGGCGAGAGGTCGCAGTCATTGGCAACGAACGGCCCGCCATCGGCCAGCAACGCCTGCTCGACCACGGGATGGCGGCCGCCTTCGATGATGAAATCGCAAGAGCCGTCGATCTCGGGCCGCACATGGTCGCGCTCGACCGCCAAAACCGCGAGTGCGGTCGCGACGTCGAGCAACGCGAGCGCCTCGGCCGCCGCCCTGATCTCGACGTTGGCCGCGGTCACACGCGCATTCAGCCGCTCGAAAATCTCCAACTCGATGCCGAGCGCGCGGTCGGCCGCATTGGCGATCTTGGATTCCAGCGCGCCGAGTTCGCTGGTGGTGAAGCGCGTCTGGCCTGCGAGCGTCTGGCGATGGATGAACGTCGCGTTGAGCGGTGGCGTCATCAGCTTCTCGCCATGCTGCGCCGTCACCTCGACGAAATAGCCGAGCACGTTGTTGTGCTTGATCTTCAGCGCGCGCAGCGTGGTCTCGTCGGCGTAGCGCGCCTGCAGCGCGGCAATCACGCGGCGCGATTCGTCACGCAGCGCACGCATCTCGTCGAGGTTGGCATCATAGCCCGCGCGCACGAAGCCGCCGTCACGCTTGAGATAGGGCAACTCATCCGCAAGCGCAGCCTCAAGCTCGGCATGCAGCGCCGGCTCGACCCGTCCCAAGGCCTGCACCGCATCGGCAATCTCGGCGGGATTCTGCGCCGCAAGCCGTGCGGCAAGCGCCGCCGCCGCCGCGATGCCATCGCGGATCGCGGCCACGTCGCGCGGGCCGCCGCGGCCAACCACCAGCCGGGTCAGCGCGCGCGCAAGGTCGGGAGCGGCCTTGAGCTGCCCGCGCACGTCGGTGCGTGCCGCTGAATCGATTACGAAGGCCTCGACCGCATCGAGCCGGCGCTCGATCGCCGGTGGATCGGTTAGCGGCGCGGCGAGCCGCTGCGCCAGCAGGCGCGAGCCGGCCGAGGTCACGGTGCGGTCGATGGTCGCGAGCAGCGAGCCGCGTCGCTCGCCCGCCA
The DNA here is from genome assembly GCA_947481635.1 of Bradyrhizobiaceae bacterium. Lineage (GTDB taxonomy): Bacteria > Pseudomonadota > Alphaproteobacteria > Rhizobiales > Xanthobacteraceae > CANKHJ01. The sequence goes on from CANKHJ010000014.1 coordinate 16,635, forward strand.
AGGTGCGCATCAATTCGAGATTGCCGCGTGTCGCCTGGTCGATCGCGAGCGTTGCGCCCTGGGCTTCGCGCAACGGCGGCGACAGAGGCGGGCGCTTGCCGAACTGGGTGCGCTCCACATAGGTCACGCACGCTGCCGCGGCAGTCAGCTCCAGCCGCGTCAGTGTGCCGAAGGAATCGCTGGTCGCGACCGCGAAATAATCGGTCAGCCGCCGCTCCGCGGTTGCGCCGTCGAACACGTCGCGAGTCAGCGGCACCACGGCGGGCAGCGTGCGCCACAGTGGCACCAGGTCGGCATCCGCGAACAGCGCGTCGGAGACGATGATCTCGCCCGGCTCGAGCCGCGCGATCTCGGCCCCAAGACCGAGCCGGTCGCATTCGGCGATGCGGAATTCCCCGGTCGACATGTCGATCCAGGCCAGCGCGAAGCGGCTGTCGGTCTCGCCGGCGCGGGCGCGCGCGACCGCAAGCAGGTAATTGTTGCGGGTGGCGTCGAGCAGCGTGTCTTCGGTCAGCGTGCCGGGCGTGATCAGGCGCGTGACGTTGCGCAGCACCACGCTCTTGTTGCCGCGCTTGCGCGCCTCCGCCGGATCCTCCATCTGCTCGCAGACCGAGACGCGATGGCCGAGTGCGATCAGCTTGTGCAAATATTCATCGGAGCGGTGGATAGGTACCCCGCACATCGGGATGTCCTGCCCGAGATGCTTGCCGCGCTTGGTCAGCACGATGCCGAGCGCGCGCGACGCGATCTCGGCATCCTCGAAGAATAGCTCGTAGAAATCGCCCATCCGGTAGAACAGCAGCGAGTCCGGATTGGCGGTCTTGATCTGTACATATTGCTCCATCATCGGCGTGACGCGGCCGGCGTCGGCCGGGGTCGCGTCGGATGATGGCTGGTGGGCGTCCATGGGACGACGCTAGCAAAGTCCCGCGTGCGATGCCCGGCCTTGTGCCACGGGATCCACGCTTTTAAGGCCCGGAAAAGAAAATGGCCGGGACAAGCCCGGCCATTTCAGGTGTTTGACGGGGTTCCGGTTTACTTCGACAGCTTCCGGCCGGTGAGCTTTTCCAGGTTGCCGTGATAGACCATTTCCTTGTCGGCCTTCGGCATGTCGAGCTCTTCGAGAATGCGCAACGTCTCGCGGATATAGCCCGGGCCCTTCTCGGGATCGAACGGGCAATCCGAGGCGAAGATCACCTTCTCGAGCGGGAAGAACTCGAAGCCGGCCAGCATCGCGCCCTTCGAACCGAAGGTTGCGGTGTCGGCATAGAAGTCCTGCTTGAAGTAATCGAGCACCCGCTTCTTCAGGCTCTTGCGCAACGCAACGTAATCCTCGTCCGAGGTGCGCGCGCCGAGCTGGTCCATGCCCGGGCCGAGGCGGCCTTCGAGCATCGGCACGATGGCGCCGAAGTGATGCACGATCAGCTTGAGGTTCGGGTTGTTGTCGATCGTCTTGGAGAACACCAGGCGCGCCATCGCGGAGGCGGTCTCGTAAGACCAGCCGAACGTCCACCACATCTCATAGAGCGACTTCTTCTCGTCCATGTAGTCGGGATGCTTGGCGCTGCGGGCCGGATGGATCCAGACCGGCTTGCCGTTCTTGTTCATCGCGTCGAAGAAGCCGGCAAATTCCGGCCGGTCGAGCGGCTTGCCGTTGACGTTGGTGTAGATCTGCACGCCGAGCGCGCCGGCCTTCAGCGCGCGTTCGACTTCCTTCACGCCGGCGTCGGGTGAGGCGAGCGAGACCTGTGCGATCCAGCCCGGGAACTCGTCGGAATGCTTGGCGCAGATATCCGCGAAGCCGTCATTGACGATCTTGCAGAGGTCGTTGAGCTTCTCGCCCTGTGCCAGTTCTTCGAGCGGCGGCATCGCATAGGAGATGATCTGGCCGTAATCCGGAAACTGACCGACGATCTTGCGGCGCAGGTCGAGGTCGTAGATGCACGGGATGCCGCGCATGCGCTTGCCGATATCCGCGAAATCGGCGGCGTTCTTGCCCATCCAATCCATGAAGCCCTGGGGCAGGAAATGCGTATATGCGTCAATGCGCATCGAGGCTCTCCGATGTTGATGCGGCCCGGCGGACAGGCCTGAAAGGATGGCAGTCGTTACCCTGTCCGGCAGCCCAAGTCCATGCGGAGGGTATCAGGTGGTCGCACTGCCGCCATGCGCAGGGGTGCGGCGCCGCATGATCTCGCGCGTGATCGCGACGACGGCGGCGGCGACGCCGGCGCCCTGGACCCAGGCCGCGCCGGGGAACATGGCCGGCTGCGAGAATAGCATCACCGTGATCACGCCATAGACCGCGCGCAGTGCCGGACTGACCGGGGCGAAGAAAAACCCGACCACGGCGATGGTGCCCATCACGATGCCGAGCAGCGCGATCCCGAGCGCGACCAGGATTTCGAGGGCGCTGCCGCGCATCACCAGCGCGGGCGAGTAGATGAACAGAAACGGGATCAGGTAGGCGCACCAGCTCAGCCGCGTCGCGGTCCACCCGGTTTTCCATTGGTCGGAGCGTGCGATGGTCGCGGCCGCGAAGGCGGCGAGCGCGACCGGCGGCGTCACCATGCCGAGAATACCGCTGAACAGCACGAACAGATGCGCCTGCATCGGTGCGATGCCGGCCTGCACCAGCGCCGGCGCCGCCAGCACCGCCAGGATCAGATAGACGCCGAGCGTCGGCAGCGGCAGCCCGAGAATGAAGGAGGCGAAGCCGGTGATCAGGATCAGCAGCGGCAGGTTGCCGCCGGAGAGGGTGATGAGCTGTTGCGTCAGCGAGAAGGTCACGCCGGTCAGGTTCATCGCACCGATCAAGATCCCGGAAATCGCGGTGATTGCGATGATGTCGGTGACCGCGCCGCCGGCCGAGACCGCCGCCGACAGCACCTCGCGGATCGACAGGCGCTGGCCCTTGTAGGGGATGATCACGGCCATCACCATCAGCAGCGCGGTGCCGAGCAGCGCCGCATATTCCGGCTCCATGTTGAGCCACAGCAGGCCGACCACCAGCAGGACAAAGGGCAGCAGGAAATGGCCGCCTTCGCGCAACACCTTCCACGGCGACGGCAGCGTGGCGCGCGGCTCGCCGAGAATGCCGAGCTTCGCGGATTCCAGGTCCACCTGCACGAACAAAGCCGCATAGAACAGGAAGGCCGGGATGATCGATGCGAGCATCACGTCCGCATAGGGGACCTGCAGATATTCGGCCATGACGAAGGCCGCCGCGCCCATCACCGGCGGTGCGATCTGCCCGCCAGTCGAGCCGACCGCTTCGATGGCCGCCGCGGTGTGCGGCGGGAAGCCGGATTTCTTCATCAGCGGAATCGTGATTGTGCCGACGCTCGCGACATTGGCGACGGCGCTGCCGGACACCATGCCGAAGAAGGCCGAGCCGACCACGGCGATCTTGGCCGATCCGCCGCGGAAGCTGCCCATCAGCGAGGCCGCGAAGTCAGAGAAGAACGCCGATCCGCCGCAGCGGCTCAGCACCTGTCCCATGATGATGAACGGCACCACCACGACGATCGCGATCTGCAACGTGTTGCCGAGCAGCGCGTTGGTGTCGACACCGAGATACACCATCAGCCGGCTGAACGAGATCGGGCGGCTCGCGAACATCTCCGGCAGCACCCAGCCGAACAGCGCGTGGGCGCATAGCAGCAGCACGATGATCACCAGCGCCAGTCCGGCGACGCGGCGGCTCGCCTCGAACACCAGCAGCACGATCACGGTGGCGATCGCGACGCCGCTGACCGGGCGGCCGACCAGTTCGCGGATCAACTCGGGATAGCGGATCGCGATGTAGAAGCAGCAGGCGAGGCTCAGCGCGGCGAGCGCGAGGTCGATCGGCCCGGCAATGTCTTCCTTGCCCTCGAGGATCCTGGCGGCAACGGCCTCTTCGCCGACCACCCCGCTGCTGAGCGGGAAGGTCAGGAAGGTCAGCGCCAGCGACAGGCCGAGCACCGCCATCATCATCTGTTCGGTGAACAGGTTGAGGCCGATCCGGCCGGGAATGTTGAGAATCCACGCTACGACCAACAGCACGACCGCCGCGCGCATCGCGGTCATCATGGATTTGATGAGATTGTCGGACATGGGTCTCAACCGGTCATGCCCCGCATTATGCCGGGCATCCTCTCGCGATTGTCATGCCCGCGAAAGCGGGCATCCAGTACTCCGTGACCTATCGATAGAACACGGCGTACTGGACCCCGCTTCCGCGGGGGTGACCACCTGTGGTGGGGGCTCCTCAGCGCTCACTTCGACGGCTGGATGCCCTTCTCTTTGTAATAAGCGACGGCGCCTTCGTGATAGGGCACGCCGACATCCGCATACATGCGCGCGGGTTCGAGGCCGGCAAAGGACGGCTGCAATGGCGCCAGCACCGCCTTGTTCTCGGCAATCAGGCGCGTGATCGTCTTGATGCGTTCGGCCGGCACGCTCTTATGGGCGAAGATCGTGTAGTCGTAGAACATCACGTCCATCGGCTCCTTGATCCCAGCGAGTCCGGGGCCGGGCTCGATCCGGCTGATGTAGCCCGTCGGAAACTCCTTGCGCATCGCGGCAAGCGACGCCGGCGTATTCTCCAGCGGCAGGAATCGCACGCCGCCGAGCGCCGCGTCGGCTTCCGACACCTTGGCCGAGCCGATCGCGAACAACGCGACGTCGACACGTCCGGCGATCAGTTCATCCGCGCCACGGATGACATTCGGCACCATCACCGACTTGAGGTCGCTCGGCGCGAGGCCGCCGGTCGCGAGCATGGCGTCAAAGGTCTTGCGCACGATCTCCTGGCTGGCGAGGCCATAGGCCATGGTCTTGCCCTTGAGATCCTTGATGGTCTTGATGTCGGACGAGGCCTTCACGAACACGCCGGCCTTGAGCGGAAAGATCACCGCGACGGCGCGAATGTCGCCGTTCTTGTTCTTGTCGAAGGTGCCGACGCCGTTATAGGCGTCATAGATCTCGGCCGCATTGGCGAAGCCGACGTCGATCTCACCGGAATTGACCAGCGGCAGCATCGTCGTCGTGCCGCTCTGCGGCTGAAGCCGCGACTGGATATTGCCGTTGTCCTGCAGCACCTTGGCGAGCGCCGCGCCGAGGCCGTAGGTCAGGGTGCCCTGGGGGCTGGTGCCCAGCCCGATCGGCTGGGCCGCGGCGAGGCCCGCGAACAGCGTGGACGCGGCCAATACCGCGGAAAATGCGAGCTTTCTCATCGAAACCCTCCCTGGATTTTGTTCGTTCGACGTCACCTGCTGCAACCTAACGCGGGTGGCGATGCCGGACAACCGCCATGCGGAAACTCCAGCCGATCACTTCCCGGTCAGCTTGGTCACCACATCGGCCGGAATCGGTACCGCCTTGATGCCCTCCGGATTGGCGGGATCGCGTCCAACCCAGACGCGGGTCTCGAAGCCTTCGACCGCAAGCACGCCATCCAGCGTCAGGCGATGTTGGATATCGAAGCTTGAGCGGCGCAGTTCGGTGACGGTGCTCTCGATCATCACGTCGTCGCCGAAGCGTGTCGTTACTGCGAATTTGGCGCGGGTATCGACCATCGGATAGCCGACGAAATCATAGTGTTTGAGGAATTTCAGTTTCTTCATCCCGAGCGCGCGCTCGAACAGCGCCGTGGTCGAGGAGTCGAACATCTGGAAATAGCGCGGATAGAACACGATGCCGGCCGGGTCGCAATCGGCCCACTCGATCCGCACCGGACGGGTATTGACGAACATGATTTCGATTCCCCCCGGGCGACGTGGTTATCGCGGCCCCATGCGCAGCGCGCCGTCGATGCGGATGGTTTCGCCGTTGAGATAGGTGTTGGTAATGCAATGCAGCGCCAGCGCCGCATATTCGTCCGGCGTGCCCAGCCGTTTCGGATAGGGTACCGCCGCGCCAAGCGATTGCTGTGCCTCTTCCGGCAGGCTGCCGAGCAGCGGTGTATGGAAGATGCCCGGCGCGATGGTCATCGAACGGATGCCGAATTGCGAGAATTCTCGCGCCACTACGATGTTCAGCGCCACGATGCCGCCCTTCGAGGCCGAATAGGCCGATTGCCCGATCTGTCCCTCATAGGCGGCGACCGACGCGGTCGAGATGAAGATGCCGCGCTCGTTGTCGGCGAGCGGCGCGAGCTTCTGCATCTCGGCGCCGACCAGCCGGATCATGTTGAAGGTGCCGATCAGGTTGACCTTGATGACGCGCTCGAATTCGGCGAGCGGCATCGGGCCGTCCTTGCTGACGATGCGGCGCGGCGGACCGAGGCCGGCGCAGTTCACCAGGATGCGCGCAGCGCCGTTCTTGGCGGCGGCCTCCGCAATGGCCTCGGAAGCGGACTTGTCGTCCGACACGTCGCAGCGCACCGCGATGGCACCGATGCGTGACGCGGTCTCCCGCGCGAGGTCGATATTCACGTCGAGTAGCGCGACCTTGGCGCCGGCCTTGGCCAGCGCCTCAGCGGTCGCGGCGCCGAGGCCCGAGGCCCCGCCGGTGACGATCGCCGATTGTCCTTGGATTTGCATGGTAGGTCCTGTCGGTTCAGCTATGGACGACTGTTTAGCTATGGACAACTTTGGCGGCGCGGCCTTCGAGGAAGGCGCGCAGCCGGTCCTGCGCGGTGGGATCGGTGGAGCAGATCGCGGCGATCAGCGACTCCGTGAGGTAGCCGGCTTCGTTGCCGGCGTCGACGATGCGCGGCAGCACATGCGTCACCGCGAAATTGGTCAGCGGCGCGTTGTTGGCAATGCGCTTGGCGAGCGCGCGGCCTTTTTCCAGGCCCTCCCCCTTCTCGACCAGGTAATTCGAGACGCCGATGCGCTGGCCGTCTTCCGCGTCATAGGTGCGGCCGGTGAGCATCATGTCGGCCATGCGATGCGCGCCGAACAGCCGTGGCAGCCGCACCGATCCGCCGCCGCCGACAAAGATGCCGCGCATGCCTTCGGGAAGGCCGTAATAGGCGGACTTCTCGGCGACCCGGATATGACAGGCCGCCGCGAGTTCGATGCCGCCGCCGATCACCGCGCCATGCAGCACCGCGACCACCGGGCATTTTCCGAATTCGATCAACTGGAAAATGCGGTGCCAGGATCGCGAATGCGCGATGCTCTGCGCCATGTCGCGGATGGTGAGTTCGGACAGGTCGAGGCCGGCGCTGAAATGATCGCCCTCGCCATGCAGCACCACCGCTTTGATTTCATCGGGGAGCGACGTAAAAACCGTTTCCAGCCCCTGGACGGTGGTGTCGTTGAGCGCATTGCGCTTCTCGGGCCGCGACAGGCGAACCAACGCGATCTCGTCCTCATAAGTGAGCGTAACGGATGGCGGCAAAGCGACGCTGGTGCTCACGCGTTTAGTCCTCCCCTGGTCGGGCCCAATGTCGTTTGTGGCTCGCGTGTGGTCAAGCGATCCTGTCCACGGCCCCGATGTTGCGGGCCGGCCGGGCATGCTATCGTGGTTTTTCATAAGCGCCTGCCCGGCGGGTGCGCAAAAGCAGGTGTGGAGGAGACGATGCGAGTGTTCCAGACACTGGTGTTCCGCCCAAAGATGTCGGTCTGGTGCGCTGCGGCCGTTGCCGCAATCGCCGTAAGCGCGGGCGCCCAGGCGCAGGATTATCCCAACAAGCCGGTGACCTTCATCACGCCGGCGGCCGCCGGGAACAGCCCGGACGTGGTGGGCCGCATCGTCGCCGATCGCCTCTCGCAGATGTGGAAGCAGCAGGTCGTCGTGCTCAATCGGCCTGGCGCCGGTGGGATGATCGCGGCGCAAGCCGCGGCCGGCGTCGAGAAGGACGGCTACACCCTCTACATGACCCAGGCCTCCACCTTCACCGTGCTGCCGGTCGAGCAGGAAGGAAAGATGTCGGTCGACCTGCAGACCGCCTTCGTGCCGATCGGGATGATCGGCGAGCAGCCGATCGCGCTGGCGGTCAACAAGGACATTCCGGTCAGCAACGCCGCGGAGCTGATCGCGCTGGCCAACAAAACGCCGAACGGGATGCTGTTTGGCGCCACCAACCGTGGCGGCCAGGCTCACCTGACCGGTGAATTGTTCCGCGACCGCTCCAAGGCGAACATCTCCTTCGTTCATGCCGCCGGCGCCGCGGTGTCGCTGAACGACGTCATTGGTGGGCGTATCCCGATCATGTTCGAAGGGCTCGCCGGTCTCGCGCCCGGCTTGCAGGGCGGCGGAATCAAACCGCTCGGCGTCGCGTCGACCAAGCGGCTGCCTAATCTGCCCGACCTTCCGGCGCTCAACGAAACCGTGCCGGGCGTGGTGTCGAGCGGCTGGATCGTGCTGATGGCGCCGGCCGGCACGCCTGACGCCATCATCCAGAAGATCAACGCCGATATCAGGCTCGTCGTCGCGATGCCTGACGTCGTGCCGCGCTTCCACCAGCTCGGCACCTATGCGCGTGACCTGACCGTGGCGCAGACCGGCGAATTCATCCGCAGCGAGGAGAAACTGTGGTGGCCGATTGTTCGGGCGATGAAGGCGGCCGCTGACGCGCCTGCGCGCTGATACGCATGATCTCACCTTTGGTAGAAGCGTCGGGCACGGGCCGTCTGAATCTTACCATGGCGGTGACCGATTGCGATCACCTGCGCGATGTCGTCTCGGGCGTGGTGCGCCCCGACGGCATCCTGCTCACGCCGATCGTCCTGCCGGTGGAGGAAATATTCTTCCGCCTGATCAAAAATCTCGAATGGCACGTCTCGGAGATGTCGTTTGCGAAATATCTCGCGCTGACGGCGGCCGGAACCGCGCCGATGGTGGCCATTCCGGTGTTTCCGTCCCGGGTGTTTCGTCACTCCGCGATCTATATCCGCACCGACCGCGGCATTGCGACGCCGAAGGACCTTGAGGGCAGGCGCGTTGGAATCCCCGAATGGGCGCAGACCGCTGGCATCTACGCGCGCGGCTTCCTTGAGGAGCAATACGGCGTCGATCTGCGCTCGATTTCGTGGGTCCAGGCCGGCGTCAACCAGCCGGGGCGCGAAGAAAAAGTCGCACTGAACCTCGAAGGGCTGTTCAACGTCACCGCGCGTGCCGACACGACGCTGGACCGGATGCTGCTGTCGGGCGAGATCGACGCCGCGATCAGTGCGCGCGAACTCAATGGATTCAGCAAGCGCGATCCGCTGATTGCGCGCATGTTCCCGAAATTCCGCGAGCAGGAAGCGGTCTACTACAAAGAGACCAGCGTGTTCCCGATCATGCATGTCGTGGTGCTGCGGCGCGACGTCTACGAGGCCTATCCGTGGATCGCGATGAATCTGTTCAAGGCGTTCGAGCAGGCGAAGGACCGCAGCATCGCGCGGATGCGCGACATCACGGCAGCTGGGCTTCCATTGCCGTGGTCGGCGGCGATTTGCGACGAGGTCGCGGAGATTTTCGGCGGCGATCTCTGGCCTTATGGCCTCGCGCCGAACCGGCCGACGCTGGATGCCTTCTGCCGCTACGGCTTCAATCAGCGCGCCACGGGTCGGCTGGTCGAGGCCAAGGAGCTGTTCGCGAAGGAAACGCTGGCGAGCTACAAGGTCTGATCTTCACAGTACTTCATAGACGTCGAGCTCGACGGAATTCTTCCGCCGCGCGCCTTTGGCGATGGTGAGGATGCGGTTGAGCCAGTCGATCGACTTGTCCGCAGTCTCGTAGCGCATCGCGGTGCGGAAATAATACCGCGACGGATCGACCGGCTCGCCGGTCATCAGCCGGGCCAGCACGTCCGGCGGACCGTGGCGCAGCCCCTCGCTCGACACCAGGATCAGGCCGCCGCTGTCTGTTTCGAGCGTGTAGCGCGCCTCGACATGCGCCGCGCCGTCTCGACGGATGATCTGCCAGTCGGCCCCGCCCGGCAGGATGCGGGCGTTGAGCCGCGGGCCGGTGACGGTGCCGCCGAGGATGTTGATGACGCGGCGCACGCCATAGGGGCTTTCGCCGAATTCCAGGATGTCGGCGAGCAGGCAGTCGATACGAAAAATCGGGGCAGGGGACAGCATGATTGACGACCGCTTGGTTTGACCCGGTTGCGTTGCGCCCGTAAATACAAGGCCCGTTGACTTACCATGTGCTGGCCCGCCGATGTCGCGTTTTCTCTCCCTTGCCGATGCCGTCAGCGAGATCGTGCGTGACGGCGACACCGTCGCGATGGAAGGTTTCACCCACCTCATTCCCAGCGTGGCGGGCCACGAAATCATCCGCCAGAAGCGGCGCGACCTGACGCTGATCCGCATGACGCCGGACCTGATCTACGATCAGCTGGTCGGCATGGGCTGCGCCAAGAAACTCGTCTTTTCCTGGGCCGGCAATCCCGGCGTCGGCTCGCTGCACCGGGTGCGTGATGCGATCGAGAATGGCTGGCCGGGACCGCTGGCCTACGAAGAGCATTCCCATTCGGCGATGGCCAATGCCTATGAGGCCGGCGCGGCCGGGCTGCCGCTGGCGGTGTTCCGCGGCTATATCGGCGCCGACCTGCCCAAGGTGAATCCGAACATCAAGTCGATCGTCTGTCCCTTCACTGGCGAGAAGCTTGCGGCGATTCCGTCGCACCGGCCGGACGTCGCGGTGATCCACGCGCTGCGTGCCGATCGCGCCGGCAACGTGATGCTGGAAGGCATCCTCGGCGTGCAGAAGGAAGCCGTGCTGGCGTCGAAGCGCTCGATCGTCACCGTCGAGGAGATCGTCGAGGATTTCGGGCCGCGCAATCTCAACGCGGTGATCCTGCCGAGTTGGACCGTGACCGCGGTGGTGCATGCGCCGCGCGGTGCCTACCCGTCCTATGCGCAGGGCTATTACAAGCGCGAGAATTCCTTCTACATCCAATGGGACAAGATCGCGCGTGAGCGCGACACGTTCCTCGCCTGGATGAAGACCAACGTGCTAGAGGCCGCGTGATGGTCGATTACACCTCCAACGAAATGATGACCATTGCTGCCGCCCGCGCGCTGCGCAATGAGGACGTCTGCTTCGTCGGCATCGGTGCGCCCTCCGCGGCGTCGAATCTTGCGCGGCTGACGCATGCGCCGGACATCACCTTGATTTATGAATCGGGCACCATCGGCACCAAGCCGAACGTGCTGCCGCTCTCGATCGGCGACGGCGAACTCTGCGAGACCGCGCTGACCACGGTGAGCGTGCCGGAGATGTTCCGCTACTGGCTCCAAGGCGGCCGTGTAACCGTCGGCTTCCTCGGCGGCGCGCAGATCGACCGCTATGCCAATCTCAACACCACGGTGGTTGGTCCCTACGACAAACCGAAGGTGCGGCTGCCGGGCGGCGGCGGCGCGCCTGAGATCGCGACCTCCTGCGGCGAGATCTTCATCATCATGGCGCAAGGCAAGCGCAGCTTTGTCGACAAGATCGACTTCGTCACGTCGCTCGGCCACGGCGAGGGTGGGGATCATCGCAGCCGGCTTGGCGTGAAGACCAAAGGGCCGACGCGGCTAATCACGGACCTCTGCATCTTCTCGCCCGATCCGCAGAGCAAGGAGATGATTGTGGTCTCGATTCATCCCGGCGTGACGCGCGAGCAGATCGCCGAGGCGACCGGATGGCCGGTGAAATTTGCGGCCAGCGTCGAGGAGACGGCGGCTCCGACCGCGAACGAACTCGGCGTGCTGCGCGACCTGCATGCACGCACCAAGCAGGCGCAAGGAGCCTCCAATGCGTGACGTTTTCCTGTGTGACGCGGTGCGGACGCCGATCGGACGCTTCGCCGGCGCGCTCGCCAAGGTGCGTGCCGACGATCTCGCCGCGGTGCCGATCCGGGCGCTGATGGCGCGCAACCCAAAGGTCGATTGGGCGGCGCTCGACGAGGTGATCTACGGCGCGGCCAATCAGTCGGGCGAGGACAACCGCAACATCGCGCGCATGGCAGCTTTGCTGGCCGGCCTGCCGGACAGCGTGCCGGGCGTGACGGTGAACCGGCTGTGTGCATCGGGCATGAACGCCATCGGCGACGCGGCGCGCGGCATCCGCACCGGCGAGCTGGATTTCGCCATTGCCGGGGGTTCGGAATCGATGACGCGTGCGCCCTTCGTCATGGGCAAGGCCCAGGAGGCGTTCGCGCGCTCGGCAGAAACCTTCGATACCACAATGGGTTGGCGGTTCATCAACCCGTTGATGAAGACGCAATATGGTGTCGATGCGATGACCGAGACCGCCGAAAACGTCGCCCAGGACTTCCAGGTTGGACGCAACGATCAGGACGCCTTCGCGCTGCGCTCGCAGGCGCGCGCCGCCAAGGCGATTGCGGCCGGCTACCACGCCGAGGAGATCGTCGCGGTCGAAGTGCCGGGCGGCAAGGCCGGGCCGGTGATGGTCGACAAGGACGAGCACCCGCGCGAAACCACCATGGAAGCGCTCGGCAAGCTCAAGACGCCGTTCCGCAATCCGGGCACCGTCACTGCCGGCAACGCGTCGGGCATCAACGATGGCGCCGCGGCGGTGATCCTGGCGTCGGAAGATGCGGTGAAGCGTCACGGCCTGACGCCGCGCGCGCGTATTCTCGGCATGGCCGCGGCCGGCGTGCCGCCGCGCATCATGGGCATCGGTCCGGTGCCGTCGACGCAGAAGCTGATGGGGAAGCTCGGACTGAAGATTTCCGATTTCGACGTGATCGAGCTGAACGAGGCCTTCGCCGCACAGGCGCTCGCCTGCCTGCGGCAACTCGGCCTGCCGGACGACGCGGAGCATGTGAATCCGAATGGCGGCGCGATCGCGCTCGGCCATCCGCTCGGCATGTCCGGCGCGCGGCTGGCGCTCACCGCCGTGCATCAACTCGAGAAGATCAAGGGACGCACCGCGCTTGCCACCATGTGCGTGGGCGTGGGGCAGGGGGTTTCGCTCGCGCTCGCGCGCGTGTAGAGCGAACCGACAGCAGGAGACGACCGCCGTGGCAATGAGCGCAGGCTACATCCCGTTCCACCCGAATCCCTCGAAGCCCAAATATAAGCCGCCGGCGGGCGCGGTGGACGCGCATTGCCACGTGTTCGGGCCGGAGGCCAAATTCCCCTACGCGCCGGAGCGCAAATACACCCCGTGCGACGCGCCGAAGGAGAAGCTGATCGAGATCCGCGACTTCCTCGGCTTCGACAAGAACGTGATCGTCCAGGCGAGCTGCCATTCCAAGGACAATCGCGCGATGGTCGACGCGCTCCAGACCTCGAATAACCGCGCCAAGGGCGTCGCCTTTGTCGGCGAGGAAGTCACCGCCGATGAACTCAAGTGGATGGACGAAGCCGGCGTGAAGGGCGTGCGCTTCAATTTCGTGAAGCGCCTGGTCGATTCCACGCCGCGTGACGTGCTGGAGCGCATCGTCAAGAAGATTGCGCCGCTCGGCTGGCACATCGTGATCTATTTCGAGATGCAGGACCTCCCCGACAACGAGGAATTCTTCAAGTCGATCCCGACGCCGGTGATCGTCGACCACATGGGCACGCCCGACGTGACCAAGGGCGTGCACCACTCGGAGAACCAGCGCTTTCTCGACTTGATGGCCGCCCGCGACAATTTCTGGGTCAAGACCAGTGGGCCGGAGCGGCTGACCAAGGCCGGGTCGCCGTTCGACGACGCGCTGCCCTTCGCCAAGACCCTGGTCGAGAACTTCCCCGACCGGGTGCTGTGGGGCACCGATTGGCCGCATCCGAACATGAAGAAAGAGGCGCCGGACGACGGCGTGCTGGTCGACCGCATCCCACTGATCGCGCCCACCGCCGAGTTGCAGCGCAAGCTGCTGATCGACAACCCGATGCGGCTATATTGGCCGTAGCGCCGGCCCCTTAGAAACGCTCGAAATCGGGCGCCTTCGTTGCAATCGGGGCGCGCGCCCGATATGACGGGACATCGATTTTCCGGCGGCGGGAAGCCTCTCGCGCCGGGGTGAGTGGAGGCCAGACATGGCTCGCAGAGAGCAGGCTTACGACGACATTCCCGGGACCTTCGTGTTCGATGCCGAGCGCGCTCGCGAAGGCTATCCGATCAATACATTCTGCATGTCGCTGATGAAGGACGAGAACCGCAAGGCCTTCAAGGCGGACGAGGCGGGATACATCAAGCAATTTCACATGACGCCCGATCAGGAGAAAGCGATCCTGACGCGCGACTACAACCGGATGCTCGAGCTCGGCGCCAACATCTATTTCACCGCCAAGCTCGGTGCGACCGACGGTCACTCGTTTCAGCATCTCGCCGCGGTGATGACCGGCAATACCCAGCAGGCCTATGCCGACATGATGCTGGCCGGCGGCCGCAACGTCGACAAGAACCGCAGCACCACCGGCATGAATACGCCGGTCAGCCTGAGCGACGACGTGTTTGCTGCCGGTGCGGCCAAGCCGAAGGCCAAGGCCAAGCCGGCTGCAAAGGCCAAGGTGGCAAAGGCCGGCGCTGCGAAGGCCAAGTCGAAGACGAAAGCCAAAGCTTCCGCGAAGAAGTCCTCGCCGAAGTCGAAATCCTCGAAGAAGCGGAAGTAGCCCGTGGCCAAAATCATTGCAGGCGTCGGATCGTCCCATGTGCCCGCCATCGGCGCGGCCATCGACAACAACCGCACCGAGGAGCCGTATTGGAAGCGCGTATTCTCGGGCTTCGAGAAGTCGAAGGAATGGTTCACCAAGACCAAGCCGGACGTTGCGATCATCGTCTATAACGATCACGCGTCGGCCTTCTCCACCGATCTGATCCCGACCTTCGCGCTCGGCGCGGCGACTGAATTCCCGCCCGCCGATGAAGGCTGGGGCCCGCGTCCGGTGCCGGTGGTGCAAGGCCATCCGCAGCTTGCCTCGCACATCGCGCAATCGGTCATCCTCGACGAGTTCGACCTCACCGTCTGCAACAAGATGGAAGTCGATCACGGCATGACGGTGCCGATGAACCTCGTGATGGGGAAGAAGAACCCCGACGAGCATTGGCCGTGCCCGGTGATCCCGCTCGCGGTCAACGTCGTGATGTTCCCGCCGCCCACCGGCCATCGCTGTCTGATGCTCGGCAAGGCCATCAGAAGGGCCGTCGAGTCCTATCCGGAAGACCTGCGCGTCGTGATCTTCGGCACCGGCGGTCTGTCGCACCAGATCAGCGGCCCGCGCGCCGGCCTGATCAACAGCAAGTGGGACAAGAACTTCCTCGACAACCTGACCAAGGACCCGGTCAAGCTCTCGAAGATCCCGCACATCGACTACATGCGTGAAGCCGGCGCCGAAGGCATCGAGATGGTCATGTGGCTGATCATGCGCGGCGCGCTCGGGGACAACGTGGAAGAGGTCTACCGCTTCTACACCGTGCCGGCGTCGAACACCGCCGTCGGCCACATCATCATGGAAACGCGCGACAAGCCCAAACCTTCGGCTCGTAAGTCGTCGGCGCGCAAGAAGCCCGCCGCAAGCAAGCGCGCCGTCGTCGCGAAGAGCAAGGCAAAGGCCAAGCCACGCCGCGCCGCTGCGGCCGCGAAGAAGGTCGATCGCGTCCGGAGCTGATACTCTCGGTCATTCCGGGGCGCGCGTCAGCGCGAACCCGGAATCCAGACGCGGAAACGGTGAACAAGTTGCTGGATTCCGGGTTCTCGCTGCGCGAGCCCCGGAATGACGGCTCTAAATCCGAAGAGGAACCCCATGAAAATCTGTGTCGCCGGCCAAGGCGCCTTTGGCCAGAAGCATCTCGACGCGCTGAAGCGCATCGACGGTGTCGAAGTCACGTCGCTCGTCGGCGGCAATCAGGACTCCACCGCCGAGGTCGCCAAGAAATACGGCATCCCGCATTTCACCGGTGATCTTGCCGAAGGCATCAAACGCGCCGACGCGGTGATCCTCACCACGCCGACCAAGATGCATTTCCGCCAGGGCGAGCAGGTGATGCGCGCCGGCAAGCATGTGCTGGTGGAAATCCCGGTGACCGATAGCGTGGAGGATGCCGAGGCGCTGGCGAAGATCGCCCGCGAAACCGGCGTCGTCGCGATGGGCGGCCATGTGCGCCGCTTCAACCCGAGCCATCAATACGTGCACAAGAAGATCAAGGCCGGCGAATTCAACATCCAGCAGATGGACGTGCAGACCTATTTCTTCCGCCGCAAGAACATGAACGCCGCCGGCAATCCGCGCAGCTGGACCGACCATCTGCTGTGGCACCACGCCGCGCACACCATCGATCTGTTCCAGTATCAGACCGGCCAGAGCATCTCGGAATGCTCCGCGGTGCAGGGGCCGATCCATCCACAACTCGGCATCGCGATGGACATGGGCATCGTCGCCAAAGTGCCGTCGGGCGCGATCCTCACGCTGTCGCTGTCGTTCAACAACGACGCGCCGCAGGGCTCTTTCTTCCGCTACATGGGCGATACCGCGACCTACAAGGCCTATTACGACGACTTGTCCGACGGCAAGGACAACAAGATCGACGTCTCCAAGGTCGACGTCTCGATGGACGGCATCGAGCTCGAAGACCGCGAGTTCATCAAGGCGATCCAGGAGAAGCGCAAGCCGAACGGCAGCCTGGAGGAACTCCTGCCCTGCATGCATGTGCTCGGCAGGCTGGAGCAGATCATCGATCCGCAACGCAAGGCGCACGCGTAGTCGAGGGCTGCCTCACCCCAATAAAAATGCCCGGCGCGAGCCGGGCATTTTGCTTTCTGTGTGCCCCCCGCCTTCGCGGGGACACGCGATCACTCCCCCTTGAACCCGCTCTCCTTCACCGGATCGGCCCAGAGCTTGTATTCGGCCGCCTGCCAGTCGGTCAGCTCCTTGGCGGTTGAACCGGACGGCTGCAGCCCCATCTGCGTGAGCTTCGCGGCGACATCCGGCTCCTTGATCGCCTTGACCAGCGCGGCGTTAAGGCGCTCGACGCTGCCTGCCGGCGCACCTGCCTTGATGTGCACGTCGAAGCCCACGTCGAAGGAGATATCGATGCCCTGCTCCTTGAGCGTCGCAACGTCGGGAAGCTGCGGCGAGCGCTTCGATCCGGCGATCGCGATCACCTTCATCTTCCCCTCTTTGTGGAAGTTCGGCAGGTCGGAGAACGCGGTGCTCACCAGTGGAATATGGCCGCCCATCAGGTCAGTGAGCGCGGGCGCGCCGCCGCGATAGGGCAGGTGGGTCATTGGCACGCCGATCGCCTTTGCCAGCATGATGCCGGTGAAATGCGACGAGGTGCCCGCGCCCGGCGATCCGTAAGACGCCTTGCCCGGGTTGGCTTTGAGCCAGGTCACGAATTCCTTGACGTTGCTCGCCCCGGTATGCAGGCCGGTGGCGAGGCCGACCTGGAACGCGACCACGCGCGTCACCGGCAAGGCGTCCTTGAACGGATCGAAGCCGGTCTGGTCGCCATAGATGTGCGGGATGATCGAGTAGAGCGCGCTCGACGCGATCAGCAGTGTGCGACCGTCGGCCGGCGCCTTCTGCAATTCCTGCATGCCGATGCGCTGACCGGCACCGGGCCGGTTCTCGACGACGACGGTCTCGCCGAGCGCGTCGCGCAGCTTCTCCGCCAGCAAGCGCGCGATCGTGTCGGTGGACGCTCCAGCCGGCACCGGTACGATAAGGCGCATGGGCGAGCCGCCACCTTGCGCGGCGGCCGGCGTGGCCGCGACAACCACAACGGCGGCTGCGGCCGCAAGCATCGAAATGATGTGACGCATTGTATCCTCCTCGTCGTCAAGCGGCGTTACTCGCCCTTGATCTCTCTTGAATTCATACGACCGGCTTACTCGCCGGTGAATCCACTTTGCTTCACCGGAGCACGCCAGAGTTTGATTTCCTCGACCTGCTTCGCGGCAAGCTCATCCGGCGTCGAGCCGGAAACTTCGAGGCCCATTCCCTCCAACCGCTTGCGCGTATCGGGATGGGCCAGCGCCTCGCGCACGGCGGCGCCCAGCTTGGCGACGACGTCGTCCGGCGTGCCCGCCAGCGCGTGCATGTCGAATGAGGATTCGAACGCGATGTCGATGCCCTGCTCGCGCAAGGTCGGCACTTCCGGCGCCGCGGGCGAGCGCTTCGGCCCGGCGGCCCCGATGATCGTGATCTTGCCCTCGCGATGATAGGACGGCAGGTCGGAGAGTGCGGTCGACAGCAGCGGAATATGGCCGCCCATCAGGTCCGTGATCGCCGGTGCGCCGCCCTTATACGGAATATGGGTCAACGGGATGCCGATCGCACTCGACAACATCAGGCCGGCGAAGTGCGATGTGGTGCCGGCACCGGGTGACGCGAACGAAGCGTCGTTCGGGTTAGCCTTCACCCAGTTCACGAACTCGGCGATGTTTTTTGTCTTGGTCTTCGGTCCGGTCGCGATCCCGACCTGAAAAATAACCAGCCGCGACACCGGCCTGAATTCCTCCGGCTTGTAGTCGAGCCGATCGCCATAGATGTGCGGCACGATCGAGAATGCTGCATTCGAGCCGACCAGCAGCGTTCGTCCATCCGCCGGCGATCGCTTCAGTTCCGCGATCGCCATGCGCGAGGCCGGCCCAAGCCGGTTCTCGACGATCACTGTCTCCTTGAGGATTTCACGCAGCCGCTCGGCAACCGAGCGTGCCACCGTGTCGGTGGTGGCTCCGGGTGCGACGCCGACGATCAGCCGGAGCGGCGCCGAGGATTGTCCGAAAGACGGAACCGACCACAGCGCCACGGCCGCAACAATGGCCAATGTCGCTTTGTGAGGGATGCGCATCGATGGGTCCTCCCGGCTTGTTCTACTGTCACGCTTTGCCGCCAGCATTTCACAGGCGAAACGGCAAAACCAGTAGCGCGATATCTTGGGCGCGCCCCGGAATGACGGCGGAACTTCAAATGAAAAAGCCCCCGTGCCGGAGCACGGGGGCTTCTGTTCACATCACGGATGCGGAGACGATTATTCCGCGGCCTGGTGACGCCACTTGCCTTCGTAGCCCTCGCGCACCACCGCGGAGTACGGCACCGGCGACACGATGACCTTGACCTCGGTCTGCTTGTGGCGCTCGACGGTGGTCTTCTTGGTGCCGCCATTCTCCTCGCCCCAGACCAGCGTGAGCTCGGTGCCCGGCTTGGAATATGCCTCGTCGACCCAACCCAGCGAGAGCATCTTGCGCTCGTTGAAGCTATAGCCCGAGAACATCGACGCGCCGGCCATCTTGCCGCCCTTGGCGTTCACGGTGTCGAACGAGCTCGACGCATAGTTCGACAGCGGCAGGTCGATGAACTTGTAGTTCTCGCCGGCCGGGGCAAACATCGACTCGTTGATGCGGTTCACGTCCGCATTGTCCCAGGCGAACGTCACCTTCTTGCGCGTGTTCTTGCCTTCCATCGCCTTCAGGGCGTCGGAGCCGATGAAGTCGTGGTCGAACTTGGTGAAGCCGGCGTAACCGAGCTCATGCGGCGAGGTGTAATAATCCTCGACGTTCTTCGAGACGAAGCTGCCGCCGAGGCCGGCATTGGCTTCGTAGCTCGAGGCCGGGAGCCACTCGCGATAGGCCTTCAGCTTGTCGCCGGTGTAGATCGCCGGCACCGGCGACGGGATCCAGCCCGACTCCAGCGTGTTGGTCGCATAGGCGCGGGCGCCGACCTGCACGATGCCGAATTCCTTGCCGGCTTCGAGGATCGCGTTGCGGACGTCATCATACTCCTCGTACGGACCCCAAACCTCGAGGCCTGGCGCGCCGGCCATGCCGTGACGCAGAGCGCGGACCTTGCGGCCGCCGATGGTGATGTGGCCCATCTTGAAGAACTTGATCTCCGGCATGGTGCCGCCGTTCAGCTTCTTGATTACGTCCTGGGCCTTCGGGCCCTGGATCTGGAAGCGGTAGCAGCTGCGCACCACCGGCTTGCCCATCGGACGCGACGGCGAACGGTCGTCATAGGTCGTCTTGACGTTGTAGCCGCCTGTCTTGGCGTGGAATTCGATCCAGTTCGCAGCCGGGTTGCGGCCGACATACACCATGCTGTTCTCAGCGAGGTAGAACAGGATGCCGTCGCCGATCACATGACCGTAATGCGTGACCGGAGCGAATTGCTTCGCCTGATCGACTGCGAAATTCTTGAACGAGTTGGTCGAGAGGTGCCGCAGCAGCTTCACCGTATCCGGACCCTCGACATAGAGGTTCGCCATGTGATGCGACTGGTCGAACAGCACGCAGGTGTCGCGCCATGCGCCCTGCTCGTCACGCCAGTTGCTGAATTCGGGAGCGACGACCGGGTAAATGTAGGCGCCGATCTGCGAGTTGCGCAGCATGTCGACGATGTTGCCCGAGGCCTTGATTTTCTCTTCTAGATTCTTCGCCATGGCGACCGATATCTCCTCCCAGTGACCATTGATCAGGTGAATGCCGCGCAACCTATCCCAACGTCAAAGGGATAGGAAGGGCGCGGAAATTGGCTCGAAACGCCGTGATCCCTTGCAGCGAGCCGGGCAACAATCGCAGCGGCAATATCGTGTCCCGGAGGTTTTTTCAATCGGCACGGGACGCGCAAAGGGAGGGCCTGCGGTGGGCAGCGCGATCTTGCATCGAAGGGTTTCAGGCCCTATTGGCGGGCAGTCGCCAGCAGTGACGGCGTGCAGGGAGTGAAACCATGATCTCGGCGACGCCGCCGTTTCGCGCCGACCACGTCGGCAGCTTCCTCCGTCCGGAAGCCCTCAAGCAGGCGCGGGCAAGGCGCGCGAACGGCGAGATCACCGTGGCCGAACTCAAGGAGGTCGAAGACCGCGAGATCGCGGCGCTGATCCGCAAACAGGAAGAGATCGGTCTTGCGGTCACGACCGACGGCGAGTTTCGCCGCTCCTGGTGGCAGTTCGATTTCTTAGGCATGCTCGATGGCGTCGAATTGTTCGAGGCTGACCAGGGCATCCAGTTTCAGGGCGTGAAGACCCGGCCGATCGGCACCCGGATCAACGGCAGGATCGGCTTCTCCAATCATCCGTTCCTGGAACACTTCAAGTTTCTCAAAGCGCATACCCGCGTCACGCCGAAGATGACCATCCCAAGCCCGACGGTGCTGCATTTCCGGTTGGAGCCGGGATCGGTCGACAAGGGCGTGTACCCGCACCGCGACGACATTTTCCAAGATCTGAGCCAAGCTTATCGGGATGCGGTGCAGGCCTTCTACAATGCGGGCTGCCGTTATCTGCAATTCGACGATACCGCCTTGGCCTATCTCTGTTCCAAGGAGGAGATGGCCAAGGCCCGGGCGCGCGGCGTCAAAACCGAGAGCGTCGTGCGGGACTATGCCGACGTCATCAACGCGGCGCTGGCCGGCAAGCCGAAGGACATGGTGATCACCACCCATGTCTGCCGCGGCAATTTCCGCTCGACCTGGATCGCGTCGGGCGGTTACGAGCCGATCGCCGAGGTGCTGTTCGGCGGCACCGACTTTGACGGCTATTTCCTCGAATATGACAGCGAGCGCGCCGGGGGCTTCGAGCCGCTGCGCTTCGTGCCGAAGGGTCCCAAGCAGGTCGTGCTCGGCCTGATTACCTCGAAGAGTGGCACGCTCGAGAACAAGGACGAGATCAAGCGCCGGATCGATGAGGCCGCGACCTATGTGCCGCTTGATCAATGCTGCTTGTCGCCGCAATGCGGCTTCGCCTCGACCGAGGAGGGTAATACCCTGACCGAGCAGCAACAGTGGGCGAAGATGCGCGAAGTGATCGAGATCGCCCGCGAGGTGTGGGGCAAATAGGGCGCCGGCCCCGAGCACAATGAGGGTGGCCTGGAGCCGCCCCGCCGTGACAGAATAAAGAAAATCGACTGGGGGAGGTCTCATGCAACGGTCCAAGCCGCCATTCCGCGCCGATCATGTCGGCTCGCTGTTGCGCCCGCAGCCGGTGAAGGCGGCCCGCGCCAGGCTTGAGGCCAAGGAGATCAGTGCGGCCGAGCTCAAGGCTGTTGAGGACCGCGCGGTCGAGCAACTGATCCGTAAGCAGGAAGAGATCGGACTGCAGGCGATCACCGATGGCGAATGTCGCCGCGCCTTCTGGCATTACGATTTTCTCGTCGGCCTCGACGGCGTGGACTTCCGCCAACTGGACTCGGGCTGGGCCTTTAAAGGCGCGACGCTGAAGCCGATCCAGCCGACCGTGGTCGGCAAGCTTGGCTTTTCGAACCATCCCTTTCTGGAACACTTCCGATTCCTGAAGCAGCACGCCAGGCAGACGCCGAAGATGACGATCCCGTCGCCCTCGGCGCTGCATTTCCGCAATGGCCGCCAGAGCATTCCGGAATCGGTCTATCCGCGCATGGAGGATTTCTTCGCGGATCTCGGCAAGACCTATTCCAAGGCGGTGCGCGCCTTCGCCGACGAAGGCTGCCGTTACCTGCAGCTCGACGAAGTGTTCATCGCGTATCTGTGCGATCCCGAGCAGCGCAAGGTGCTGTCGAGCCGCGGCGAGGACCCGGAGCAGATCCTGCGCGTCTATGCCGATCTGATCAATGCGTCGATGGAGGGCATTCCTTCCGACATGACGATCTCGATGCATCTGTGCCGCGGCAATTTCAAATCGACCTTCGTCGCGTCGGGCGGTTATGAGCCGGTGGCCGACGTGTTGTTCAATCAGACCAACGTGCATGCGTATTTCATGGAGTTCGACAGCGACCGCTCCGGCGGCTTCGAACCGCTGCGCTTCGTGCCCAAGGGTAAGCTGGTGGTGCTCGGCGTCGTCACCTCGAAGACCGGTGAACTCGAGCCGAAGGACGCAATCAAACGCAGGATCGAAGAGGCGTCGGAATATGTGCCGCTCGATCAGCTTTGCCTCTCGACGCAATGCGGCTTCGCCTCGACCGAAGAGGGCAACGCCGTCACCGAGGAGCAGCAATGGGCCAAGCTGCGCATGGTGATCGATATCGCTGAAGAGGTTTGGGGGAAGCAATGAAACGCACCACGCCACCGTTCCGCGCTGACCATGTCGGCTCCCTGCTGCGACCCGCGGCGCTGAAACAGGCGCGCGAGCAGCGCGCCAAGGGCGAGATCGACGCCGCAGCGCTGAAGGCGGTGGAAGATCGCGAGATTGACCGCATCATCGGCAAGCAGGAAGAGGTTGGGCTTGCGGCCGTCACCGACGGAGAGTTCCGCCGGTCCTGGTGGCATCTCGATTTTCTCTGGGGCCTCGACGGCGCCGAGAAGACCGACATGAGCACCGGCATTGCCTTCGCCGCGGTGACCACTCGCAACGAGGGCGTGAAGGTCACCGGCAAACTCGGCTTTTCCGGCCATCCGATGATCGATCACTGGAAGTATGTGGCGGCTCGCACCAAGCGCACGCCGAAGGTCACGATCCCGGCGCCGTCGGCGATCTATGGTCGTCCGGTGGCGACGCCGATCAACAAGGATGTCTATCCGAAGATGGACGCGTTCTTCGACGATCTCGGCCAGGCCTATAAGAAAGCCGTGCGCGCCTTTGCCGATGCCGGCTGCCGCTATCTGCAGCTCGACGAAGTGTTCATCGCGATGCTGTGCGACCCGAAATACCGACAGCAGATGAAGGACCGCGGCGACAATCCCGAAACGCTCGGCGATCTCTATGGCGACCTGATCAACACCGCGATGTCGGACATTCCCTCCGACATGACGATCACAATGCACCTGTGCCGCGGCAATTATAAATCCACCTTCATGGGTTCGGGTGGCTACGATGCGGTGCAGGAAGTCCTGTTCAACAAGATCAAGGTGCACGGCTTCTTCATGGAATATGACGACGAGCGCGCCGGCGGCTTCGAGCCGTTGCGCCAGGTGCCGAAGGATCGCCATGTGGTGCTCGGCCTCGTCACCTCGAAGAACGGCCAGCTCGAAACCAAGGACGAGATCAAACGGCGCATCGATGCGGCGGCGAAGTTCATTCCGCTCGATCAGCTCTGCCTCTCGCCGCAATGCGGCTTTGCCTCGACCGAGGAGGGCAACATGCTCACCGAGGAGCAGCAATGGGCCAAGCTGCGGATGATCGTAGAGGTATCCGAGGAGGTATGGGGAAAGTAGCCGCCTCTTTTTACCGCTTTTGAACCTCTGTAGGCTGACAAGCGACCCATTGCTGTCAGCCTTCGGAGGGACGACGTGGTTGGTATTGCCCGTTCGACGATTTTCGCTGCGCTCCTCGCGCTTTCCTCCACACCGGCATTGGCCCAGAGCGGCGACGCGATCCTGATCCTCGATGCGTCGGGATCGATGTGGGGGCAGGTCGACGGACAGACCAAGATTTCCGCGGCGCGCAAGGCGGTCGATTCGATCCTGCGGAAATGGAAGCCGGATGACCGTCTTGGCCTGATGACTTACGGGCACAGGTCGAAGGGCGACTGCAAGGACATCGAATTGATGGTCCCGGTCAGCCGCTTCGATCCGGATCGCATCAAGGCCGCGGTGAACGGCCTCAATCCGAAGGGCAAGACCCCGATTGCGGATTCCCTGCGCGCC
>CANKHJ010000015.1 GCA_947481635.1 Bradyrhizobiaceae bacterium
ACATCCAGTTGCTGTTCACGCTGGTCTTCGGGCTCGGCGCCGCGCTCGCCGGTCTCGCCGGCATCATGCAGGCGCCGATCCTCACCGTGTCGATCGGCATGGGCGAAAACATCCTGATCCTTGCCTTTGTCGTGATCATCATCGGCGGCATCGGCTCGATCCGCGGCGCTTTCGTCGCGGCGATCATGGTCGGCATCGTCGATACCGTCGGCCGCGCCTTCCTCACCGATGCGTTGCGCCTGGTGCTCGAGTCGCGCTCCGCGGCGACGGTAGCGCCGGCCTTGTCGTCGATGCTGATCTACCTGATCATGACGATCGTCCTGGTGGTGCGTCCGGCTGGACTATTCCCGGCAGCGAGCAAATGAGCCGGTTGCTGACGCCGCGAAACCTGGTCGCCGCCGCACTCCTCGCCGTCCTAGTCCTGATCCCGGTCTACTCGCTGGCGATCGGCAACATGTTTCCGCTCAACCTGTTCACTCGCGTGGTGATCCTCGCTTTGGGGGCGGTGAGCCTCAACCTGATCCTCGGCTATGGCGGCATGGTGAGCTTCGGCCACGCCGCCTATCTCGGCATCGGGGGCTATGCGATCGGCATCCTCGCGAAGGAGGGCATTGTCACAGGCTTCGTGCAATGGCCGGTGGCGCTCGCGGTCTCCGCGCTGTTCGCGCTGATCATCGGCGCGATCTCGCTGCGCACCCGCGGCGTCTATTTCATCATGATCACGCTGGCGATGTCGCAGATGATCTATTACGTCGCCGCTGCGCTCGACCGTTATGGCGCGGATGATGGCCTCACCCTCGCGCGGCGCAGCCAGTTCGGTGGCCTGATCAATATCTCCAACAAGATCGTATTCTATTATCTCTGCCTCGCGCTGTTGCTCGGCGGCATCTATCTGGTGTGGCGTATCATCAATGCGCGCTTCGGCCTGGCGATCCAGGGGATCCGCTCCAACGAGCGCCGCATGCGCGCGGTCGGCTTCCCGACCTATCGCTACAAGCTCACCTGCTTCGTCATCGCCGGCACGATGTGCGGACTGGCTGGCGCGCTGCTCGCCAATCACACCGATTTCGTCAGCCCGGCGATGATGCACTGGACGCGGTCGGGCGACCTGATTGTGATGGTGGTGTTCGGCGGCATGGGAACGTTGTTCGGTCCGGTGATCGGCGCGGTGACGTTCCTGCTGCTGGAGGAGGCGTTGTCGCGCTTCACCGAATATCCGAACCTGGTGCTCGGCCCCCTGCTGCTGCTGGTCGCGCTGTTCGCACGCGGCGGCATCGACGGATTGCTCTCGGGGTGGCGCCGTGACTGAGCCCATCCTCGAAATCGACGGACTGGAGAAACGCTTCGGCGGCGTGGTGGCGACCAACCACGTCACGTTGGCGCTGCCGCCGTTGCAGCTTCACGCCATCATCGGGCCGAATGGCGCCGGCAAGACCACGCTGATCGGCCAGCTTGCCGGCGAGATCGAGCCGGAAGCAGGCCGCATCCGCTTCCTCGGTGAGGATATCACGGCGTTGCCGGTGCATGCGCGCAGCCTGCGCGGCCTGGCGCGCTCGTTCCAGATCACCTCGCTGTTTCTCGATTTCACCGCGCTGGATAATGTCACGCTGGCGGTGCAGGCGCATGCCGGCCATTCGTTCCGCTTCTGGAGCAAGGCGCGGGACGAGGCGCTGTTGCGCGATCCGGCGCGTGCGGCTTTGGAGCGCGTTGGGCTTGGGCATCGCGCCGACGTGCTGGTCTCAAGGCTCAGTCACGGCGAACACCGCCAGCTCGAGATCGCGATGGCGCTCGCCACCAACCCGCGCATGCTGCTGCTCGACGAGCCGATGGCCGGGATGGGTCCGGAGGAATCGGCACGCATGGTGACGATTTTGCGCGCGTTGAAACGCGAGGTCACCATCCTGCTGGTCGAACACGACATGGAGGCGGTGTTCGCGCTCGCCGACCGCATCACCGTGCTGGTCTATGGCCAGGTGATCGCGTCTGGCGCGCCGCAAGAGATCCGCGCCAATGAAGAGGTACGTCAGGCCTATCTCGGCGAGCAGGAGGCCGTCAGTGATGTCTGACGCGCCGTTGCTTTCGCTCGACCAGGTTGAGACCCGCTACGGGGTGAGCCAGGTGCTGTTCGGGGTGTCTTTCAGCGTTGCGCCGGGCGAACTGGTCACGCTGATGGGGCGCAACGGCATGGGCAAGACCACGACCGTGCGCTCGATTCTCGGCCTCACGCCGGCGTTCCGCGGCGTCATCCGTTTCGATGGCTACGACATCGGGAAGCTGCCGCCCTACCGGATCGCACAACTCGGCATCGGCCTGGTGCCGGAAGGCCGGCAGGTGTTCGGCAACCTGACGACGCGCGAGAATCTGGTGGCGACGGCGGCGAACCGCCGTGGCGTCGCCGGGCCCTGGACGCTTGATAGCGTCTGCGCGCTGTTTCCGCGGCTGGCCGAGCGTCTCGACAGCATGGCGAACCTGCTCTCCGGCGGCGAGCAGCAGATGCTCGCGATCGGCCGCGCGTTGATGACCAATCCGCGGCTGCTGATCCTCGACGAGGCGACCGAGGGTCTCGCGCCGCTGATCCGGGCCGAGATCTGGCAATGCCTCGGCCGGCTGAAGGCCGCGGGTCAATCGATCCTGCTGATCGACAAGAATGTCGCGGCGCTGATCCGTATCGCCGACCGGCACACCATGATCGAGCGGGGACGGGTGGTGTGGTCCGGTTCGTCGGCGGAACTCGCCGCGGTCCCGGACGTCCAGCACCGTTATCTGGGAGTGTGACCGCCTGACGGTAACCTTTCGGTAACCGGCCCATGGTTACCAATTGGTGAACCCCTCTCGGAGGTCACCCTATGGACGAGCAGAAACTGGACGAGCAGAAGCCCGAAGCGATCGCATCAGCCCCCGCCATCGACGCTCCGGCGGCCCCGGTCATCACGCCTGAACTGAAGCCTGTCGAGGCGGTTGAGGCCGCCGTGCCGCAAGGCTGGCTCGCCGTCGCGCGCGAGAAAACAACCGGCCTGCGTGAGAACCGCATGGCGCTGCTGGCGGCCTCGGTCGTGTTCGCGGCCGGCTTCGGCGCCATCGCCGGCGCTCTGGCGTCGTCGGCCTACACCCACGCCCCCGCAGCGGCGCCCGCGGTGAAGACCCTGGCCGCCAGCGAGCTCAAGCCGCTGACTGACGTGGTGGCGCAGCTCAAGGCGGAGATCGTGGCGCTGAAGACCGCCAATGACGCCGCCGCGCGCAGCGCCAATGCCCAGTTTGGCAAGCTCGCCGAACGCATGGAACGGATCGACAAGGCCCAGGCCGAACCGACCGCCAAGCTCACCAAGATGTCGGATTCGCTCGATCGTCTCGAGCAGAAGGTGGCGAGCGGGACCGTTGCCAAGGACATCACCGGCTCGGTGACACCGCGGCAGGTCGCCGCGGTCGCCCCCATCGCGGAGCCACCCAAGCCGCAGGTGCTCGAAGGCTGGCGGCTGCGCAGCGTCTATGACGGCGCGGCGCTGCTGCAAGGGCGCGGCGGATTGATCGAGGTCGAGCCCGGCGACACCTTGCCGGGTGGCGGTCGGGTCGAACGCATCAGCCGGCAGGATGGACGCTGGGTCGTCACGACCTCGAAGGGCGTCATCGTCTCGATGAAATAGGTCTGTGGCGGGCGCCATTGCTCCCGCGCTCGTGAGGACACCGGCCTGAGAATTGCTTTATGATGACTCATCCTGGGAGGGTGGGTCATCATGGCTCTTGCGATGCGGCTGACGGTTCCGGTTGCGGCGGCGCTGCTCGCATATTCCGTGGCGCCGGTCGCCACGCAGCCGGTCCCGCCGTCGGCCAAGCCGGAGATGATGCTGGAGAATTGCCCCGGCCTCATTTCGTCGCGCAAGCCGCGGGTCGTCCCGGCGGCGCTGGCCGGCGACCAAGTCCGCGTCTCCTATATCGGTCACGCCACCTTCCTGATCGAAAGCCCGCGCCTGGTGCGCATGGCGACCGACTACAACAACTATGTCCGGCCGCCGATGCTGCCTGACATCGTCACCATGAATCACGCGCATTCGACCCACTACACCGACTCCCCCGAGCCCGGCATCAAGCACGTGCTGCGCGGCTGGGGGGCGAGCCCGGACGAGCCGGCGCGCCATGACCTGCATTACCAGGACGTGCGCGTGCGCAACGTGCCGACCAACATCCGTTCCTGGGGCGGCGGCACCGAGCGCCACGGCAATTCGATCTTCATCTTCGAGATCGCGAACATGTGCGTCGCGCATCTCGGCCATCTGCATCACACGCTGACACAGACTCAGCTCAACGAGATCGGCCGCATCGATGCGGTGATGTTTCCGGTCGATGGTGGCGTGACGCTCGATCGCGAGGGAATGATCGACGTGCTGGTGGCGCTGAAGGCGCCGGTGATGATCCCGATGCATTCGTTCAGCGCGTTTTCGCTCAACGGCTTCGTGCAGCGCGCCAAGGAGCGCGAAGGCTGGCCGTTTGAGGTCATGGATGTGCCGTCGGTCGTTTTATCGAAATCGACCGCGCCGACGGCGCCAAAGATTTTGGTGTTGCCGGGGCGTTAGCATGATCCGGAAAAGTGGCTACCGGTTTTCCGAACAGGATCATGCTCAAACAAAGCCTAGAGCGCGATCGCGCTCTAGGCTATTTTGAAGAAGCCCATATAGACGCCGACATAGGCTGCGATCACGAGTACCAGCGCGGCCACCAGTACATAGAGCACCGGCCGGCCGGGCCTTGCGCCGCGCGCCTCGACCGCTGTCTCGACGATCCGTCCATCCTGCTTCTGCATTCCAAATCTCCGCCACGCTTCAACCCGGATAACGTCGCTCGCAAGCGGTCGGTTCCGTGGCGGGAACCCGCGGTATCACGGTCTTGCATCCAAAGTTCCCGCTGATAGGGTGGCGCGCTTTTTCCCTCCAGCGGAAGGTTTCCCATGCCCCGCATCGCGGTCGCGACCCCTTACTTCGACTTCTTTCCGGACCTGAAGGCCGAGTTCGAAGCCAAATATCCCGGCACGAAATTCCGGACCAACCGCGAGAAGTTCACCGAAGATCAGTTGATCGACTTCCTGAAGGGCGCCGAGGTCGCGCTGATCGGTCTCGACAAATTCACCGACCGCGTCTGCGCCAGCCTGCCGGATCTCAAGGTGATCTCGCTGTGCTCGGCCGGCGTCGATCACATCGATCCGGCGATCCTCAACAAATACGGCATCAAGATGTGGTGGGCTGCCGGCATCAATAAGGTGTCGGTCTCCGAGCTTGCGGTCTGCTTCATGGTGTTCACCATCCGCAAGGTGCATTTCTTCTCGTCGATCCTGCGGCGCGGCGAATGGAAAGGGCCGATCGGCTTCGCCGCCGATCTGCGCGGGCGCACCGTCGGCATCCATGGCTGCGGCTTCATCGGCCAGGAAGTCGTGAAGCTGCTGCAGCCCTATGGCGTGAAGATCATCGCCAATGACCGCGAGGACAAGTCCGAATTCTACAAGCAATACGGCGTCGAGAGCGTCAGCCCCGAAGAGTTGTGGGCGCGCTCGGACGTGCTGACCATCCATCTGTCGCGCAACGCCACCACTATCGGCATGTATTCGGCCGCGGTGCTCGACAAGATGAAGCCGGGCTCGATCCTGATCAATTGCGCGCGCGGCAGCATGGTCGATGAGAAAGCTCTCAAAGAGCGGCTCGAAAGCGGCCACATCGCGGGCGCGGCCTTCGACGTGTTCGACGTCGAGCCGGCCAACGGCCATCCGCTGCTCGACGTGCCGAACTTCTTTGCCTCGCCGCATATCGGCGCGACCACGCGCGAATCCTGGGGCGCGATGCTGCGCTCGGGGATCCACGGCATCGAGCACGCGTATCGGGCCGAGACGGGCGTCTATCCGTTCGATTGAGACTTAAGTGTCGTCGCCGGGATTGACCCGGCGATCCATCAAAAAAGAATCCTGCGAAGAGGCCGTGACAGATCGGTTAAACCTCGATCGGTGCGGGGGCCTTGCGGCCGCGCATCAGGTCGGCGGCCTTCTCCGCGATCATGATGGTCGGTGCATTGGTGTGTCCGCCCGGCACGAACGGCATCACCGAGGCATCGACAACGCGCAGCCCGGACACGCCATTGACCTTGAGCTCGCCGTCGACCACCGCCTCGGTATCGATGCCCATGCGGCAGGTGCTGGTGGGGTGATACATCGTGATCGCGGTCGAGCGGATATAGGCGTCGATCTCCGCATCGGTCTTCACGCCGGTCCCCGGAAACATCTCGTCGCCGATCATGTCCTTCAGCGGCGCGGTGGCATAGACCTCGCGCGCTGCCTTCACACCGGCGCGCAAGGTGCGCAGGTCGGCCTCGGCCGAGAGGTGATTGTGGCGGATCACGACCTTGTCTTCGGGATTGCCTGAACGCAGCGTGACATTGCCTCGGCTTTCCGGATGCAGCAGCGTCGGACGGCAGCCGAGATAGCCGCCCTTCGGCTTGCGGATTCCGGGGAACCAGATATGCGCCTCGGGATGCACGCGCCCCATCAGCAATTCGATGTCGGGCCGCTCCAACTCCGGCCGGGTGCGGATATAGGCGAGGCATGCGACCGGCAGCTTGGTCAGATGACCCTTTTTGAACAACGCCCAGTTGAGGACCGCCAGCGTCAGCTTGTCGAGCCGCAATTCCTCGTCGAAGCTCTGCATCTTGTCGGTGTCGTAGGCGACGCCGACATGGATATGGTCCTGGAGGTTGCGCCCGACATGCGGTGAATCATGCTGCACCTTGATGCCGTTCTTCCGCAGCTCATCGGCAGGTCCGATGCCGGAGAGCATCAGCAGCTGCGGCGAGTTATAGGCGCCGCCTGACACGATCACTTCGCGCTCCGCGCGCGCCGTCACGACCGAGCCGTTGTGACGATATTCGACGCCGACCGCGCGGTCCTTCTCGAACACCACCTTGTTGGTATGCGCGCTGGTCACGACGGTGAGATTCGGCCGCTTCATGGCCGGCTTCAGGAATACCTGTGAGGTCGAGGCGCGGCGCCCCTCACGGATGGTCAGGTCGGCCGGGCCGAAGCCCTCATTCTCAAGCGTGTTGTGGTCGACCGTGTGCGGATAGCCGGCATTGACGCCGGCTTCGACATAGGCGCGGTGCGCGTGGCTGGTGCTGTCGCCGTGGGTGACGCTGAGTTCGCCGCCCTTGCCGTGGAATGTGCTGTCGCCGTCCGGGAAATCCTCGGAGCGCTTGAAATAGGGGAGGACGTCGCTGTAGCCCCAGCCGGTGAGGCCGAGCTGGCGCCATTGGTCGTAGTCCCGCGGGTGGCAGCGGCAATACATCATGCCGTTGATCGAGGACGAGCCGCCCAGCACCTTGCCGCGCGGAATGTAGATCGAGCGGTTGTCGAGGCCCGGCTCCGGCTCGGTGTCGTAGCCCCAGTTGAACCTCATGACCGTCATGAGGTCGCGGAACTTGAGCGGCAGCTTGAGCCAGATATGCCGGTCCGCCTTGCCGGCCTCCAGCAGCAGCACCCGGGTGTTCGGGTCCTCGCTCAGTCGGTTCGCCAGCACGCATCCGGCCGAGCCGGCGCCCACGATGACGTAGTCGTAGGCTTGCGAATTCGGCATGACCTGCTCCCCGAGGTTTTTATAGGCGATTGAGTGTCGCCGGATGTGCGGAATGTCAATCCGAATCGCTCCCCGAGGAACGGGCTTTTGTTCTGGCCAAGCCCTTGAAGGGGCCGTTTTTTGGCCCACCCGGCAGTGTAACCACACATGCTGCGTGAGCTTGCCACGGCCTCCAACTGCGCCCAAAATTCAGGCATGACCATCGATTTTCAAATTGATCCGAGCCGGTACCGCCATTGGCGCATCGAGCTCGCAGACGAAATCGCCTATCTGGTGATGGACGTCGATCCTGCCGGAGGGCTGTCGAGCGACTATGAGCTGAAACTCAATTCCTACGACTTGGCCGTCGACATCGAACTGGCGGACGCGGTGCAGCGGCTGCGCTTCGAGCACCCACGGGTGCGCGCGGTGGTCATCATGTCGGGCAAGGACAACGTCTTCTGCGCCGGCGCCAATATCCGCATGCTCGGCAAGGCGACGCACGCCCACAAGGTGAATTTCTGCAAATTCACCAACGAGACCCGGCTTGCGATCGAGGATGCCAGCGAGAATTCGAAACAGATCTATCTCTGCGCCGTGAATGGGCCCGCGGCCGGCGGCGGCTATGAGCTCGCGCTCGCCGCCGAACACATCATGCTGATCGATGACCGCCGCTCGTCGGTCGCCTTGCCGGAGACGCCGCTGCTGGCGGTGCTGCCGGGCACCGGCGGGCTCACCCGCGTGACTGACAAGCGCAAGGTGCGGCGCGACCTTGCCGACGTATTCTGCTCGATTGAGGAGGGCGTGCGCGGGCAGAAGGCGGTGGATTGGCGGCTGGTCGACGAGGCGGTGCCGAATTCAAAATGGAAGGAGGCAGTCGCCGCCCGCGCTAAGGAGCTGGCTGCGCGCTCGGACCGTCCGGCGGATGCCACGGGCATCGCGCTGACGCCGCTGCGGCGTGAGATCAGTGAGGATCGGATCCACTATCCGCATGTCGAGGTCGAGATCGACCGCACTCGGGCCATCGCCACGGTGACATTGCGCGGCCCGTCGGCGCCGGTGCCAGCGAGCATCGACGCGAGTTTCTGGCCGCTCGCGATGGCGCGTGAACTCGATGACGCGCTGCTGCATCTGCGCGCCAACGAATCGGCGATCGGCGTCGTCGTGTTCCGCACCGAAGGCGATGCATCCGCCGTGCTTGCCTACGACGACAGGCTGAGCGCCGATGGCGACTGGGCGATCCGCGAGGTGCGCCACTATCTCAAGCGCGTGCTCAAGCGCGTCGACATGATGGCGAAAAGCCTGGTCGCCGTGATCGAGCCCGGTTCGTGTTTTGCTGGAACGCTGGCAGAGGTTGTCTTCGCCTGCGACCGCGCGGTGATGCTGATCGGCGCGCGCGACGGCGAGAATCGTCCGCCGGCCGCGGTCACCCTCGGACAGATGAATTTCGGCGCTTATCCGATGGGCAACGGGATCAGCCGCCTGACGCAGCGGTTCCTCGGTGAGCCCGCATCGGTCGAGACCGCGAGAGCAACCATCGGTCGATCGCTCGCGGCGGAGGACGCTGAGACGCTCGGCCTGGTCACGTTCTCCTACGAGGCGTTCGATTTCGATGACGAGTTGCGCGTGATGCTGGAGGAGCGTGCGAGCTTCTCACCCGACGCGCTCACCGGCATGGAAGCCAACTTGCGCTTCGCCGGTCCCGAGACCATGGAGACGAAAATCTTCGGGCGCCTCACCGCGTGGCAGAACTGGATCTTCCAGCGTCCGAACTCGGTCGGCCAGCAGGGCGCGTTGAAGCTCTACGGCTCAGGCGTGCAGCCGACCTACGACAAGGAAAGGGTCTGATCATGACCGCGATCAACATCGACTATAACGGGCTGATCCCGAACAACGTCGAACTGGAAAAAGACGCCCGCGTGCAGAAGGCTCTGGAAAGCTGGCATCCCGGCTACATCGCCTGGTGGAAGGAGATGGGCCCGGACGGATTCCAGGATGCGCTGGTCTATCTGCGCACGGCGGTCTCGGTCGACAACCAGGGCTGGGCCAAATTCGATTACGTGCGCATGCCGGACTATCGCTGGGGCATCCTGCTCGCCAACCAGGAAGAGAATCGCACCATCCCGTTCGGCGAGCATTTCGGCAAGCCGGCCTGGCAGGAGGTGCCTGGCGAGTATCGCGCGATGCTGCGCCGCCTGATCGTGATCCAAGGCGACACCGAGCCGGCGTCGGTGGAGCAGCAGCGTTACCTCGGCAAGACCGCGCCCTCGCTCTATGACTTGCGCAATGTGTTCCAGGTGAATGTCGAGGAGGGCCGCCACCTCTGGGCGATGGTCTATCTGCTGCAGAAATATTTCGGCCGCGACGGCCGCGAAGAGGCCGAGGAATTGCTGCGCCGCCGCTCCGGCAGCCAGGACGCGCCGCGCATGCTCGGCGCCTTCAACGAGGCGACGCCAGACTGGCTGTCATTCTTCATGTTCACCTTCTTCACCGACCGTGACGGCAAGATGCAGCTCGAAAGCCTCGCGCAATCGGGCTTCGATCCGCTGTCGCGCACCTGCCGCTTCATGCTGACCGAGGAAGCGCATCACATGTTCGTCGGCGAAACCGGCGTTCGGCGCGTGATCCAGCGCACCTGCGAGGCGATGAAGGCAGCCGGCATCGAGGATGCGAACGACATCGCGGCGGTGCGCGCGCTCGGCGTGATCGACCTGCCGACCCTGCAGAAGAAATTGCACCTGCATTATTCGCTGTCGCTCGACCTGTTCGGCTCGGAGGTTTCCACCAATGCGGCGAACGCCTTCAATTCCGGCATCAAGGGGCGGTTTCGCGAGACCAATATCGAGGACGATCACCGGCTGACCAGCTCCACCTATCCGGTGCTGAAATTCGTCGATGGCGCGATCAAGCTGGTCGATGAGCCGGCGCTGACCGCGCTCAACATGCGGCTGCGCGACGACTACATCGCCGACTGTGCGCGCGGCATCGAGCGCTGGAACCAGATCTTCGCCCAAACCGGGGTGCAGTATCGGCTCGAATTGCCACATGTCGCGTTCCATCGCCATATCGGCGAATTCCGCGACGTCCATGCGACACCGACCGGCATCCTGATCGACGCGGCGACATTCCAGCGTGAGAAGGACAAGTGGCTGCCGTCGCCGCAGGATGGTGAATTCATCGCCTCGCTGATGAAGCCCGAACGCGAACCCGGAAAATTCGCCAATTGGATATCGCCGCCCGCGCGCGGCATCGATAACAAACCCGGCGATTTCGAGTATGTGAAGATCGCGGCTTAAAGCGACGACCGTAAAAGCGCTCGGCGAGGTCAGGGAAGAAACGTGAAGGCAGTCATCCTCAATGAATTCGGTCCTCCCGGCGTGCTCCACCTCGCGGAGGTCGCGACGCCGGAGCCGGGTCCCGGTGAGGTGCTCATCAAGGTCCATGCCGTCTCGGTGAACCGCACGCTCGACCTGGTGGTGCGCGCCGGGACCTATGCGCGCAAGCCCGTCTTGCCGCATGTGTTGGGCGTCGATCCGGCCGGAATCGTCACCGCGGTCGGGCCGGGTGTGACCGGCCGCAAGATCGGCGATCGCGTGGTCACGCGGCCGGTGGTCGGCCTCGATGAGCGCGGCGCGCATCGTCTACTCGGCGTCAGCGTCTGGGGCGGTTATGCGGAATATGTGAAGGTGCCGGCCAACGTCACCCATATCATTCCTGACACTCTCGACTTCAAGACCGCGGTGGTGGTCGCACGTCACGCCCCGCTCGCCTTCGCGCAATTGCGCGACCGCGCCAAGGTGCAGCCCGGCGAATGGGTGCTGGTGATGGGCGCGGCCGGCGGTCTCGGCAGCGCCGCGGTGCAGATCGCGAAGCATCTCGGCGCCAAGGTCATTGCCGGCGCCGGCGGCGACGAGCGTGTCGCGGCGGCAATGGCGCTCGGCGCCGATGCCGGTGTGAATTACCGCAGCCAGGATCTCACCGCCGAGGTGATGCGGATCACCCAAGGCGCAGGCGTGAATGTCGTGATTGAGAATATCGGCGATCCGGACCTGTTTGCGAAAGCCTTCGCGACCATCGCGTTGCGCGGCCGGCTGGTCACGGCCGGCGGCCACGGCGGCGGCACGGTGCCGCTGGACGTTAAGCGCCTCTACCTCAACCATATCACCATCATAGGCGCGCCGTCGGAAACCGGCGTCGACGTCGACATGAGCCTGCGCGTCGCGGCGGAGGGTCGTCTCAAAGTGATGGTCGACCAGGTCCTGCCGCTGAGCCAGGCGGCGCATGCACATGAACTCGTCGATGCACGTGGTGGACTCGGTAAGGTTCTGCTCGACCCGACGCGGTTCGATTGAAAGGCTGAATGATGCGCACCAAAGTCGGAATCATCGGGGCGGGGCCGGCTGGCTTGTTCCTGGCTCATCTGCTCGATCGCGCCGGGATCGACAATGTCCTGCTCGAAGCGCGCAGCCGCGACTATGTCGAGGCGCGCGTGCGCGCCGGCGTGCTCGAACCCGGCACGGTGGATGTCATGACGCAGCTTGGGCTCGACGGCCGCATGCGGCGGGAGTCCATGATCGACCGGGTCATCGATTTCCGCTTCGAGGGGCGCATCATGCGCGTGCCGCTGGAAGCCACGACCGGCCAGCACGTCACGATCTACGGCCAGCAGGAGGTGGTGAAGGATTTGATCGCGGCGCGCCTGGCGCGCGGCGGAGAGATCCAGTTCGAGGCGCCGGTGACAGGGCTCGAGGGCATCGACGGGACCAACCCGGTGATCCGCTACAAGCACGCGGGCGCCGATCACGCACTGGAATGCGATGTCATTGCCGGCTGTGACGGATTCCACGGTGTCTGCCGCCCGGCGATCCCGCAATCGGCGATCACCATCTACGACCACGAATTCCCGTTCGCGTGGTTCGGAATCATCTCGCGGTCGCCGCCGATCGCCGAAATGACCTATGCCAATCATTCGACCGGCTTTGCGCTCTGCAGCCGCCGCTCGCCGCAGGTCTCACGCCACTATGTGCAGGTGGCGTCGAACGAAGACATCGACAAATGGTCCGATGCCCAGTTCTGGGACGCGTTGCACCTGCGCATGGGCGACACGGGCATCAACGAGATCATCGAAGGCGAGATCGTGCAACGCGATATCGCGCAGCTTCGCGCCTTTGTCGCCGCGCCGATGCGATACGGACGTCTGTTCCTGGCCGGCGATGCCGCGCATATCGTGCCGCCGACTGGCGCCAAGGGCTTGAACCTTGCGGTGGCCGACGTGCGGGTGCTGTCACGCGCATTGGAGGATTTCTTCCGCAGCAATTCGACCGAGCGCCTCGACCGTTATTCGGACGTCGCACTGCGGCGGGTATGGAAGGCGGTGCGCTATTCCACCTACATGACCAACCTGCTGCACCGCTATGACACGCATTCGGCCTTCGACCGGAAGATCCAAGTCACCGAGCTCGACTATATTTCCAGCTCCGAGGCGATGCAGAAGGCGCTCGCCGAGAATTACGTCGGATTGCCGTTCGAGGACCAGTAAAGCGAAATCAGGAGATATCGATGATGTTGCGCCGGTCGATTTGCGCCGCCTGATTTCGGATTCTGATGGCGTCAATCCGCCGGCATGGCCGCCAGAATATCCGCGCCGGTGCGCGTGATGTGCTTGGTCATCAGCCGGCAGGCCTCGGCGGTGTCGCGCTTGAGCGCGGCGGCGGCAATGTCGCGGTGCTCTTCGTGCGAATCGCGCGTCTGCCGGTTTCCCTTCAGGTAGGTACGGCGGTAGCGATCGGCATGGTCGTGCAATGAATTGCAGAACTGCACCAGTAACGGCGCGCCGCAGGCCTTAATCAGCGCGGTGTGAAACTGCCGGTGCCAGTATTCCCAGTCCTCGTTGGCCTGCGCGGCGTTGCGGTCCTTGATGTAGGACAGCTTTTCGAGCCGATGCAGCGTCGATACGATCTCCGCCTCCCACGCATCGTCTCCCAGCTTGATGGCGCGCTCGAGCGCCATGACCTCGAGACTTGAGCGCAGCCAGACGATCTCCTGCAGATTGTCGCGAGACGCAGGTGCGGCGCGGAAGCCGCGATTCTCGTCGGACTCGACCAGGCGTTCGGCCACCAATTGCGAGAGCGCCTCACGCAATGGGCTGAGGCTGACACCGTAGGAGGTGCGGATGCGGTCGACATTGATTTTGATGCCGGGCGCGATCTCCCCTTTGAGGATTTCACCACGAAGCCGGCTGAGAACGTTGGTCGAAACTGTCAAAGGCTGCTTCCTCTGTTGATTCGACGATAGCCGAATAATCTATGATTTTCAAATAATCGATGATCACGTTGACATCGATTATTTGCCGGGTTACCTCCGACGCAACGCATCAAGCTGCCGCGTCGGCCCCGCGATTCTGCGGGGCGGCCAAGTGCTCCGTCGGGAGAGAGACCAGTGCCTGGATATATCAAGGAGGATGCACGCTCGTGGGGCCGCCGGACCATGCAGGGATGCGTGAATGTCACGATCCCAAGCTTCACGCGCGATCTGAAGCGTCTCAACGAGAAGGGGATCCGTCACGACATCCGGCGCGCGATCGAACTCGGCTTTGAAGGCACGCTGCTGGTCTCCGAGGTCAACATCACCATCGACGAGTATCGCCAGTTCACCGCCTGGGCGGCTGACGAGGCCAAAGGTCGGCTGCATCTCGTGGTGCATGCCGCGTTCGGCACGCTCGAAGACAATATCGAGGCCACCAATCTCGCGAGCGCGGCCGGCGCGGATTATGTGCTGCTGTCCTATCCGGCGAATTTCTATCCGACCTCGGAGCAGGAGGTCTTTGATTATACCAAGGCTTATTGCGACGCCATCGATCTCGGCGTGATGCTGTTTCCGGTGCCGCTGTGGAATTTCGGACGCCTGCATCCGGCTGATATCTCGCCCGAGATGCTGGAGCGGATGGTGGCGGAAATTCCGAACGTGATCGCCATCAAGGCGGAAGGCGCGATGCCGCTGATCGGCGGGCTGCTCGACGTCTACCGGCGCCTGCACGACAAGGTGGTGATCTCGTCTCCGCTGGAGAAGGACATCATCCCGCTGATGTCGGTGATGAATTTTCAATATAGCGGCACCAGCAATTTTGAATATTATGGCGACGTCATGCCGCGCATGTTCAAGCTGGCGAAAGCCGGTGACTTGGACGGAGCGATGAAGCTCTATTGGCAAATTCAACCTGCACGGCAGGCCAATTCGTCGCTGAACACCTACGTGTCGGGAACGCTGTTTCTCAACCGCATGATGTGGAAATTCCAGGGCTGGCTGAGCGGCATGAATGGCGGACCGTTGCGGCATCCGACTATGAAGATCAGCGACGGCCACATGGCCGTGCTGCGGCGCGGCGCGGAGGCCGCGGGGCTCAATCCGTCGAAAGATCCCAACGCCGCGTTCTTCGTGGGCCGCAATCCCGAATAGCCGCGACCTCAACGCGGCCGATCCAGCAAGGTTCAAGATGACGAATGCACCGTGGTTCGTGTCGGCGCAGACCGCGAGCGAGGTCATCACCTGGCCGGAACTGATCGACACCCTGCGCAACGCTTACGCGATGCCGCATACCGAAGAGGAGAACCCGCCGCGCACAGTGGCGCGCGGGCAGGGGACCTGGATCCGGTCGCTCTGCGCCATCCTGCCGACACGCACGGTGATGGGCGCCAAAATATTTGGCCTGAGCCGACAACGGGCGGTTACGTACACCGTTGTGCTGTTTGACCAGGAGACCGGCCGCATCGCGGGCTTGCTTGACGGCGAGAGCTTGACCGCATTCCGCACTGCCGCGACATCCGCCGTCGCGGTCGATCGCGTCATGCCGCCGGGCCCGGTGACGCTGGGGGTGCTCGGCAGCGGCAGCGAGGCGAATTCGCATGTCCGCGCGATCGCTGCCATTCGTCCCATCCAGCGCCTTTCTGTCTTCAGTCCATCGGCGGATAATCGCGAGGAATTCGCCGCGACCTTCCGGCGCGAGCTGGGGATTGACTGCACCGCGGTCGAGACCGCCCGGGCCGCGGTCACCGATCATTCGCTGCTGGTGGCTGCGGCGCGCTCGCGGGATGAGACGCCGATCTTCGAGAGCATTTGGGTCAACGACGGAACCTTCATCGTGTCGGTCGGCTCGACGCTGCCCGACCAACGCGAAGTCGAGACCGCGCTGATCGCCCGCTCCGACCTGATCATCGCCGACGCGCCGGAGGAGGTTGCGGAGGGCACCGGCGATTTCATCGCCGCGCATCGCGCAGGCATTCAGTTCCACGACAAACTGGTGTCGCTGAATGACCTCGCCCGGGGCTTGGTCGACGACCGGCTGCGCGACGCGCGGCTTCCGATCTTCAAGTCGGTCGGGTCGGCGATCCAGGATCTGGTTGTCGCCGAGCTCGCGCTGCGCAAGGCAAAAGAAAACGGTACTGCGACACAATTGCCCGCCGAATTCGTGCTGAAGCCAGGGAAGCGGCCCAAAAAGACATGATAACAATGAACCGCCGAGACAATCAAAAATATCCAAGGGGAGATATGCAGGTGGACATCGCTCAATTTCTGCGCAGAGGCGTTCTCGCGCTGACAATCATCGCCGCTGCATCGGCCGTCAGCAGCGGCAGCCAGGCGCAAGACTATCCGACTCAGACCATCAGGCTGGTCGCTGCGTTCCCGCCCGGTGCTGGCTCTGACATCCTGGTGCGGTATTTCGCCGAGAAGCTGAAGCCGCTCTCCAGCCAGCCGATCATTGTCGAGAACAAGGTCGGCGCCGGCGGAATGGTCGCATCGGAATACGTCGCCAAGGCGAAACCCGACGGTTATACGATCCTGGTTCATTCCGGCATCACGTTCGCGAACATGATGCACATGCTCTAGAAGCCGCCGATCGATGCCGCCAAGGACATCCAGATGGTGGCGATGATCAACCGGCAGCCCTTCATGCTGGTGGTCAAGCCGGACCGGCCCTGGAAGAGCGTCGGCGACCTCACTGCGCATCTGAAGAGCCAGAACGGCAAGGCCAGCTATGGCTGGTCCGCGACCATCGCGAAGGTGATGGGCGAGTTGTACAAGGACATCGCCAAGGTCGATGTCACCGAGGTCAGCTATCGCACCGGGCAGGATATGCTGAACGACCTGCTCGGCGGCAATCTCGACTTCGCGATCCTTGACCCGACCGCTGCCATGGCGCAGGCCCGCGAAGGGCGCATCCGGATCCTGGCGGTCGGCACACGGGACCGGATCCAGGCGCTGCCCGATCTTCCGACGCTGCAGGAATCCGGCGTGCCGGGCGTCAATCTGGTCGGCTGGTTCGGCGCGATGGTGCCCGCGGCGACGCCGCGTCCGATCGTCGACAAGCTCGGTGGCTGGTTCAATCAGGTGCTCCGGACCGACGATGCCGCCAAGTTCCTGAATGCATCCGGTTCGGACCCTTGGATCATGTCGGTCGACGAAGCGCAGAAGGTCTATCTCGACGAGGTCAAGGCGTGGGGCGATTACGTCAAGCTCGCGAAGATCGAACCGCAATAGACCTCTGCCGGTGGGGCGGACCGGTCGCAACGCGCGACCGGTCGGAGCATCGAATGCAGCGGAGGCCTGGTTTGAAGTTCACCAAGGTCGCGATTGTCATGGCCTGGATGGGAACAGCGCTGCTCCTGCACGGGCCGGCCCGCGCGCAGACTTACCCCAGCCAGAATATCCACGTCATCGGCGCATTCCCGCCCGGCAGCGGCTCGGACATCATCGTCCGGTTCTTCGCCGAGAAACTGCGCCCGTTCGCGGACAAGCCGATCATCGTCGAGAGCAAGCCTGGCGCGAACGGCAAAATCGCGACCGAATATACCGCGCGCTCGAAACCGGACGGCCACACACTGTTCATTCACGCCGGCAATGCGCTCGCGTCCAATTCGCTGCTGATCAAGAACAACCCGGTCGATGTGGTCAAACAGATCGCCGTTGCTGCGACCATCAATCAGCAGGGCTTCATGGTCGTGGTGGATTCCAAGAGCCCGGTGAAGACCGTCCCCGACCTCACCGACCTGCTCAAGAAAAAAGGCGACAAGGCGAGCTTCGGCAGTTCATCCAACCAGGGTCTGATCGCCGGAAGCCTGCTCAACGAGATGGGCAAATTCAGCGCGGTGTTCGTCAATTATCGCACCAGCGCGGATTCGCTGAACGATCTGGCCAGCGGAGCGATCGACTATGCGATCATCGATCCGGCCGCGGCGCTGGCGATGGAACGCAATGGACGCGTGCGGCCGATCGCCGTGATGCTGCCGCAGCGCCTGCCGTTCCGGCCCGACATTCCGACTTTGACCGAATTCGGATTCCCGATCGAAATCGTCGGGTGGTTCGCGGCGATGGTGCCGGCGGAGACGCCGAGGCCGATCGTGATCCAGCTCAATCAATGCATCAATCAGATCATCGATACCGACGAGGCGCGCAAGTTCATGACCGACATCGGCGCGACACCCTGGATCAGCAAGCCAGAGGATGGCAAGGCGCGGCTTGTGGCCGACATCACCACCTGGCGCCGCTATGTCGACGTGGCGAAGCTGGTGCCGCAATAACGACGCTGGAGCATTGCGGCAGGGGCTTGAAACGCGTTCCGCCCATTCCCGCGAAAGCGGGAATCCAGTTCTTAACCCACGCGAGAATTTTGCCTCGTTACTCACTGGGGCCCTGCTTTCGCGGGGACGAGCGGAGTGTGGGGCTCATTCAATGAACGTGAAAGCGATTACGTATCGACCGACGCCGTCAGTGCGTTTTCCTGAATGAAGTCGCGGCGCGGCTCGACCACTTCACCCATC
Source organism: Bradyrhizobiaceae bacterium (assembly GCA_947481635.1). GTDB lineage: Bacteria > Pseudomonadota > Alphaproteobacteria > Rhizobiales > Xanthobacteraceae > CANKHJ01. Next base: position 18,395 of record CANKHJ010000015.1, read on the forward strand.
AGCTTGGCGAAGATGTCGTCGGCCTCGTCGATTTCCTTCACCCGCACCTGCAGCAGCGAGCGCGCATTGACGTCGAGGGTGGTTTCCCAGAGCTGCTCCGGGTTCATCTCGCCGAGGCCCTTGTAGCGCTGCAGGGCGAGGCCCTTGCGACCGGCCGTCATCACGGACTCGAACAATCCGACTGGACCATAGATCGTCTGCTCTTCGTCCTTGCGGCGCAGTGTTCCCGGCCGCTGATAGACCTCCTGCAACGTCGCGGCATATTCGTCGAGCCGGCGCGCCTCGGCCGAGCCGAGCAGAGCCTGGTCGATGAAGGCGACCTCCTTCACGCCGCGCACCATGCGCTCGAAGAAGAAACCTTCGCCCTCGCGGAAGTCGCCCTGCCAGCCGCGTTCGGTCTCCTCGGCCAACACGTCGAGACGCCGCGCAATATATTTTGCGGCCTCCGTGGCTTTCTCCGGGTCCTTGAAAATATGCTCGCCGAGCACGCCGGCGATCGCCGCCTGTTCGACCACATTGCGATTATAACGGGTATGCATCCCGGCCAGCACGTTGCGGATATTGCGCGACTGCTCGACCAGCACGCGGAGGTCGTTGCCGCCGCGGGTCTCGCCGGTCGACAGCCGCAACAGGCAATCGTCGAGGCCGGTATTGATCAGATAATCCTCGAGCGCGCGCTCGTCCTTGAGATATTGTTCGGACCGGTTGCGCGTCACTTTATAGAGCGGCGCCTGCGCGATGTAGATATAGCCGCGCTCGATCAGCTCCGGCATCTGCCGGAAGAAGAACGTCAGCAGCAGCGTGCGGATATGGGAGCCGTCGACGTCGGCGTCCGTCATGATGATGATCTTGTGGTAGCGCGCCTTCTCGATATTGAATTCTTCGCGCCCAATGCCGGTGCCGAGCGCGGTGATCAGCGTGCCGATCTGCTCCGACGTCAGCATCTTGTCGAACTTCACGCGCTCGACGTTGAGGATCTTGCCTCGCAACGGCAGCACCGCCTGGAAGGCGCGGTCGCGCCCCATCTTGGCCGAGCCGCCGGCCGAGTCGCCCTCGACGATCAGCAATTCGGACTTGGCGGGGTCGCGCTCCTGGCAGTCGGCGAGCTTGCCGGGCAGCGAGGCCATATCCAGCGGCCCCTTGCGCCGGCTCAGCTCGCGCGCCTTGCGCGCCGCTTCGCGGGCGGCGGCAGCCTCGACCACCTTGCCGACGATCTCGCGCGCCTCGACCGGATGCTCCTCGAACCACGCGGCGATCGCCTCGTTGAGCACGTTTTCGACCACCGGCCGCACTTCGGAAGAGACCAGCTTGTCCTTGGTCTGCGACGAGAATTTAGGGTCCGGCACCTTCACTGAAAGCACCGCGGTCAGGCCCTCGCGGCAATCGTCACCGGTGAGCGCGACTTTCTCCTTGCGCGCGCCGCCGCTGCGTTCGGCGTAGCTTGTCACCTGGCGCGTCAACGCGCCACGGAAGCCGGCGAGATGGGTGCCGCCGTCGCGCTGCGGGATGTTGTTGGTGAAGCAGAGCACGGTCTCGTGGTAACCGTCATTCCACCACAGCGCCGCTTCGACGGTCATGCCGTCGCGCTCGGCCAGGACCATGATCGGCTGTGGCACCAGCGCCTTTTTGTTGCGGTCGAGATATTTCACGAACGCCTCGACGCCGCCGTCGTAGCGCATCTCTTCGCGCTTCTCGACCGCGTGGCGCTTGTCGGACAACACGATCAGCACGCCGGAATTGAGGAAGGCGAGTTCGCGCAGCCGGTGCTCCAGCGTCGCGAAATCGAACTCGATCATGGTGAAGGTCTCGGTCGACGGCGTGAACGTCACCTGGGTGCCGTGTCGCCCGGGTGCGGCGCCGACGATGGCGAGCGGCGCTACGACTTCGCCATGGCGGAATTCCATCGTGTGTTCGAGGTCGTTGCGCCAGATCGTGAGCTTGAGCAGGCTCGACAGCGCGTTCACCACCGAGACGCCGACGCCATGCAGGCCGCCGGACACCTTGTAGGAATTCTGGTCGAATTTTCCGCCGGCATGAAGCTGGGTCATGATGACCTCGGCTCCCGACACACCTTCGCCCTTGTGGATGTCGGTCGGGATGCCGCGGCCGTCGTCGATCACGGTCACCGAGCCATCGGCATTCAGCGTGACCTGGACTTCCTTGGCATAGCCGGCCAACGCCTCGTCGATGGCGTTGTCGACCACTTCATAGACCATGTGGTGCAGGCCGGAGCCGTCATCCGTGTCGCCGATATACATGCCCGGGCGTTTGCGCACCGCATCGAGGCCCTTCAGGACCTTGATCGAATCCGAGTCATAATCATCAGGCAGGGGACGGGCCGGTTCGGCCATGGGCAAGACCTTCGAATCATTCAGGAATCACGGAGGAATCACTCAGGTTCATGTCGCATGAAAACGCGACTCGGTACAGACCTTCGTGACCTTGGCTAATATGTTGATCCGAAAGCGATTTTTAAAGGGTCCAGGGGTGAATTTTCACCCCTTCGAACGGGCCTGAATCCGGGCCTCGGAGCGGCCGGAAAATGACACCGTTGAACGGTCGATTCCGTGCCGTTCAGGCGAGCCTGACGACGATCTTTCCGACCGCGTCGCCGCGCTCCATCGCCTGATGCGCGGCGACGATGTCGGTGAGGGCGAAGCTGCGGTCGATCATGCTGGCGAGCGCGCCGCGTTCGAGCAGCCGCGTGATCTCGGCTGCGGCGCGGGCGCGGTCGTTGCGCTCCATCTCATAGACCAATGTGAATTTCACGGTGATGCCGTTCTGCAGCATGAAGCCCGCCGGGATTTTCGCTTCCGGCGCGCCGGTGCCGTAGACCACCGCTGTGCCTTTCGGGCGCAACACCGCGGGCCAGAGCGGCGCATTGGCATCGAGCAGCACGTCGATGGTCGCATCGACGCCCGCGCCGGTGATGCTCTTTACGCGCGCGCCGACATCATCGGTCTTGTAGTCGATGACGTGATCGGCGCCGGCCGCACGCGCGATCTCTGCCTTGGCGGACGAACTCACCGTCGCGATCACGCGCGCGCCGCGCACCTTGGCGAACTGGATCGCGTAATGCCCGACGCGCCGGCGCCGCCATGCACCAGCAATGTCATGCCGGCCGCGGCAGCGGCGAGCTCCACCACCTGCCATCCGGTGAAGGCCGGAATGCCTAGCGTCGCGCCGGCCTCCATGCTGGCGTTATCCGGCAGCTTCACCGCCTGCTCTGACGGCAGCGCGATGTAGTCCGCCGCGGTACCGAATGGACGCTTCCATGCGCCGTTCCAGATCCACACCCGCTCGCCGATGCGCGACGCAGGAACGCCGTCGCCGACCTGATCGATCTCGCCGGCGCCATCGCTATGCGGGATCACGCGCGGGAATGCGATCTTGCGCGTCAGTCCGGCGCGGCTTTTGACGTCGGAAGGATTGACGCCCGAAGTGGCGAGCCGGACCCGCACCTCGCCCGCGCCGGGCTTCGGCGTCTCGACCTCGCCGACCTTCAGTACGTCACCGGCCGCGCCGTTGGTTTCGTAATAAGCCGCGCGCATGATGTCCTCCCTCGGATTGTCGTCGGTATCCTACCTTGCTGTCACGCGTCCGGGCGACACGTCGAAAATCGCCGCGCGTCCTTCGATGTCGGCAAAGGCGGCGGGATCGGCGCCGGTCATGAAGGCCTGCGCGTCGAGCGTCGCAAGTTCGTCGTAGAGCGCTTGACGCCGGCCAGGATCGAGATGCGCCACGACCTCGTCGAGCAGCAGTACCGGTGCGAAGCCGGTCATGTCCGCGATCAATCCGGCATGCGCGAGGATCAGTCCGATCAGCAGCGCCTTCTGCTCGCCGGTCGATGCGGTCGCGGCGGGGATGTTCTTCGCGGCATAGGTCACCGCGAGGTCGGTCAAATGCGGTCCGTCGAGCGTGCGTCCGGCGGCGGCATCGCGCGCGCGATTGTCCCTTAGCACGCCGCGATAGCGGTCCTCGATCTCGAGCGCCGGGCGGTCCGGAACCATCGCTTCCATCCAGCCGTCGAGCGCGATCTCCGCGGCCGGAAACGGGGCGTCCCGGCGCGCCGCGAGCGCGGTGCGCAGCCGGTTCACCGCCTCCGCCCGCAGCGCCGCGACCGCGACAGCAAGTTCCGCGGTCTCGTGTTCGGCGGCGTCGAGCCAATGCGGATCGGGCCGCGGATCCTCCAGCAGTCGATTGCGCGCGCGCAACGAACGCTCCAGCGCATTCACGCGGCTCGAATGATCGGCGTCGAGCGCCAGCACCAGCCGGTCGAGAAAGCGGCGCCGCTCGCTCGCCGAGCCGTTGAACAGGCTGTCCATTGCCGGCGTGAGCCACACCACCTTCAGGTGATCGGCAAACGCGGCGGCGGAGCCCACCGGCTCGCGGTCGATGCGGCATTTGCGTGTCGTCGTCGGATTGTCTTGCGTCGGCGGATCGATGCCGGTGCCGAGCGTCGCCAGGCCGAGCGCCCCCTGGGTTTCGGCGGACACCGCCCAGGCGCCATTGCCCTCCGCGAAGGCGAGTTCATCGAGCGTGGCGCGCCGCAGCCCGCGCCCCGGCGTCAGCAACGACACCCCCTCGATCAGATTGGTCTTGCCGGCGCCGTTCGGCCCCGTCAGCACCACCAGATTGCTGCCGATTTCAATCTGCGCCGCGTGATAGCTGCGGAAATTGCTCAGGGTCAGGCGGCGAATATGCGCTGCGGTCATGGATTTGGTGGAACTGGATGGTCCCGCAAGCTCTTAACCCGGCATGGACGCAATGGCACGCGAGATCGAGCAGATCGAACTGGACCGGAAGATCGACCAAGGCCTGGAGCAGGTCGATTGGTGGGTCGAGACGGTGAAGACCCTGGCGGAGCCGATTCCGGATTACCGCGAGGACATCCCGTTTCCAGGCAGCCCATTCGCCCTGGGTTGATGGCAGCCGCGCGGCTGATCAAACCCGCATCGGCATCAGGACGTAGAGCGCGCCCTTTGACTCGCGATCCTGGATCAGCGTCGGCGATCCGGGATCCGCCAGCCTGAGCACGGCCGTCTCGCCTTCGATCTGCGCCGCGATGTCGAGCAGGTAGCGCGAGTTGAAACCGATATCGAGCGGATCGGACTCGTATTCGACTTCGAGCTCTTCGGTCGCACTGCCGGAATCCGGATTGGTCACCGACAACGTCAGCTTGCCGGCGGTGAGCGCAAGCTTCACCGCGCGACCGCGTTCGCTCGACACGGTGGAGACGCGATCCACCGCGGCTTCGAATTCCGCCTTGTCGACCACCAGCTCCTTGTTGTTGCCGAGCGGGATGACGCGACCGTAATCCGGGAAGGTGCCGTCGATCAGCTTCGAGGTCAGCACCACGTCGCCGATGGTGAAGCGGATCTTGCCCGGCGACAACTCGATCGTCGCCTCGGCCTCGCCATCCTCGATCAGCCGCTGAACTTCGCCGACGGTCTTGCGCGGGATGATGATGCCCGGCATGCCGTCTGCGCCCGCGGGCAGCGGGAGTTCGACCTGCGCCAGCCGATGGCCGTCGGTCGCTACCGCGCGCAAGGTCGCCGCCTTGGCCGCGCCGGCCGCGTGGAGATAGATGCCGTTGAGGTAATAGCGCGTCTCTTCGGTGGAGATCGCGAACGACGCCTTGTCGATCAGCCGCTTGAGATCGGCGGCCGACACCTTGAAACTATGCGTCATGTCGCCGGCGGCGAGATCCGGGAAGTCGCTGACCGGCAGCGTCTGCAACGTGAAGCGCGCGCGCCCGGCGCGGATCGTCAGCACCGCGCGGTCGCCCGAGGCTTCGAGCACGATCTGCGCGCCTTCGGGCAGCTTGCGCACGATCTCGTAGAACATTTGCGCCGGAACCGTGGTCGCTCCACTGGGGCCGACCTCGGCGGGGATGGTTTCGGTCACTTCGAGGTCGAGATCGGTCGCACGGAACGCGAGCTTCGCGTTCTCGGCCTGGATCAGCACGTTGGCGAGGATGGGGATCGTATTGCGGCGCTCGACCACGCGATGGACGTGGCCCAGTGACTTCAGCAATGCGGATCGCTCGACGGTGACCTTCATTTTTTTGACGCCCTTAGAGCATGACCCCGAAAATTGGACGTCGATTTTCGGAAAGGCCGCTCACCACAAAGAAGCTGGAACCTGAACCGATCCAATGGGATCGGGCCTTGTTCTAGAGGGAGTCAACAGTGGCGCGGCAGGTCGCTTTCTGCAAGGGCGGCGGCGTTCTCACCTGCCGTTTTTCAGCGATTCCCACACTCTGGACCGGGTGTCAGTCCTGCAACTGGCGCTTCAGCAACTCGATCTCCTCGGCCAGTGCCGAATCGTTGCCCACCAGACCTTCGATCTTGCGCACGGCGTGCAGCACCGTGGTGTGGTCGCGCCCGCCGAAGCGCCGGCCGATCTCGGGCAGCGATCGCAGCGTCATGGTTTTGGCGAGATACATCGCGACCTGACGCGGCCGCACCACATTGGCGGTACGCCGGGCCGAGAGCAGGTCGGAGCGGGACACGTTGTACTGGCGCGCCACGACGCGCTGGATGTCCTCGATCTTGACGCGCTTGGGCTCCTGCGGACGGATCAGGTCGCGGACTTCGCGCTCGGCGAGTTCCAGCGTGATCGGTTGCCCGGTCAACTTGCTGTGGGCCAGCAGGCGGTTCAATGCGCCTTCCAGGTCGCGCCCGTTATGGGTCACCGCCTTGGCGACAAAGGCCAGCACCGGCAGCGGCACGTCGAAGCCCGGATGCATCGCGCGCGCCGCGATCACGCGTGACTTCAGGATCTCCAGGCGCAACTCCTCACCGAGAGAGCCCATTTCTACCACCAGGCCACCGGCCAGCCGCGAGCGCACGCGCTCGTCGAGGGTCTCGAGATCGAGCGGCGGACGATCGGCCGCGATCACGACCTGGCGGCCGGCGTCGATCAGCGCGTTGAGGGTGTGGCAGAACTCGTTCTGGGTCGACTTGCCTTGGAGGAATTGCAGGTCGTCGATCACCAGCACGTCGATGCCGCGCAGCGAGTCCTTGAATGCGAGCGTGTTCTGGGCGCGCAAAGCCGACACGAAGCCGTACATGAATTTTTCGGCCGAGAGATACAGCACCTTGCGCTCGGTGGTGCCGGCCCAGGCGATCGCCTGAAGCAGATGGGTCTTTCCGAGGCCGACGCCGGCATGGATGTAGAGCGGATTGAACATCACGGAGTCGCCGCGTCGTCCCGCCGCCACCTGCTTGGCCGCGGCATGCGCCAGAGTGTTCGAGCGACCGATGACGAAGGTCTCGAAGGTCAGGCGCGGGTCGAGCGGCGAGCCGCCGAGTGATTCAAACACCGCCGTGGGCGACATCGCCGACGGATACGCATGCCCGTTCGACTTGTGCTCGCGGAACGCAACCTCGCGTGACACCGCGGCCTCCGGCGCCTTCGCCTTGATCACGGGCGGGCGCATTGCGGTGCGCACGGTGACTTCGATCCGTCCGATCTTCGGTTGCTCGGCCTGCCAGCACGAGAGCAGCCGGTCGGTATAGTGCGATTGAATCCAGCTTTTCAGAAAACGGGTCGGCACGGAGAGGCGCACGCCATCATCGTCGAGGCCTTCCAGATCCATGCGGGCGAACCAACTGGTAAACACATCCTCGCCGACTTCGGTCCGAAGTCGCGCTTTTACCCGGGACCAGCCTTCGTTTTCGATGCTCATGGTTTTTTCTCTTTTGGTCGATCGCCGATGGGTAGGTACGCAACTTGACTCACGGGAGTGCCGGTGCACGCGGACGCAAGAAGAGTGCCGAAGTGAGACGAGGTGCTAGCCTCGGGGCCGTGCGGTGGCGTTCAGGAATTCGAAGCTGGAGCTTGAATGGCGCCGGGAAGCCGGCTCAATGAATGGTGCGGAAAGCGTTGGCGCGGAACGAATCGATGCTCCGTTCTCTTTTGTCGTCGACATAAAAATCCCCCTCCACCGGCCAATGGCGCGATGGCATGCTCGTCAGCGCATTTCAGATTTCGAAGGCTTCGATCGCCGGAACTCAGAACATCGACGATCAAAGCTCAGTCACGTATCCGGACACCGTGAACGTCGATGACCAGAAACAGTTGGATACCGATCGGACATAGAAATCCCGCACTCATCATCGATGAGTTTAAGCCGAACACTGATTGGGTGGCCGCCAAGACCTCAGCGGCAAAATGATGAAAACATAGTGGCTGACCGAGCGCAATGGATTTGCGCGCGAGCATTCGAAAGATGCATCCAAGCCGCGCGGCACAAATGTTTTGTTGCATGCGCTAACGCGTAGGCAAGCAATTGAATCTCGTTGTTGATTCCTTTTTCAGCGCTGCAAATTTCGAGCACTTGGCGGCTCCGCAAAGTCGCGGATCGCGGCCGTCGGCGAAACCACCGGCGGATAGGCATTTTTAAGTCCTCACGCCCGCATCCGTCTAAGCGCTTCAAACATCGGCAAATTTTTTGGTAATTATCTCGGGTAGCTTTTGCCGCCCGAGTGCGCGCCGGTCGCAATATTCCGCGGGGCGCAGCTTGATCGAATTCTGTTTCGGCTGCGTGACGTTTTTGCAACAAAAAAGGGCACCGCGGCATGTGCCGGGCGCCCGTCATTCAGCATTCGACGAACCGGGGATTGCAGTCCGGCGAACGGGCGACCCAACGAGGTCAGCCCATCACGCCATTGATCAGGCCGACTTCTCGGCGCCGATTTTGGCAATGCCCTGCGTCAGCCGGGAGACTTTCCGGCTCGCGGCATTCTTATGCACGATGCCCTTCTGAGCGGCGCGCATCAGCACCGGCTCGGCAGCCTTCATCGCCGCCTGCGCCTGCGCCTTGTCGCCGGCGGTGATCGCCTCTTCGACCTTGCGGACATAGCCGCGCATCTGCGAGCGCCGGCTCTTATTGACCTCGGTCCGACGCACGATTTTGCGCGTCATTCGCTTCGCCGACTGGGTATTTGCCATTCTTCGATCCTGCGGACGTTCCGCCGCAGTCCTTATGTCTGGGTCGTTGGAGAAGGCGGGCGGCGGCGAGAACCCTTGCCGCCAAGCCCAAAAGTTGCGCCGCTTATAGTCGGGGGGGCCGGAAGCGTCAATGCGCCAGCGGATGCCCCGACCAGCCGGAGCGGCCGGCCGACGAGGTCGCCGAGCCGGTTCCGCGATGGCGAAACGCCCTAGCCGCTGACGTTATAGGCCGCCAGGGCCGCCATATTAACGATCTGGGTATCATTGGCGCCCAGCGGCACGATTTGCGCCGGGCGGTCGAGCCCGACCAGGAGGGGGCCGATCACGGTGGCGCCGCCGAGTTCCTGCAGCATCTTGGTTGAGATCGAGGCCGAGTGGAACGCCGGCATCACCAGGACATTGGCCGGCCCGGACAGCCGGCAGAACGGATAGGCCTCGCGCAGATCCATATTGAGGGCGACGTCGGCGGCCATGTCGCCGTCATATTCGAAATCCAGCCGCATCTTGTCGAGGATTCGGACTGCTTCCTGCACCCGCAGCGATCGCTCTCCCGGCGGATGGCCGAAAGTCGAGAAGGCGAGCAGCGCAAGCCGCGGCTCATAGCCGAGCCGGCGGGCGACGCCGGCGGCCTCGATCGCGATCTCGGCGATCTCCTCCGCATTCGGCATTTCGGTCACGGCGGTGTCCGCGACCAGCACGGTGCGCCCGCACGCGATCACCAGCGAAACACCGATGACGCGGTGGCCGGGCTTCGGGTCGATGCAGCGGCGCAGGTCTTCCAGCGCGACCGAGAAATTACGCGTGACGCCGGTCACCATGGCGTCGGCGTCGCCGAGCGCCACCATGCAGGCGGCGAAGTGATTGCGGTCCTGGTTGATCAGCCGCTGGACGTCGCGCTGCAGGAAGCCCTGGCGCTGCAACCGCTCATAGAGATAGGCGGCGTAATGCGCATTGCGGTGCGACAGCGCCGCATTGATGATCTCGATCGATCCGCCGAGTTCGACGCCGAGCGCCTGTGCGGTGTCCCGCACCCGCTTCTCGCGGCCGACCAGCAGCGCGGTCCCGAGGCCCGCGTGCACGAAGGACGCGGCGGCGCGGATCACCTGTTCTTCTTCGCCTTCCGCGAACACAACGCGGCGCGGCCGGCGGCGCAGACCTTCGAACACCTGTTGCAGCACGCCGGCGATCGGATCGCGCCGCTGGCGCAATTGCTGGCGATAGGCGTCCATGTTTTCGATCTGGATGCGCGCAACGCCGGTCTCCATCGCCGCTTTGGCAATGGCCGGCGGAATGTAGTGAATGAGGCGCGGATCGAACGGCACTGGGATGATGTAGTCCGGACCATATTTTGGCCGCGCGCCATAGGCGGCGGCGACTTCGTCAGGCACGTCCTCACGCGCCAGGGCGGCGAGCGCTTCCGCCGCCGCGATCTTCATCTCCATGTTGATGGTGGTGGCGCGCACGTCGAGCGCGCCGCGGAAGATGTAAGGGAAGCCGAGGACGTTGTTGATCTGGTTCGGATAGTCGGAGCGGCCGGTGGCCATGATGGCGTCGTCGCGCACCGCGGCGACTTCCTCCGGGGTGATTTCCGGGTCCGGATTGGCCATCGCGAAGATGATCGGCTTCGGCGCCATCGCGGCGACCATCTCGCGCGTCACCGCGCCCTTGGCCGAGAGGCCGAAGAACACGTCGGCGCCGACCAGCGCCTCGGCCAGCGTGCGCGCGGGGGTGTTCGCCGCATGCGCCGACTTCCACTGGTTCATGCCCTCGGTGCGGCCCTGATAGATCACGCCCTTGGTGTCGCACAGGATCAGGTTGTCATGCGGGAAGCCGATCGCCTGGAGCAATTCGAGGCAGGCAATGCCGGCGGCGCCGGCGCCGTTGCACACCAGCTTGGTGGTCTTGATGTTGCGGCCGGTGAGGTGGATCGCGTTGATCAGGCCGGCCGCGGCGATGATCGCGGTGCCGTGCTGATCGTCATGGAAGACCGGAATGTCGAGCAATTCGCGCAGCCGCTGCTCGATGATGAAGCATTCCGGCGCCTTGATGTCCTCGAGATTGATGCCGCCCCAGCTTTTGCCGAGCAGCTTGACGCAATTGATGATCTCGTCCGGGTCCTCGCTGGTCACCTCAAGGTCGATGGAGTCGATGTCGGCGAAGCGCTTGAACAGCACCGCCTTGCCTTCCATCACCGGCTTGGCGGCGAGCGCGCCGAGATTGCCGAGCCCGAGGATCGCGGTGCCGTTGGTGATGACGGCGACGAAGTTGCCCTTGGTGGTATATTCGAACGCCTTGTTCTCGTCGGCGGCGATGGCGAGGACCGGGACTGCGACGCCCGGCGAGTAGGCCAGCGACAGGTCGCGCTGCGTCGCCATCGGCTTGGTGGCGACGACTTCGAGCTTGCCCGGGCGTCCCTGGCTGTGAAACAGCAGGGCTTCCTGGTCGGTGAAGGTGGGGCGTTTCCCACGACCGCCTGAATTCGAGGCCATTTCAACTCCTTACGTCGCCGGCGTCCGGACGTTATCGGGCCGCCCGGAATGTCTCAAGCCGTTGGCCCAAGGTGCTATCATGAGAGGCCATATCATCGCCGATGTCGGCGCGATATAATCGTCCATACGTTCATATTTGAAAGCCTGCCGGCCTTCGGCGCCTCTCGTCTCGGCTTATCTTCATCTGAGTTGGTCCCGCAGCCATGATCCGCTTCCTGTTCCGCCTGATCGGTCTGCTGTCTCTCGCGGCTGCATTCATCTTCGTCATTTATGATGGGATGAAATCGATCGCGGATCAGATCCTTTTCATCACCAAGACCGGTGAAGCCTGGAATGCGGTCCATTCTACCAGCCAGCAGGCGATGCAGGCTTGGCTTGCCGCCCGTGGCTATGCCTGGGTCTGGGATCAGGGCGTCACGCGGGTCCTTGATGCGCCGGTCTGGGCGATCTTCATCGTCATCGGCGCCTGTTTCATCCTGATCGGCCGCAAGCGCCGGCCGCTGATCGGCTATGCCAGAAGCTGACGTGGTCTCGGCTCTCGCGCAGGCGTGACCATCGTCCCCGATGCGCGAACGCGCGAACACACCTATATTGGTCGGGATTTGATGGACTATGTGGCGGACCTGGGTCCGCGGGAGATCAGCCATGTTCTCGTTCAAGAAGTCGCTCAGCATTCCCTCGGCCGCGGAAGCCTTGAAGGGCCGCCCGACGCCGATCCCGACCGCCAGCACGCACTTTATCAATGGCAAGGCGCTGAAGGGCCCCTATCCCGCGGGCTTCGAGACCGCGATTTTCGGCATGGGTTGTTTCTGGGGCGCGGAACGCAAGTTCTGGGAGCTCGGCGACGGCGTTCATGTCACGGCAGTCGGCTACATCGGCGGACCGACGCCAAATCCGACCTACGACGAGGTTTGCAGCGGGCAGACCGGGCATAATGAAGTGGTGCTGGTGGTCTATGATCCGAAGACGATCTCTTACGAGCAATTGCTGAAGACGTTCTTCGAGAACCACGATCCGACCCAGGGGATGCGCCAGGGCAACGACGTCGGAACGCAATATCGCTCCGGCATCTACGTCACCAGCGCTGCGCAGCGCAAAGCTGCCGAGGCGGCGAAGGCGATGTATGGCAAGGCGCTGAGCGAGCGCCGCTATGGCGCGGTCACGACCGAAATCCTCGACGCCCCGCCATTCTATTTCGCCGAGGATTACCACCAGCAATATCTCGCCAAGAATCCGGCGGGCTATTGTGGTCTCAGCGGCACCGGGGTGAGTTGCCCGATCGGCACCGGCGTGGCGGCGTAGTCATCGCCATCGCGACGGGTTGAAAGGGGCGAGGGACGATGAAGCGGGTCGAGCGCGCGATCGAGGCGGTTATTTTCAATAGCCGCTGGCTGATGGCGCCGTTCTATGTCGGTCTGATCTTCAGCCTGTTCATCCTGCTCTGGCAGTTTGCGCGCGAGTTATTCGAGTTCTTCGTGCATCTGCCGGTGATGACCGAGTCCGACGCGATCCTCGGCGTGCTGGCGCTGATCGACATCTCGCTCACCGGCAACCTGGTCCTGATCGTGATCTTCTCCGGTTACGAGAATTTCGTCTCGAAGATCGATCCAGGCGAGCATCCGGACTGGCCGGAATGGATGACCAAGGTCGATTTCAACGCGCTGAAGCAGAAGCTGCTCGGCTCGATCGTCGCGATCTCGGCGATCCAGGTGCTTAAGGCCTTCATGAATATCGACAAGGCTCCGGACTCGACGCGGCTCGGCTGGCTGGTCGGCATCCATTTTGTATTCGTGATCTCGGTGCTAGTGCTGGCAATTGCCGACCGGCTCGGCGAGGGCAAGAAGGACGCGCATTAATTCTACGCGCGGACGCCAAAGAAAATGGCCGGGCTGAGCCCGGCCATTTTGCATTCTGGTCTGCCGTTACCGGCCGATCATTTCTTCATATGCTTGTTGAGGAAGTCCAGCGAGCGCTTCCAGGCCAGCTCGGAGCTCGCCTGATGGAAACTCTTGCGCTCGTCGCAGTGGAAGCCGTGATCGGCGTCCGCGTAGACGTAGATCTCACTCTCGGTCCGCTTCTGCTTGATGATCTCGACATCGGACAGCGGAATGCCGGCGTCTTTCTCACCGAAATGCATCTGCGTCGGGACCTTCGGCTTCTCATCGGCATTCTTCGCGATGCCGCCGCCGTAGTAGCACACCGCGGCAGACAGGCCGTTGAGCTTGCACGCGGCCAGGAAGGACAGGGTACCGCCGAGGCAGAAACCGACCACGCCGACCGGTCCGACGCTCTTGACCTCGTCGATCGCGGCCTGGACGTCGCGCAGCATCGCGCCGAAATCCGGGTTGGCGACGAACTTGCGCGCATTGGCGATATCTTCCGGCGTATAGCCGCATTCGAAGCCCGGCGCGGTGCGATCGAACACCGCGGGCGCCACCGCGACATAGCCTTCACTGGCAAGCCGGTCGCAGACTGCGCGGATGTGGTGATTGACGCCGAAAATTTCCTGGATGACGACCATCGCGCCCTTCGGCGTGCCGGCCGGGTCGGCGCGGTAGGCGCCGAGCTTGAACTGGTCAGAGGCGGTCAACGTGAATTGCTTACCCAAGGTGTCTCTCCCGATGAGGAGTGAAGGATGATGGTTGAAAGCTTGTGGCCGGTTTTACGACGCCGCGGTGGCCGGCGCTAGAGGACGAAGAGCCGGCGCAATTGCCATTGCCGCTTCCAGCCGGACAGCCTGCCGCGGCGGAATTGCAGCGAATATCGTTCTTCGACCGGATAGAGCCCCGGAATGGCAGCCATGCGGTCGGCGATGAAGGTCTCCGACCCCGGCCGGCCGCGCACATAGGCGAGCGGCGCGCCCAAGGCCGCCGATGCGGTCTCCGCGGTCATACCGAAGGCGAGTGGAACGATATTGTCGACCGGCTCCTGCGTCGCGCAGAAGGCGGAGAACATTCCGATGCAGAGGAATGAAGCGAGAGGGTAGCGCATGCGAATCCTCCTACCATGCCGGCCTATCGTCCGTCATCTCGGTGACAGATCAAATTCTTTCGCCATCAGCTCATAGGAATGCCGTCGCGCGGCGTGGTCATGCACCATGGTCGTGACCATCACCTCGTCCGCATTGGTCGCTTCGACCAGCGGCATCAGCTTGGCGCGAATGGTCGCTGGCGAGCCGACCATCAAGCGCCTGCGGTTCTCCGCGATGCGTTCGCGGTCGATGGGGGTGTAAGGATAGGCGGCCGCCTCCTCGGGGCTGGCGATCGGCAGATACTCGCCCTTGTTGCGGCGGATCGTATTGAGGTCGATGCTGCTCGCGAGCCGCTCGGCTTCGGCGTCGGTATCGGCCGCGACCAGCGCCACCGCGAGGATCGCGAGCGGGGGCGCGCCGGTGGGCCCCGGCTTGAAGTGCGAGCGATAGCTCATCATCGCCGCGACCGGATCGTGGCTCGCGAAATGATGCGCGAACGAGAATGGTGCGCCGATATGCGCCGCGAGTTCGGCGCTATATCCGCTCGACCCGAGCAGATAGACCGGCGGCAGCTTCACGTCCGCCGGCATCGCGCGGACCTTGCTGAACGGGTGATTGTCCGGGAATTCGTTCTGTTCGAACAGCATCATTTCCTGGAAACGGTCGAGGAAATCGTCGTCCTCAGAAATGCCCTGGCGGCGCCGCAGCGCCATCGAGGTCACCTGATCGGTGCCCGGGGCGCGTCCCAGCCCGAGATCGATGCGGTCAGGAAACAGCGCCTCCAGCACCTTGAAGCGCTCCATCACCTGCAACGGTGCGTGGTTCGGCAACATCACGCCGCCCGAGCCGACGCGGATGCCCGACGTCGCCGCGGCGATCTGCCCGATCATGATCTCAGGTGCCGAACTCGCGATCGAGGGCAGGTTGTGATGTTCGGCGACCCAATAGCGCCTGTAGCCGAGCGCGTCCGCGAGGCGCGCAAGGTCGATGCTGTTGCGCAAGGCCGCGGGGCCGGAGGAGCCGGAGGTGACCGGCGAGAGATCGAGCACGGACAGGGGAAGCATCGACAACACCTAATCGCTCTGCGGCGCCGCGCCAAGGTGCCAATGGCCTGCGTCGTCCTGCCGGTTTAACGGCGCCGGGGAAAATGCCAGAGTGAGCCATGTCCGATCTCGATCGCGCCGACCATCCGTCGCGCCATGTCCGCTTCGATACGCTGGTACGGCTGCGCTGGCTCGCGGCGATCGGCCAGACCGTCGCCGTTCTGGTGGTGCATTTCGGGCTCGAATTTCCGTTGCCGATCCGCGGCTGCCTCGCGGTGATCGCGCTCTCAGCCTGGCTGAACGTGCTGCTGCGATTGCGTTTCCGTGCGGCGCAGCGGCTCGAGCCGGACAGCGCGGCCTGGCTGCTGGCGTTCGATATCGGTGAACTGGCGGTGCTGCTGTTCCTGACCGGCGGGTTGCAGAATCCGTTCTCGTTCCTGTTCCTGGCTCCGGTGCTGTTCTCGGCGACGGCGCTGCCGCCACGTCTGACGCTGGCGCTCGGTGGATTCGCCATCCTATGCGCCACCGTGTTGGTGTTCGCGCATTATCCGCTGCCCTGGGATCCTGACGAGCCGCTTGAATTGCCGTCGATCTATATGATGGGCGTGTGGCTCTCGATCCTGCTCGCGATCGGCTTCATCGGCGTGCATGCGTGGCAGATCACCGAGGAAGGCCGCAAGCTCACCGACGCACTCGCGGCGACCGAGCTGACGCTCGCGCAGGCGCAGCATCTCTCGCAGCTCGACGGGCTGGCGGCTGCCGCCGCGCACGAACTCGGCACGCCGCTCTCCACCATCACGCTGGTGGCCAAGGAACTCGAGCGCGCGCTCTCGGATACGCGTCACGCCGGCGACGTGAAGCTGTTGCGCGAGCAGGCGCAGCGTTGCCGCGACATCCTCGCCAAATTGGCGCAATTGCCCTCGGACGGCGCGCCGTTCGACTACACCAAGGTGTCGGCGCTGATCGAGGAGGTCGTCGTGCCGCACCGCGATTTCGGCGTCGCGATCGACGTCGTGATGCCGGACGATGGCGACGCCGAGCCGATGGGCGCGCGCAATGCGGCCGTGCTGTATGGGCTTGGCAATCTGGTCGAAAACGCCGTCGACTTCGCGCGCGAGCAGGTCGAGATCATCGCGCGCTGGAGCGACGATGTCGTCGCCGTCACGGTCGGCGACGACGGCCCAGGTTTCGCGGTGGACGTACTGGCGCGCCTGGGCGAGCCCTACGTCACCAGCCGGCATAACCGGCCCGCGAATGACGGTGCGTTCGGCGGCCTCGGGCTCGGCTTCTTCATCGCCAAGACGTTGCTGGAGCGCTCCGGCGCGGTGGTGTCGTTCCGCAACCGCTCGCTGCCGGAACATGGGGCGCTGGTCACGGTGACATGGCGGCGCAGCGATTTTGAGCGTTTGCCGGCGGTTGCGGGCCCCGAACGGTCGTTCCCGGTTCCGTCCGGTTTCGCTTGAGGTCCGGGCTTCCGCCCCTTACTGTCCGATGAAGAACATTGGCCGCGGGCCGCAGCGAGGTAGGAATGTCCATGACCGATTCCGGGACTGAGATTGTCCCGACCGATCGCTCGCTCCTGATCGTCGAAGATGATCTGTCCTTCGGGCAGCGTCTGGCGCGTGCGATGGAGTGCCGCGGTTTCACCGTGACCACCGCGGAGACGGTCGCTGACGGCCTGCGTCAGGTCGATAACGTCGCTCCGGCTTTTGCCGTGGTAGATATGCGGTTGGCCGACGGCAACGGGCTCGATGTCATTTCGGCGCTGAAGAAGCGCCGTGCCGATGCGCGCGGCATTATTCTCACCGGCTATGGCAACATCGTCACCGCGGTTACCGCGGTGACGCTCGGCGCGGTGGATTATCTCTCCAAGCCGGTGGATGCCGACGACGTGATCGCCACCTTGCTGGCGCCGGATCGCGGCGTGATCGAACCGCCGGAAAATCCGATGTCGGCCGACCGCGTGCGCTGGGAGCATATCCAGCGCATCTACGAGCTGTGCGGACGCAACGTGTCGGAGACGGCGCGGCGGCTCGGCATGCATCGGCGCACCTTGCAGCGCATCCTCGCGAAACGCGCACCGAAATAACACCCAACTGCGCGTTGGTTCCCTTAGATTTGAAGTAATTTGCCGCGCTTTGCGTGGCGTTGCACAATTTTCCCGCTGTCGTCCCGAACCATTTCAGCGGCTGTGACGTTGTTGGCGCAGTGAAATCAGGGACGACCCCCATGATCAGCCGCAACCAAGCCGCAATCTTCGAACGTCTTGAGACCACCAAGAAGTATGGCCTCGTGTCCGAGTATTTCGTGAGCTGGACCGGCCGCTCCGGACGCCTGAATCCGCGGGTGACGGTGTGGGGCAACGGCGCGACGTCGGAAGACGTGGTGCGGCACTACATCGCGAACCTGCTGAAGGATTTCGTTCCGCCGAAGCAGATTTCGGTCGCCGCAGAGTAACACTTACTCCGTCATTCCGGGGCGCGCGTAGCGCGAACCCGGAATCCAGACGTAGAGCTGGTGGTAGTAAGCCTTGTTTGAATGTGTGTCTGGATTCCGGGTTCGGCCTTCGGCCGCCCCGGAATGACGGCGAATAAACTAGCGCATCTCCGCATCATACGGCCCGGTCGGGTCGACCAGCGATTGTAGCCGCATGGCCGCTGCGCGCGCGAATATCAGCATCATCGTCTTGCGCGTCGCGGCATGGAGCCGGTGCTCAGGCGCGTCGCAGATCGTCTGCGCGCCGAAGGCGTCGGCGACGATCAGACCGGTGTCGGGCGGGAAGATCTCGCACGGCACCTCGGTGGTGGTCGCGAAGAACAGCCGGTCGCAATGCAGCCGGTAGTCCATCCATTTCTGGTCGGCGCGGAAATCGGCGACCGACGACTTGATCTCGACGATCCAGATGTCGCCGGCGCCGGACAACGCGACCAGGTCGGCGCGCCGGCCCGACGGCAACGCGAGTTCGCTCACCACCGAAAAGCCCAGCGCGTGCAGCAGCCGTCCAGTACCGCGCGCGACCGCGAGCGCGGTCTGCGACTGGCGGCCGTCGACCGGCGGCTCGATGCGGCGGGTGAGGCCGTTCATCGCGCCGCACCTTTTGCGCCATTGACCTTCATGGCTCCCTCATAGTCTGCTTCGCTCGCTTGGAAAAGCGGGGGAACGATGGCGATCGACTACGAGAGGGAATACGACAACCGCGGCCGCGTGCCGGAGCATCCCGAAATCCTCGGCCGGATGGCCAAGGCCGCGGTCGAGTTCAGGGCCGCGGCGCAGGCGGCCGGCCGCGCCGAGCTCGATGTCAGCTATGGGCCGAGCGCGCGGCAGATCGTCGACATCTTTTATCCCGCCAAGCGCGAAGGCGCCTCGACCGCGGTGTTCATTCATGGCGGCTATTGGCGCGCGCTGCAGCCTTCGGGCGTCAGCAATCTCGCCGCCGGCCTCAACGCGCATGGCGTGACGATGGCGATGATCGGCTACGATCTCGCGCCGCAGGTCGGCATCGGTGACATCGTCGCTCAGGTGCGCAAAGCGCTCCTGTATCTGTTCCGCCGTTTCCGGCAGCCGATGGTGGTCAGCGGCCATTCGGCCGGCGGGCATCTCACCGCCTGCATGGTCGCGACCGACTGGCGCGCGCTCGGTGCGCCGGAATTCCTGGTGCCGGCGGGTTATGCGATCTCCGGGCTGTTCGATCTCGACCCGATGCGCCATACTGCGATGAATGCCGACTTCAAGCTCGATGAGGCGGAAGCGCGGCGCCTGTCGCCGCTATTCTGGCCCGCGCCGCGCGGCAAAGTGCTCGATGCGGTGGTCGGTGGCGAAGAATCGGCGGAGTTCATTCGCCAGAGCCGCACCATTGCCGATGCCTGGGGACAGGCCGGCGTGACGACGCGGTTCGAGGTCATCACCAACCAGAACCATTTCACTATCATCGAGCCGCTCGCCGATCCCGGCAGCGCGATGGTGCAGAGGATGATGAGTTTGATTCAGAACCAATAGCGGCGTGCGAACGCGATCGTCAGCAGCGTGCCGAACACGATGACGAGGACGCGTGCAATCCAGTTCGGCAGCACGCGCGCCAGCCGGCCGCCGAGCACCGCGCCGGCGAGCGCGCCGGCCATCATCGCGAGCGCCGGGCGCCACGATACCGCGCCCTGCACGATGAAGATCGACGACGCGACGATGCTGTTCAAGCTGGTGACCAGGTTCTTGGTGACGTTTGCGGCGCGATAATTGCCGCCGGTGCCGACCGAAAGCACGGCAAGCATCAGCACGCCGACACCACCACCGAAATAGCCGCCATAGATCGACACCGGCAGCAAGGCCGCAATACTGTTGCCCCAGCGATACGGGCCGCTATCGCCACGTGCGGTCGCGCGGGCGCCCAGCCATGCGCTGACCCGTGGCGACACCGCGAACAGGATGGTGGCGAACCCGAGCAGCAGCGGTACCAGCAGCGCGAAGATCCGATCCGGCGTGAGCAGCAGCAGGCCCGCGCCGATCGCGGCGCCGGCCAGCGAGGCGAACACCAGGCCGGCGAAGGAACGGTCGAGCGGCGGCAATTGCGCGCGGTCGGACAGCGCCGCGAGCAGGTTGCCTGGGGCAAGCGCCACCATGTTGACCGCCGCCGCGGCGATCGGCGCGAGTCCGGTCGCAAGCAAAGTCGGAAATGTCACCAGCGCCGCGCCGCCGACCAGCGCCGAGATGGTGCCGCCGGCGAGGCCGGCAGCGAGCAGCAGCAGAAAATCATGAAGCGCCATCGAAACGCGGCGCTTACATGAACGCCTGAATGCCGGTCTGCGCGCGCCCGAGGATCAGCGCGTGGATGTCGTGCGTGCCCTCATAGGTATTCACGGTTTCGAGGTTCATCAGCACGCGCATCACGTGATACTCGTCGGAGATGCCGTTGCCGCCATGCATGTCGCGCGCGACCCGGGCGATGTCGAGCGCCTTGCCGCAATTGTTGCGCTTCATCAGCGAGATCGCCGCGGGCGCGCCACGGCCTTCCTCGAGCAGGCGGCCGAGCCGCAACGCCGCATGCGTGCCAAGGGTGATTTCGGTCTGCATGTCGGCGAGTTTTTTCTGGATCAACTGGTTCGCCGCCAGCGGCCGTCCGAATTGCTTGCGGTCGAGGGTATATCGCCTTGCCGCGTGCCAGCAGAATTCCGCGGCTCCCATCACGCCCCAGGCGATGCCGTAGCGCGCGTTGTTGAGGCAGCCGAACGGGCCCGACAATCCCCTGGCATTCGGCAGCAGCGCGTCCTCCGGCACCAGCGCGCCCTCGAGCACGATCTCGCCGGTGATCGAGGCGCGCAGCGAGAGCTTGCCCTCGATCTTCGGCGTCGAGAATCCCTTGGTGCCGCGTTCGACGATGAAGCCGCGGATCGCGCCGTCGAGCTTGGCCCAGACCACCGCAATGTCGGCCACCGGGGCGTTGGAGATCCAGGTCTTCGCGCCGGTGAGCGAATAGCCGCCGGGCACTTTCTCGGCGCGCGTCAGCATCGAGCCGGGATCGGAGCCGTGATCCGGTTCGGTGAGGCCGAAGCAGCCGACGATCTCGCCGCGCGCCAGCCGAGGCAGATATTTCTGGCGTTGCGCTTCGGTGCCGTAGGCGAAGATCGGATACATCACCAGCGAAGATTGCACCGACATGGCCGAGCGATAGCCTGAGTCGACGCGCTCGATCTCGCGCGCGATCAGTCCATAGGCGACATAGCCCAGCCCGGCGCCGCCATATTCCTCCGGAAGGGTCGGGCCGAGCAGGCCGAGCGCGCCCATTTCGGAGAGGATGTCGCGGTCGAAGCGCTCCTCGCGGAAAGCGTCGCGCACCCGCGGCATCAGCTTGTCCTGCGCATAACCCTGCGCGGTCGCGCGCACCATGCGCTCCTCTTCGGTCAATTCCCCCTCAAGGTCGAGCGGATCCTCCCAGGTGAACGGAGCCTCCTTGACCGTGCCTGCAGGGGACGGACGACCGGCTTTCGGCGCGGCTTGGGACATGTGCAAAACCCTCAGATATCGCCTTGTGTCTCTACCATATCATAGCGGCATGCTAGCACTCGATACCACCCGATCGAGGAGCTTCCGATGAATCCCGAAGACGCCGGTGAGCTGATGGACCAGGAGCGGACGCGTGACCGCTTCAAGCAGCGTGCTGCGATTACCATTGCAATTTTGGCCATGCTGC
The DNA here is from genome assembly GCA_947481635.1 of Bradyrhizobiaceae bacterium. Lineage (GTDB taxonomy): Bacteria > Pseudomonadota > Alphaproteobacteria > Rhizobiales > Xanthobacteraceae > CANKHJ01. Next base: position 40,037 of record CANKHJ010000015.1, read on the forward strand.
TGGCCATCACTAGAGCCTGTCGTCATTTAGGGGATTCGCAAATCAGTCGAAGCGTGATTCATGAGGAGCCTTCCTGAAGGAGGCTTTCGATGGAACGTCATGCATTGCGGGACGATCAATTCGCGCGG
>CANKHJ010000016.1 GCA_947481635.1 Bradyrhizobiaceae bacterium
ATGTGCAGGTCATGCGCGACGGCTTGATGGGTGATCTGTCCGTCGCAGACATTGAGCCCAGCCAAGAGATGTCGGTCTTCCGCCAACGCACGGCGCCAGCCTTTGTTGGCGAGCGCGAGCACGAACGGCAGCGTCGCGTTGTTGAGCGCCAGCGTGGAAGTCCGGGCCACGCCGCCGGGCATATTCGCCACGCAATAATGGATGACGTTTTCTTCCAGATAAGTGGGCGCTTCATGCGTGGTCGGCCGCGAGGTCTCGAAACATCCGCCCTGATCGATCGAGATGTCGACCAGCACCGCACGAGCATTCATCTGCTTGAGCAGCGCGCGGCTGATCAGCTTCGGCGCCGCCGCGCCAGGTACCAACACGGCGCCGATCACCAGGTCGGAATTCCGCACCGCGTCTTCGATCGTGTCGATGGTCGAATATGCGGTGTGGATGCGGGATCCGAATACCTCCGACAGCCGGCTGAGCCGGGGCAGCGACCGGTCGATCACCGTCACGTCGGCCTCCAACCCGATTGCCATCCGTGCGGCGTTGGTGCCGGAGACGCCGCCGCCGAGGATGGTGACTTTCGCCGACGGCGTACCGGGCACGCCGCCGAGCAGCAGCCCGCGTCCGCCTTCCGGCCGCTCAAGATAGCGTGCGCCGACCTGGATCGACATGCGTCCCGCGATCTCACTCATCGGGGCGAGCAACGGAAGCCGGCCGTCGTCATCGGTCACGGTCTCGTAGGCGATGCACACCGCGCCGGACCGCGCGAGGCCTTCCGCCTGCGCCTTGTCGGCCGCCAGGTGCAGATAGGTGAACAGGATCTGGCCGCGCCGCAGCCGCGCGATCTCGACCGCCTGCGGCTCCTTCACCTTCACCACCATGTCAGCGCGTGCGAACAACTCATCGGCGCTGGAGACGATCGACGCGCCGGCCTTGAGATAGGCGTCGTCGCCAAAACCGATGCCGGCGCCGGCATCGGCTTCGACAATGACGTCATGCCGCGCATTCACCAGTTCGCGCACCGAGCCGGGCAGCAGCCCGACGCGATATTCCTGGGTTTTGATTTCCTTCGGGACGCCGATCAGCATGGCTCCGTCCTCAGGTCGGGTTCAGGCGACGGACCGGAGAGCGAGCCGCACTGCTGCGAACAGCTCATCGATCTGCTGTTCGGAGATGATCAGCGGCGGAGAGAGCGCAATGATGTCGCCGGTCACGCGGATCAGCGTGCCCTGCTCAAAGCAGCGGACGAAGGTCTCATAGGCGCGTGCGCCGGGATGGCCATCGCGCGGTGCAAGCTCGATGCCGGTGACAAGGCCCATGTTGCGGACGTCGATCACATGCTGCGCGCTGCGCATCTCATGCGCGGCCTTCTCGAAATGCGGCGCGAGCGCCTCTGCGCGTTCGAACAGCTTCTCGGTGCGATAGAGGTCCATGCTGGCGATCGCGGCCGCGCAGGCGACCGGGTGACCCGAATAGGTGTAGCCGTGCGCGAATTCGATCGCGGCCTCGTTACCCCCGGTCATGAAAGTATTGAAGATGCCGTCGCTGGCTGCGACCGCGCCCATCGGAATGGTGCCGTTGGTCAGGCCCTTCGCCATCGTGATGATGTCGGGAATGACGCCGAATTTTTGGGCGGCAAAGGCATGAGTGCCGAGCCGTCCAAAGCCGGTGATCACTTCGTCAAAGATCAGCAGGATGCCGTGCCTGGTGCATTTCTCGCGCAAGCGTTCGAGATATCCCTTGGGCGGGAGGAGGACGCCGGTCGAACCGGCCATCGGCTCGACGATTACCGCCGCGATATTGGACGGGTCATGCAGCGCGACGATGCGTTCGAGCTCGTCGGCGAGATGCGCGCCCCAGGCGGGCTGGCCGCGGGTGAAGGCATTTTCCTTCAGGTTATGGGTATGCGGCAGATGATCGACGCCGGGCAGCATCGCCGCGAATTGCTTGCGGTTGCCGGAAATTCCGCCGACTGAAATTCCGCCGAAGCCGACGCCGTGATAGCCGCGCTCGCGGCCGATGAAGCGGGTGCGCGTTCCCTCGCCGCGCGCGCGGTGATAGGCGAGTGCGATCTTCAGCGCGGTATCGACCGACTCGGAGCCGGAATTGGTGAAAAACACATGGCCGAGCGAATCCGGCAGCAATGCGCGGACGCGCGACGCGGCTTCGAAGGCCAGCGGGTGGCCTATTTGAAACGACGGCGCATAGTCGAGCGTCGCGACCTGCTCCTGCACTGCCTTGACGATTTCCTTGCGGCCATGGCCGGCGTTCACGCACCACAGGCCGGAGGTCCCATCGAGGATGCGCCGGTCGTCGTCGGAGCGGTAATACATGCCCTCGGCGGCGACCAGCATGCGCGGCGCCTTCTTGAACTGCCGGTTCGCGGTAAACGGCATCCAGAAGGCATTGAGATCATTCGGCAGCGTGGTCACGGGCGATCTCCAATATGGTCCGTATGGTCCGTTATTCGGGTCCATGGTCTTTTGGGCCGTTCGATGGGGTCAAACAAGCCTGTTTCTTCCACCCTTCAAGCGCTTGATATCGTTACACGAGAGGGCGTGGCGTTCTCGATATCGAACAGTTGCAACATGAGAATGGGCGCAACACCGATCCGGCCCACGGGTGGAGCGCTGTTTCGGTTTTTGAACCTTTTGGTTGCGGAATGCTGCCTTGACCGCCGGTTAGGCCGGTAACGACGAGATTTCAAGGTGAGGCATGACCGTGTCGTGCATATTCTCGCCACGGGCATCTTGCCGATGCGCCGGTCTTTGACTGTTCTCTCAGTGGGAGCTTGTCGGGCCATGGACCAATTCGCGGGACCGGACATGAATGATTTCAAGGCGGGCGTGACGACCAAGAAGGCGCGCAAGTTGCGGCGCCGCGATTCCTCGATGCGCTTCGGGGTGTTCTGGCCTTACTCGCGGACGCTGATTCCATCCGCGACCATCGCGGAGCGGAATCCCGATGTGCTCGAACTCGACAATCATATCCAGCTTGCACAAGCGGCCGAAGCCGTCGGCATCGACTTTGCCCTGGTCGCGGATGGCTATGCGCCGGCCTCGGCCGAGAATTCGAAGATCGGCTTTCAAGACCCGTCCACCAATGCGGTCATCCTGGCGGTGCCGCTGCTGCTGGCGACCAAGCATCTTGGCATCATCTCGACGATGCACACACGTTTTCTGCATCCGGTCGTGATCGCGCGGCTCGGCGCGCATCTCGATTGGGTCGGTGGCGGGCGGTGGGGCTGGAATGTCGTCAATGGTTTCCGGCCGCACGAGGCGCGCCTGTTCGGCTCCGACGGCAAGATGGACGACGATGGCGGATACGGTGTCGCCGACGAAGCGATGCAGGTGATCAAGGCGCTATGGGCCGCGACCACGGACGAGGTCCATCATCAGGGACCGAATTTCAAGGTCGATGGGCGCATTCGCCGCCCGGTCCCGGAAACGCTGCCGCTGCTGGTCAGCGCCGCATCGTCGGGTCGCGGGCGTTCATTCGCCGCCAAGCATTGCGACTATCTGTTCGCGACGCCGCTGGATGCCAAGGACATCATCGACATTGGCACGGAACTGCAGGCGGAGGCCGCGGCGATGAACAACGAGACGCCGCAGATCCTGGTGCTCTCGGATATCTTCATCCGCGACGAGCCGGGCCGGGCGCGTGAGGAATATGAGGCGCTGGTCAATTCGCAGGATCCGGAGGCCGAGCGGGCGTGGAAATCGCATCTCGCACGCGTTGCCCATGCCGGCCGCAAGCCGGGCGACGTCATGACCTTCCTCGGCACCGTCGACGAGGTCGCCGAGCAGATCATCACGTTGCGTCGCGACAGCGGCATCACCGGGCTGATGCTGCGGTTGCCGCTCTGGGCGCGCGAGGAGGCGCTCCGGCTTGCGCCGGTGTTTGCTTTGCTGGAAAAGGCTGGGGTGTGGACGCCGCCCGCGGCGCGCGACTATTCCTGGTAACCGATCGGATATCTCATGGCGAAAGCGACCCGTTCCAACCAACGCAAAGTCTCGACTCCCAAGCGCGACACCGGTGCGCCCAGCAAGGACCTGATCCGCGATCTGGTCACCGCCAACCACATCCTGTTTCAGCAGGGCGTTCTCGATGGCTTCGGTCACGTCAGCGTCCGGCATGACAAGGACCCCACCAAATTCCTGCTCGCGCGCAACATGGCGCCGGCGCTGGTCACGGCCGCCGATATCCTTATCTTCGACCTCGACGGCCGGCCAGTCTCGTCGAAGGCGCCGTCGGTCTATCTGGAGCGGTTCATCCACAGCGAGGCCTACAAGGCCCGAGGCGACGTGCAGGCGGTGGTGCATAGCCATTCCAAGGCAGTCATTCCCTTCGGTGTCGTTCCGGAGGTCAGCCTTCAGCCGATCTTCCACATGGGCGCCTTTCTTGGCGAAGGCTGCCCGATCTTCGAGATCCGCGATGCCGGCGGGCCGGGGTGCGACCTGCTCATCCGCAGCGCGGAGCTTGGCGCCTCGCTGGCGCGCGATCTCGGCTCGCATTCAGCCATCCTGATGCGTGGACATGGCGCGACGATCGTGGCCGACGCGTTGAAGCGTGCGGTGTTTCGCTCGGTCTACATGCAGATGAATGCCGAATTGCAGACCACCGCGCTGGGCCTGGGCCGCGTCAACTACCTCACCACCGAGGAAGCGCGCGCCGCGACCGCGACTGTCGAAGGACAGATTCAGCGCGCCTGGGACATGTGGGAGATCATGAGTCGCAACCTCGGCTTCCGCAAATAGTTGCAAGCGGCTGCGGCATTCCGCCAGGCGGCCAAAGCCTGGTGCTCAAAGGATCGTTCGATGGATATCCGTTTCGACAACAAGATCGTCGTCGTCACCGGCGCGCGGGACGGGCTGGGCCGGCGGATTTCCGAACGGTTTCTCGAACGCGGAGCGAAGGTCTTCTGCTGCGATCTGAATGGTGACGGTCTGGAAGTCGTCGCGCAGCAGGGCGCCACGACCAAGCGGCTCGACCTCACCGATCGCGACAAGGCCGCGGCCTGGGTTGCGGAGATCGAGCAGGCCGCAGGGTCCGCGATCGACGTCCTGGTCAACAATGCCGGCGGCTGGGCTCATGCCAAGCCGGGGCCGATTGAAGACGTCACCGACTCCGAATGGGACACGGTGATGGCGATCAATCCCGGCGCCGCGTTCGGCATGTGCCGCGCGGCGGTGCCCGGAATGAAGCGGGCCGGGCGCGGCCGCATCGTCAACATGAGCTCCGGCGCCGGGATCGCGGCGTCGCGCACCAAGCTGCATCCGTATACGGCCGCGAAGCATGCGGTGGTCGGACTGACCCGGCAGATGGCGGCTGAGCTCGGCGAGTTCGGCGTCACGGTGAACAGCGTCGCGCCGGGCTTCGTGCTCTCGAATGCCTTCACCAAGGCCGACTGGGACCGCTACTCTCCGGAAGCGCAGCAGGCGCACCGGCAAGGCACCTTCATGCGGCGCATCGGCGAACCGGACGACATCGCCAGCGCGGTGATGTTCCTCGCCTCCGATTATGCGTCGTGGATCACCGGGCAGGTGATTTCGGTCGACGGCGGCCGTTGAGGCAATCGAACACTTGCTGGAATCGTGCGGCCTGGAGCCGATTGGGCGGGCTTTGGGCATGCGTTGGCACAAGTTCAGGCACTACTAAAAGTAAAATCAGGCTGGACCGGAGCTGACAAAGAGTTAAGCTTTGGCGGTATCACCGAGTATCGCCCCATGGCTGAAATTCCTCCGACAGCAATGAAGTTTCTCAGGCAGCGCGTCAGCCTGAGGCACCTGCGGCTGATCCTTGTGCTCGACGAGGAACGCAGCATCACGCGGACGGCCGACCGGCTCTGCATCAGCCAGGCGGCGGTGTCGAAGACCCGTGGCGAGATCGAGAAGGGCATCGGCGCGCCGCTATTCGAGTGGTTCGGGCATCGGCTCGAAGTTACCGCGGTCGGCAAATGCGTGCTGCAATCGGCGCGGCGCATCGTCGCCGAACTCGAATGCCTCAGCGATGAATTCGCGCTGATGAAATCCGGCATGGGCGGCGTGCTGACCATCGGCACGCGCACCATTTCCGGGCAGCCGTTCCTGGCGCGCGTCACCGCGGCGTTCAAGAAGGAGCACCCGGCGGTGACGGTTCAACTCGTCGACACCGATCTGGCCTCGCTGCTCGAACGGCTTTCGAAGGGCACGATTCCGCTACTATTCGGCCGTTTCGACGCGACCTGCGCCGGAGCCGGCATCGAAGCCCAATCGGTCTTGAGCGACCGCAACGTGATCCTGGCGAGCCCCAATCATCCGCTGGCCGATCAACGCAGAGTCTCGTGGGCCGACCTCGTGAAGCAGTCCTGGATCCTGACACCGGAGGGCTATGCCGGCCGGTTTTCACGCGAGCACCTCGCGGCCGAACTCTCGCGACATCAGCTACCGTTTCCAAGCGATCTGGTCGAGACCCAGTCGCTGCTCCTGACCATGACGCTGTTCCAGTCCGGCGATTTCCTGACCATGCTGCCGGAGGGCGTAGCGGCGCAGCTCGAAAGCCGCGGCCTGGCGCGTGTCCTCGACATTGCGCCGGTTGGCCCGGTCGATTCAGTCTGCCTGATGTGGCGCTCCGACATGGCGCTGCCGCCCGCGGCGCGGCGCTTCCGTGACTTCGCGATCGAGTTGCTCAAGGCCGACCAGGCTCTGGTGGAGCGTGAACTGGTCCCGGTTCGGGTCGAGGCTCAACGCTTTGAAACGGTGCAGGGCTCGCGGACGAGGTCACAGCCTGATGCACCCCCGAAGCGGCCGCATCGCCTCCCGAAAGTCGCCGCGCGGGCGCGTGCGTGATGCCGTTTGCCAAGCGGGCGCGCCTGCCGGGTGTCTGAAAATAACGTTTGGTTGTGCCGCGCGGTACTTCTTTTCCGTTGTTGCGGTTTATGCACCGTGGTTCAAATCCTGCAACGCTCTCATCGCTCGCGGCGGCCAACCGGCCGCCGGTCGAGACCATTGTGGCAGGATAGGCCGTGAACTCACCATTTCGCGAACCGGCAAAATCATTCGCGGCCGATTTCGTCGATCGGAACGACCGCGCTTTCATCACGCTGAACGACTCGATTTTCTATTTCGGCGAGTTGGGCGTGCAGGAGACCCGGACCGCCGGGCTGATGACCTCGATCCTCGAGCGGCACGGGTTCACCGTCCAGCGCGGCATTTCCGGATTTCAGACGTCGTTCCTGGCGACCTATGGGCGCGGCGAGCCGGTGATCGCCATCCATACCGAGTATGACGCCAACCCATCGAACAGCCAGAAGCCGGGCGTTGCCGAGCGCGCCGAGATCGTTCCCGACGCGCCGGGGCATTGCGAGGGCCACAACACCAACGCCGCGGTGATGATCACGTCGGCGCTGGCGATCCGCTACGCGATGGAGAAATTCTCGCTTCCCGGTACGCTGAAGATTTTCGGAGCGTCGGCCGAGGAGCAATTGCTGAGCCGGCCGTATTTCGTGCGTGACGGCCTGTTCGACGACGTCGATCTCGCGTTCCACGACCACGTGCTGGACAAGTTCGGGACCGATTACGGCATCATCCAGAGCGCAGCCATATCGGCCGAATTCACCTTCCGCGGCGAGACCGCGCACGCCGCGGTCAATCCCTGGAAGGGGCGCGACGCGCTCGATGCGGTGGTGCTGATGGATGTCGGTCTCGCGCAATACCGCGAGCACATGAAACCGACGATGACGATGCATCGCGTGATCACCAAAGGCGGTGACCAGCCGAACGTGATCCCTTCGTTGGCGGCGTGCTGGTGGTATTTCCGCGACCCGACGGCCGAAGGCTCGCGGGCGCTGTTCGAGCGGGCGCAGAAGATCGCGCAGGGCGCGGCGATGATGGCCAATTGCGAACTGTCCATCGACGTGCGCGCGGCGGTGTGGCCGGTGCGGCTGAACCAGACCATCGCGGAAGTGATCCAGGGTAACGTCGAAGCCATCGGCATGCCGGTCTGGACCGAGCAGGAGAATGTCTTCGCGCGCAGCCTGCAGCAGCAGGCCAAGATGCCGGAGATCGGATTGCGGCCGGCGGTGCTGCCACTCAAAGGTCCAGCGATCCAGATCGCGGCATCGAATGATTGCGGCGACGTATCCTGGAAGGTGCCGATGGGGCGTATCTGGTTTCCAGGCAATGTGCCGCATCTGCCGTTCCATCACTGGACCGCCGGCGCGGCGCTCGCCACGTCGATCGCCCACAAGGGAGGGCTGGTGGGCGCGAAGGCGCTCGCTGCCTCGGTGATCGAGTATTTCCAGAACAACGCGCTGGTCGCACAGACCAAGGACAGCTTCAAGAATGAGCTCGGCGGTGTGGAATACAAGCCATTGCTGCCGGACGATCAGCGCGCGCCCGCGCATCTCAATCATGCGCTGATGGAAAAATTCAGGCCGCAGATGGAAGCCCATTACATCAAGGCCGAACCCGAATTCACGCTGTAACCGAAGCCGGAACGTTCAAAGGAATCCCCGATGCCAGCCGCGATGCGCTACCCGCGAAAATGGTCATGGCCGAAGCAAGCCAAGATCGCCATGTCTGTGAACCTCGCGCTTGAGGCGTTCAAGTTCAAAAGCCAATACACCCAGGAAGGCCGGCCGGGGCGCGTCGATCACTTCTCGCTGTCGTATGCGCGCTACGGCGCGAAGGCCGGTGTGTGGCGCATCCTCGATCTGCTCGACGAGACCGGTCTCAAGGGCAGCATGTCGATCAATGGCCGCGCGGCCGAGCTCTATCCTGATGCGATCCGCGCGGTCGCGGATGCCGGCCACGAGCCGGTCGGTCACGGCTGGGAAAACGACGTGTTGTCCAACGAGGACGATCCGGATGCGGAGCTGGCCGAAATCCGGAGGGTGACCAAGGCGATCACGGATGCTGCCGGCGTCCGCCCAGTGGGCTGGACCAGTCCAGGCAGCGCGGGATCGGCCAACACGCTCGGTTTCCTCGCGGGCGAAGGCTATATCTGGAACGGCGACGAGGCCGACGACGATCTGCCCTACGTCAAGACCACGAAGAACGGGCCGGTGGTGGCGTTGCCGCGCGTCAACACGCCGACCAACGACCTGAGCATCTGGATCGCCGGCAAAAATCCGCCATCGGTGATCTGGGAGCAGTTCAAGGACACCTTCGACGAGCTCTATTCGGAAGGCGAGCGCGGCGCGCCGAAATGGATCGAGATCGTGCTGCACGCGCATATGGCCGGGCGGCCGACGCTGATCCCGACCATTCGCAAATGCATCGCCTATGCCAAGCAGCACAACGACGTGTTCTTCGCCCGCAAGCGCGACATCGCCGAGTGGGCGCTCAAGCTGGACAAGGAATCGTCGGGAAGCTGACAGGCGCAACGCCTGCGGCGTGATGGAGCAGTGACTTGACCGTCGATATCGGAGAACGTCTCCGCTTCGTGCGCATGCAAAAGGCCATGTCGCAGCGGTCACTGGCCAAACGCGCCGGCGTGACGAATTCCACGATCTCCCTGATTGAATCCAACCAGGTCAATCCGTCGGTGGGTGCGTTGAAGCGCATCCTCGACGGCATCCCGATCGGCCTCGCGGAGTTCTTCTCGATCACGCCGTCGCATGAGCGGCAGGCGTTTTATCGTGCCGAGGATCTGACCGAGATCGGCAAGGGCGCGATCTCATATCGTCAGGTCGGGGCGCATCTCACTGGCAATGCACTGCAGATCCTGAAAGAACGCTACGAGCCCGGCGCGGATACCGGACGGATTCCCTTGACCCATGATGGCGAAGAGGGCGGCGTCGTGGTGCGCGGGCGGCTTGAGGTCAGCGTCGATGGCGAGCGGCGGATCCTTGGCCCTGGCGACGCCTATTCATTCGACAGCCGCCGGCCGCATCGGTTTCGCTGCGTCGGTCCGGAGCCGTGCGAGGTGATCAGCGCCTGCACGCCGCCGACATTCTAGATTTCAAGATTTCAGGAGCCCCAATGACCAAGATGCGATTTCCTCGTGAATGGAGCTGGCCCGGCCAGCAGAAGATCGCCTTCACAATCGGCGTTCCGTTCGAGGCGTTCGAGAAGCAGAGTCAGGTCAATTTCGTCGCCAGCCGCGGACAGCTCGACCGGTTCTCGCTGTCCTATGGCGATTATGGCTGGAAGGCCGGTATCTGGCGCATCATGAATATCCTCGACGAATACGGCCTCAAGTCGTCGATCTCGTCGAACGGCCTCGCAGCCGAGCGCAATCCGGACATCGTGCGAACCTTCGCGCAGGAGGGGCACGAAGTGCTCGGCCATGGCTGGGCCAACGACGTCTACGCCAAGGACGCGACGCCGGAACAGGAACGCGCGGAGATCGCGCGCTGCACCGCAACCCTGACGGAGATCACGGGCATTCGTCCGGTCGGCTGGACCAGCCCGGGGTCGAGCGGCTCCGACATGACCAACGAATTGCTGGCCGAGCAGGGCTATATCTGGGTCGGCGATGACGCCAGTGACGATCTGCCCTTCGTGCAGCAGACCAAGGCCGGACCGTTCGTGACGTTGCCGCGCACCAACCTCTTCACCAACGACATCTCGACCTGGATCTTCCCGGCCAACCCGACCTCGGTATTTTTTGAGAATTTCACTGAGACCTTCGACCAGCTCTATCGCGAAGGCGAGGCGGGATGTCCGAAGTGGATCAGCATGACGCTGCATTCCCACATGGCCGGGCGTCCGACGATGTCGAGCACGATCCGGCGCTGTCTGGATTATGTCCGCAAGCACGACGACGTGTTCTATGCGCGCAGCCGCGATGTGGCGGAGTGGGCGTTGCAGCGGCAGGCGAAAGCGTAAATTCGGTGACGGTCACCTCTCCCCGCTTGCGGGGCGAGGCAAGAGTATCACCCGCGTTGCGCAGCTCGTTTGCGCGTGCGGATATTGATCACCTTCGGCGTCTCGTTCGGCGGCAATGCAGCCTCGTGGTCCCAGCCGGGACGGCTGCCGAACCATTTGGCCAGGAAATCGACGAACAGACGGACCTTCTTCGGCACCAGCGTCGCCTGCGGATGGACGACGAAGATCGGCAGCTCCGGCGCCTTGTAGTGCGGCAATACAGGGACCAGCGTGCCGGCCTCCAGATCCTGCGTGATGCAGTATTGCGGCAGCTTGGCGATGCCCTGGCCGGCGAGCGTTGCGCGGCGCAGAACCAGCGCGCTGTTTGACAGAAACGGACCTTCCGCTTTCACGGAAATGACGCCGCGCGGTCCTTTCAGGCGCCAATGACGGTCGTCGCTGGTGAAGTTGAGGTGGGCGAGACAGGCATGACGCACCAGCTCGCCGGGCTCCTTGGGATGTCCATGCTTTTCAAGATAGTCAGGCGCCGCGCAGAGCAATGTCTTGAAGGAGCCGATCCGCTTCGCGATCACCGAGGAGTTGCGGATCTCGGCGGTGCGGATTGCGACGTCCTGTCCGCCCTCGACGAAGTCATGCGGCCGAAAGGTGAAATCGTCCAGTGTCAGGCAGACCCTGATGCGCGGCTCGGACTGTGCGAAAGCGATGACCGCGTCGGCGAGATGCAGCGAGCCGAAGGATTTGGGCGCCGTGATGTTCAGCGTGCCGATCGGCACCGTACCAGCGCGTGCGACCGAGCGCTCGTTGGTTTCGATCTCCCCGAGCACGCGCTCGCAGAACTCGACATAGGCGAGGCCTTCCTCGGTCAGGTTCAGCGTGCGCGTCGAGCGGTTGAGCAGCCGCACGCCCAGGCGCGCCTCGAGATCGGAGATATGCCGCGAGACCAGCGCGCGCGACAATCCCAGTTGGCTCGCCGCGGTGGTGAAGCTGCCGGCGCGAGCAACGCGGACAAAGGTCTGCATCGTGCGAAAACGGTCCATCGCGCGCCTATTGTTTAATCATACGCAACAAACGATGGGCCATCTGTCGTACCGGGCGGTAGTCCTGTCAAGCCGATGCGGTCCTGCGGGTGCTGCCGGGAAGGGCCATAACGCTAAGTTGGGACGAGGCTCACTTCTTTTCTGTTGTTGCAGATATCGGTACGTGGTCGACTCTTTTGACGGCTCCCATAGTCATTCCCGTCGCCGGCCCGGTGCGCGAAGGTCATGACCAACAGCCTGGCTCTGAACGCTTCCGGTTGATTGTTCAGGGCCTTGCAACACTCTGATGCGAATTCGTCGCTTTGGAGAGTTCAATCCCGAGACGTAGTCTTTGACCCCATGAATGAAATCATCGCGCTTGAGAATGTCAGCATCGCCTTCGGGCCGGAGGTCATTTACGACCGGCTGTCGTTTTCGGTCGTTGACGGCGAATTCCTCTGCATCCTGGGTCCGAGCGGTTGCGGCAAGTCGACGCTGCTGCGCGTCGTCGGCGACCTGCTGGGGGTCGATACCGGCAGCGTGATGGTGGCCGGCGCGCCTGCGGCCGAATCCTGGCAGGAGATCGCCTACGTCTTCCAATCCCCGCGACTGTTGCCGTGGCGCAATGCCGAGGAGAATGTGATCCTTGGGCAGCAGCTCCGTTTCGGCAGCAAGCGCAGCCGCGCCGACATGCGCGAGAAGGCGGCCGCTTTGCTCGATCTCGTCGGACTCGGCCGCGACACCCATAAATCGCCCGCGATGCTGTCCGGCGGCGAGCGCCAGCGCGTCTCGATCGCGCGCGCGCTTGCGGTCGATCCGCGCATCGTGCTGATGGACGAACCGTTCTCCGCGCTCGATGTGCATACGCGGCGCCGGATGCGGACCGAGATCATCGAGATCTGGAAAAAGACCGGCAAGACCATCGTGTTCGTCACCCACGAGATCGATGAGGCGCTCGAACTCGGAGATCGCATCGTCGTGCTCTCGGCCAAGCCGACGCGGATGCTCGAGACGGTCGAGATCAAGACTGCCCGTCCACGAAATCCGAATTCGGCGGAATTGCAGGCGGCGCGGAGCCGGCTGAAGCATCTGCTGGGCGTCACCGACGGCGAAGCGATTGCATCCTAAACACCACCACAAGGGAAATGACCATGTACGCGCAGTTCAGGAGACGAGTCGGGGCGGTTGTCGTGGGCGTCGCCCTCGGCGTTGCCGCACTGCCGGCCGGCGCTCAGGAAGTGATCACCTATGGTTCGCTTCCGGACCCGGGATATGATGCCGTCGTCTGGGCGATCGAAAACGGCAAGGTCACGGATCCGAGCGTGACGATCAAGGTCGAACGCGTCTCGTCGATCCCGGCGCTGATGCAGGCGGCCATGACCGCGCAGTTCAACATGATCCCGAATGGCGTGCTCGCGATCCCGCAGATGCGCGAGAGCGGCATCCCGGTGAAGATCGTCAGCACCTTGCTGCGCTACCATCCCGACGGGCATAGCGCCGACTTCTGGGTGATGAAGGACTCGCCCTACAAGACCATCCAGGACCTGAAGGGCAAGACCATCGCCGTGGTCTCGGGCGAGGCGCAGAATGTGATCTCGGTCCGCTGGGTGATCAGCGAGCGCTTCAAGATGAATGCCGATATCGTCGGTGGCGATTTCAAATTCGTCGAAATGCCGGCGGCGCAGTTCGAAGCCGCGCTGCAGTCGGGCAAGGTCGACGCCGCGGCGTTCAGCAATGTGCCGTCCTACACGTTGACCAAAGGCGGCGCGTATCGCTCCGTCGTCCATGGCTCGAAGGAGCTCCAGACGATGTTTGGCGGGCCGATGCCGTCGTTGTTCATGCTCGCCTACGAGCCCGAACTGGCGAAGCGCCCTCAGGCCTATGTCGCTGCCGGCAAGCTGCTGAAGGCGTCCGCCGAGTATGCGGTCAAGAACCAGGATGAGGTCTTCGCGGCCGTGGCGCCGAAATACAAGATGGAAAAGGCCGACGTGCAGGCCTGGTTCAACACCTTCGCCCAGATGCCGCTCGCGCTCGGCGCCACCGACAAGCAGGTTATGATGAAGGCCTGGGAAACCGGCGCCAAATACGGGATGATCAAGAAGGCCCCCGCGAGCGCGGATGAGATCGTCTGGTCCGGCGCGGTGATGCAGTAATCAGGTTAGGCTGCTCCGTCCGTGGAGGAGCTCCTCCACGGACGGCGTAGCCGTTTACAGGCTTTCAATGTCGGTTCTCACGCCGTCTTTGCCGCCCAAGCCTCCAGGCGCCTGGCTGTCCCCCCTGCTGGCGCGCCGGCTGGCGACGTTCATTTTCCTCGCGCTGGTCCTGATCGGCTGGCAGGTCTACTCCGCCTATATGCCGCCGGTGCTGATCCCGAGCCCGGCGCGGGTGTTCAACCGGTTCATCGAGCTGTGGAGCGACCAGCGCTATATCGCCTATGCGATCACCTCGCTGATCCATGTGCTGGTCGGGGTGGCGATCTCGTTCACGCTCGGTGTCACGATCGCGCTGGTGGGGCATTATTTCGCGATTTTCGACCTGGCGATTTATGGGCGGCTGACGCCGTTCCTTAATTCCTTTTCCGGCATCGGCTGGGCGTTCCTCGCTTTGATCTGGTTCGGCGTGAATGAAAGCGCGGTGATTTTCGCCACCGCGGTCGCGTTGCTGCCATTCGCCATCATCAATGCCGGCGCCGGCCTGCGCGAGCTCAACCGCGAAATCATCGAAATGGGAATGAGCTTCAGCCGCAGTTCATGGCGGCAGATTTTTCTCATCATCCTGCCGATGATGTTCCCGTATCTGTTTGCAACCATCCGGCTCTGTTTCGGAATCGGCTGGCAGGTCGTGCTGGTCGCCGAGCTGCTATGCGGATCCTCCGGCCTCGGCACGCTGATCAATATCGCGCGCCAGCGCTTCTGGACCGACATGGTATTCGCGGTGGCGGCGCTGATCCTGATCGTCGTTTACGTCACCGACCGCATTATCTTCGATACGATCCAGCGCCGCCTGAGGAGACGTTATGAACTCTCCTGACGCTCGCGCCAGGAAATCCTGGTCCTCTGCCAAAAAGATCCTCGGGCAGCGCGTCGTCGCAGAGCTGTTCGTCGTCGCGGCGATTGCCGCGTGGTGGTTGACCGCGGCGCAGCTTCCAGCCAACGTGTTTCCGTCTCCGGTGAAGGTGTTCTGGGAGCTGGTGCGGCTCAGCACTGACGCTGAATTCTGGGGCCATGCCGCGGCGACCGGTAGTCGCGTCATCCTTGCGGTTATCGTGGCGACCATCGTTAGCACGGCGCTCGGCCTGTTGCCGCGCTACGTGCCGTGGACCGGCGGCATCGTTGACGACGTGCTGGTGCCGTTCTTCAATTCATTCCCGGCGATCATCTGGGCCATCCTCGGCACCATCTGGTTCGGCCTCACCAGCTCGGCGATCATGCTGGTGCAGACGCTGATCATCTTTCCATTCTGCCTTGTCAACGTGATCGAGGGCTGCAAGGAGATCGGACAGGAAGAGGTGGAAATGGGGCGCAGCTTCGGCCGGCGGTCCTGGCCGATCTTCTGGCGCATCGAACTGCCGATCCTCAGCCCCTTCATCATCGCCGGCGCGCGGATTTCCTACGGCGTGTGCTGGAAAATCAGCATCATCGCGGAGCTGTTCGGCGGTCGGTCCGGGCTCGGCTACATGCTGCAATGGGCGCAGGACTTCGGCAGCGTCGACAGCATCATCGCGATCTGCCTCACCATCGTGCTGTTTGTCGCGGTCGGCGACGCGCTCATCCTGCGGCCGCTGTCGCGTCTGTTCCAGCCGAAGGTGCTGTCGGCGAAACGCGGTGGGCTGTTGCGGCGGCCGCCGCAGGCGCTGGTCGTGGCGTCAACCGCGGACGGGCGCTGATCGTCATGACAGTCGCAGGCGCCGCAGCGCGAGACATCCTGGTCTGGGGCGCCGGTGCGATCGGCGCCACCGTGGCGGCTTATCTTTCCCGCGCTGGGCACCGCGTGACCTGCGTCGACACCGCGGCGGCGCACCGCGAGGCGATCGCGGCGCATGGGCTGCGCATTTCAGGGCCGGTCGATCAATTCACGGCCAGGGTGGCCGTCTCCTCGCCGGAGGACCTGCGCGGGACCTGGCCGCTCGCCATCGTCGCGGTGAAAGCGCATCACTCGACCGAGGCGGCAAAGGCTCTGAAGGATCACCTGAAGCCCGACGCCAGCGTGATCACGTTGCAGAACGGGCTGTGTTACGCCGATGTCGGCGCGGTGGTCGGACATGATCGGGTCTATGCCGGCATGGTCGGTTTCGCCGCGGATGTGCTCGAGCCGGGACATGTCCGCTTCGGCAAGCGCGGCGACCTCGCAGTCGGGAAGCCGGGCAGCGCCATCGATGCGCGGCTGAATGATATCGTCGATCTGATCCGCATTTTCGAGCCGGACGCAGTCGCGACCGACCGGATCGATGCGTTCCTGTGGGGCAAGCTCGGCTTCGTGGCGATCCTCTACGGCACCGCCGTCGGCATGTCGCCGCTTGCGGTGCTGCTCAAGGATCCGCGCTTTTTCCCGGTCTGGTACCAACTGGCTGGCGAGCTCATGGCAGTCGCCGATGCGGAAGATATCGTGCCTGAAAGCTACGACAACTTCGCACTCACATCGTTCCGGTTCGGGCAGAACCCTGACGCGGCCCGAGAAGGCCTGATCGCGTCCGCCAATGCCGCGGGGCCGAATGCGAAGCCGCATTCCGGCATGTGGCGCGACCTCAATGTCCATCGGCGCCGCACCGAGATCGACGCGCAACTGGTGCCGGTCGTGCGTCTCGGGAACAGCCGCGGGCTGCCCTGCCGGATGCTCGACCGGGTCTGCACCATGATCCATGAGATCGAGGCAGGAACGCGCGCGCAGTCGGACGATTCCCTGCTGGAGTTGCTGGCGCTCGCCGATGAGGCCGCCATTACCGAATTCCGTCCATCACAATCCGTATCGTCGAAGCGAGGACCATGATCGTGTCATCAGTGAAACTCTCCACGGCCAAGGGCAAGAAGCTGCCCGCGCCGAAGCAGATCGACGTTCAG
This sequence comes from Bradyrhizobiaceae bacterium, assembly GCA_947481635.1. Lineage (GTDB taxonomy): Bacteria > Pseudomonadota > Alphaproteobacteria > Rhizobiales > Xanthobacteraceae > CANKHJ01. The sequence continues at coordinate 16,879 of CANKHJ010000016.1, forward strand.
GGCATCAACACGCGCTATTACGAAGCCGGCGCAGGTGAACCGATCGTGTTCATCTATGGCGGCAATTTCGGTTCGTCGGATTCCGCTTCGAGCGCGCAGGTGTGGAGCCTGAATTTCCTGCCGCTCTCAGAACGCTTCAAGGTCATTGCTTTCGACAAGATCGGCCAGGGCTTCACCGACAATCCGGTCCGCAATGAGGATTACACCATGGCGTCGGTGGTACGCCACGCGGCGGCATTCATCGAGGCGATGAAACTGCCGCCGGTGCATCTCGTCGGCCATTCGCGCGGCGGCTATGCCTGCACCCGGCTCGCGCTTGAATATCCGCACTTGGTACGGTCGCTCACCATCGTCAGCAGCGGCACGCTGTCGCCGCGCGTCAGCACCAATGAAGTGGCGCTCTCCAATTCGCCGTATCCGGCCTATAGCCGCGAGAGCGCGCGCTGGATCTACGAAGGCTATTCATTCGATCCGAAGGTGGTGACGGAAGAATGGATCGACAACGTCATGGAGGTTCTCAACCTGCCGAAGTATCGCGTCGGCGTGCAGAAGATGGTCGATGAGGGGGCGGGCGGGCGCTATTTCACGCCGGAACTCGCGACCCAGAAGCGTGAGACGCTGGGCTGGATTCGCGAAGGTCGCCTGCAGCGGCCGACCCAGATCGTCTGGGGCCAGAACGATCCGACCGTCATCCCCGAAGGCTGCTTCGACGTGTTCGACCTGATCGCCGCCCATAACCGGCGCACCACGCTGAATATCTTCAATGAGGCCGGCCATTTTTCATATCGGGAGCACCCCGAGCGGTTCAACGCGCTGCTTGCGCATTTCGTCCAGAACGCCGGCGTGTAAGGTGACAGCCATGACATCGACAAAGAGTGAAATCACCGCAGCCGGCCGCAAGGTCTCGCTGCTTCGTGCCGGCCCCGCGAGCGGCGAGCCGGTGCTGCTGGTCCATGGCGGCCGTGCCGGCGTGTCGCCGATTGCGAGCGGCAGCCACATCTGGGATCGCGCGATTCCATATCTGGCGGCCGGCCGGCCGGTCATTGCGATCGATCTTCCCGGTACCGGTGGAAGCGACTTGGGCGCGCCGGATGTGTTGACGGTCGAGAAACTCAGCGAGCATCTGCTGGCGGTGCTCGCCGCGCTGTCGATCGACAGCGTCCATCTGGTCGGTCACGATCTTGGTGGATTCATCGGGCTGCGGCTGGCAACCACCGCGCCGAAGAAATTGCGATCGCTGGCGATCGTTGCGAGCCCGATGTCGCCGCCCAATGGCGACAGCCTGAACGACATCCTGTTCGATCCGGTGCCGCTGCCGCTGTGGAGCCGGGATTCGCAGTGCTGGGTGTTCGAGCGTGTGTCTTATTCCCACGAGCACATCGACGACGCGCTGCTGGGCGCCAGTGTCGCGGCCGCCGGCGGGAAGCCGCATGCCGATGCTGTCGCCGCGATGAAGGACGAGAAAGCGCGCGCGCGGAATTTCGGGATCAACGCGACCAAGGGAAAAATCTGGGCGGCTTTGCGTGGCGACGGCCTGTCGGTGCCGACGCAATTGGTCTGGAGCAGCCACGATCCTCAAGCGGCTCGCGAAGGCGGCTACGTGTTGTTCAAGGTGATCGCGGAAAAGCAGCACGCCACCCAGTTCCACCTGATCAACCGCGCCGGCAGCTTCCCTTTCCGAGAACAGCCGGTCGAATTCGCCCGGGTGGTGGCGTCGTTCCAGGACGGCATCGACCTCGAAAAGGCGGCCTAGCGGATGCCGGATGGTGCGACGCCGGAGTTTGCCGGTCAGGTCGCCGTCGTCACCGGCGGCGCTGACGGCATCGGCAAGGCCATTTCGCTGGGTCTTGCCGCCGGCGGCGCCGATGTCGTCATTATCGATATCAAACCCGCGGCGCTGGACGAGTTGAAGGCGGTTGCCGCCGGTGCCGGACAGCGTTTCGCCGCCTGGCATTGCGACGTGACCAAGGCGGAGCAGGTCACACAGACCTGCCGTGAGATCGAGGCCGCGCTCGGCGCGCCATCGATCCTGGTCAACAATGTCGGCGGCAGCGGCGACACCCAGGTGCTCGACGTCGAGGATCTGACCGACGACCAATGGGAAGGAATTCTCTCGCTCAATCTCGGCAGCGCGTTCCGCTTCTGCCGCGCGCTGGTGCCCGGAATGAAGCGGGCGAAGTATGGCCGTATCGTCAACATCTCGTCCGGCCTGAAGGAAGGTATTTTCGGACCGCAGGCGGCGAGCAGCGTGCGGCTGCGGCTGCCTTACATCACCGCCAAGGGCGCGATCGTCAGCTTCACCAAGCAATTGGCCAAGGATCTCGGTCCTCACGGCATCACCGCCAATGTCGTCGCGCCCGGTTTCACGCTGCCGGGCGAAAACGCGCGGATCACACAACGCTATCGGGCGATGACCGAGGAACAGAAATTCGCCATCACCGGATCGATCCCGATGGGACGCCCCGCGACCGGCGAGGACATCGCCGGCGCGGTTTGCTTCCTGGTGTCGCCGCGCAATCAATACATCTCCGGCGAGACGCTCAATGTCTCCGGCGGAAATCACTGATTGGTAGCGGGCAACCTGGCTCGCGCCATTGTTCCGAACCGCGCAACAGATTGATGCATGTTTCGCGGCTTCCTCCCTCGGCCGGTAGCCTCCAAGACTACGTGTGATCGTTGACAGGGAAGACTGACATGAAGGCGTTAGCCGCAATCCGCACCGACGTCGTTGGCAGCCTGCTGCGGCCCAGCCGGTGGCGGCGCGCGCGCGAAGAATTTGAAGCGGGCACGCTGGGGGCGGATGATTTTGCCGGGGTCGAAAAGGAGTGTGTCGCGGCGCTGGTGCGTATGCAGGAGGATGCCGGCCTGGAGGTCGTCACCGACGGCGAAATCAGCCGGTTGAATTTCCAGGACGGCTTCGGCGCCTCGGTGAAAGGCTTCGACGCGCCCGCTGCGACGGTCCGGGAGGTGAAATCCCGCACCGAAGGCGCGACACCGATGCAGCGCTGGGAAATTCCCAATCTGTACGGCAATGGACCGGCGATCCAGACCCGGCGGCCGGTGGTCGAGCGCTTGTCGCTCGGGCGCAATCTCCCGCTGGAAGAATTCATCCGCGTCCAGCCGATGACGCGGGTTCCGGTCAAGGTCACGCTGGTGGGGCCGGACCGCATCTTCCAGCGCTTCGCGCATGAGGGCTCCAAAGCGGTCTATCGCGACGCGGATGCATTCTTTGCCGACGTGGTCGCGGTGCAGCGCCAGATGATCCAGAAATTGGCCGACGCCGGCTGCCGCTATGTCCATATCGACGAGCCGGGCTACACCGCCTATGTCGACGAGCCGTCACTGAAGATCATGCGCGACCGCGGCGAAGACCCGGCCGTGAACATGACGAAGTCGATCGCCGCCAATGCCGCGATCACGCGTGGCTTCGACAAGGTGACGTTCGGATTGCATCTCTGCCGCGGCAATCACCGCAGCATGTGGCACCGTGAGGGCTCCTACGACGCCATCGCCGAGCGGCTGTTCAACGAATTGCCGTCCGACCGTTTTCTGCTGGAATATGACAGCCCGCGATCCGGCAATTTCGAGCCGCTCCGTTTCGTGCCGAAAGGCAAGGTGGTGGTGCTCGGCCTGATCAGTTCCAAGATCGCCGAGATCGAGACAATGGACCAGCTCAAACGCCGGATCGACGAGGCCGCGAAACACGTCCCGCTGGAACAGCTTGCGATCAGCCCGCAATGCGGCTTCGCCTCGGACATCGTGGGCAACCTGCTGACCGAGGATGAGCAGAAGCGCAAGCTTGAACTGGTCGTGGAGACCGCCCGTCAGGTGTGGGGAAACAGCGGTTCGCGGCGGGCTGCCGCGGGCAATCTCCAGGCGACCGCGTGATGCCGGCTCTTTGTCAGTGATTTGAGGGCAGGCTAAGATAGGACGCGTCCGTATTTCCGCGTGACGAGTCCATCAGGAGCCTGAGATGCCCCGTCGCGTTCAATACGACCTGTCCGGCCAGAAGGCGCTGGTGACCGGAGCCGCATCCGGCATCGGGCTCGGAACCGCGACGATGCTCGCCCGTTGCGGCGCGACGGTCGCGATCAATCATCTTCCCGACGATCCGCGCGGCCCCGAAGTCATCGCCGCTCTGCAAGCCGAAGGGCTGAAGGTGATCGGCGCGCCGGGCCGCGTCGGCGTGCCGGGCGCAACCGAGAAAATGGTGGAGCGGGCGGTCGCCGATCTCGGCGGGCTCGATCTCCTGGTCAACAATGCCGGCACGCCGGCGACGCGAACCACGGTGCCCCCCGCGCGGCTCGACCTCGTGACCGACGAGATGTGGGACGCGATCCTCTCGACCAACCTGGTCGGCGTATTCCGCTGCACCAAGGCCGCGGCGCCGGCGTTGAAGGCGGCGAGGGGTGCGGTGGTCAACACCGCCTCGATCGCGGCGCTGGGCGGGGCTGGCAGCAGCATGGCCTATTCGGCGTCCAAGGCCGGGGTGGCGAGCCTGACGCGGAATCTGGCGCGGGCGCTGGCGCCGGAGGTGCGCGTGAACTGCATCGCGCCCGGCGCGGTCGACAGCCCATGGCTCGACTGGACCGACCAGCAGAAAGCGCACTCGCTCGACAAGTCGCTGCTGAAACGAATCGGCGCGCCGTCGGATTATGCCGACGTGATCCTGTTCCTGGCCTATGGCACCGAGATGATCACCGGCGAGATGGTCGTGGTCGATGCCGGCCTGAGCATGTAGCGCCGGCCAGAGCCTGGTTCGTTCTCATTTCAGGGCGCGCCGAAGCATAATCTTTTTCGTCCGATCACGATGCCGCTAGCCGATGTGAGAGGGCTCGCGCCGCGCTGGATTGTTGTATGATCACGGGCCGAACCACTCGCCCTTCAACAACAATCTTCAATCAGCCATGACCAATCCACGTCAGCTTCGTCTCGGCGCATTCATGCGGCCGGTGAGTCTCCACGCTGGGGCGTGGCGCTATCCCGGCGCCTATCCGGATGCGAATTTCAACTTCGGCCATTACAAGCGTTTCATTCAGACGCTGGAGCGCGCGAAGTTCGACGCCTTCTTCATGGCCGACCACATGGCCGTGCTGAACATGTCGGTCGAGGCGCTCAAGCGCAGCCATACGGTCACGTCGTTCGAGCCGTTCACACTGCTGTCGGCGCTCGCGAGCGTCACCGAACATATAGGCCTGGTCGCGACCGGCTCGACCACCTTCGATGCGCCGTATCATATCGCGCGCCGCTTCGCCTCGCTCGATCACATCAGCGGCGGGCGCGCCGGCTGGAATATCGTCACCACCTCCAATCCCGATGCGGCGCTGAATTTCGGGATGGACGAGCACATGGAGCACAGCGAGCGCTACAAGCGCGCCCGCGAGTTCTACGAGGTCGTCACCGGGCTGTGGGACAGCTTCGCCGACGATGCCTTCACGCGCGACGTGGAGAGCGGCATCTATGTCGATCCGGACAAGATGCATGTGCTCAACCATAAGGGACAATATCTCTCGGTGCGCGGCCCGCTGAACATCGCGCGACCGATCCAGGGCTGGCCGCTGATCGTACAGGCGGGCGCGTCGGATTCCGGCCGTCAGCTGGCCGCCGAGACCGCGGAAGCCGTGTTCACCGGCCAGCGCACCCTTGCCGACGGCAAGAGCTTCTATGCCGACGTGAAGGCACGCGCCGCAAAGGTCGGGCGCAATCCCGAGCATATCAAGATCCTGCCGGGCTGCATGGTGTTCGTCGGAGACTCGCTCGAACAGGCGCGCGAGCAGCGCGCGCTGCTCGACAGCAAGGTGCATTATGCGAACGGCATCGGCGCGCTGTCGATCGCGCTCGGCACCGATGCGTCCGGCTTCGATCCGGACGGGTTGCTGCCAGCGGATATTCCGGAAACCAACGCGAGCAAGAGCGGACGCGAGAGCACGATCGCGCTGGCCAAGCGCGAGAACCTGACGGTGCGGCAACTGGCGCAACGGCTCAGCGGTTTCGCGGGGCTCGCGATGCTCGGCACTCCGAAGATGATCGCCGACGAGATGGAGGAGTGGCTGGTCTCGGAAGGCAGCGACGGCTTCACCGTCCAATTCCCGCATCTGCCCGGCGGGCTCGACGCCTTCTGCGAGCGCGTCATTCCGGAATTGCAGCGGCGCGGATTATTCCGCACCGAATATGAAGGCAAGACGCTGCGCGAAAATCTCGGCCTGCCGCGGCCGAAGAACCGGTTCTTCAGCTAGGCGCTTCGTCAGGCGGCGCTGTGGACCGGCAGCGCGCCCGGCCGCTTGAGCTTGAGCGCGGTCAGCGTCTGTTTCAAGACCTCGAAATCGATCGGCTTGGACATCGGCTCGCCCATGTTCAGATGCGCAAGACGGCCGACATTCTGCGCCATCATCAGGATGTCGCCATGCGATCCGCTGATCAGGATGATGTGCGCCCGGCTGCGCAATTCCTTCAACACGCGTAAGATATCGATGCCGGTGTCTTTGCCGAGCATGATGTCGAGCGTCAGGCAATCATAGGCGCGTTCCCGCAGCAGGACGAGTGCCTCCTCGAAAGAGGCGGCGCCGTCGGTTTCATAGCCGGCAGCGTCGGCGACCTTGACGGTGATCATGCGCTGAATGTTGTCGTCATCGACAATCAGCAGCCGGGGAAGCATCGATGCCATGGAAGCGGAGATCCTTGATCGGAACGGACCTCAATCTAAACGCCCGTTCCACAAGATTCGGTGAACGCGATCCCGGTCGTGGTTAACAATTCGATAGTCTAGCGCCGTCATTCCAGGGCGATGCAAAGCATCGAACCCGGAATCCAGATACGCGCGTCGATATTTGGCCTAGATTCCGGGTTCGCACCTGCGGTGCGCTCCGGAACGACGGCAGGTTATGACGCGTGGCCGCGGCCTGAATTGTCCTGCGCCACGACTTGACGGCGTGTCTTGCCGTCGATGCCGCCGGCGATCGCCCATTCGGCGAAGTTCTCCGGCTTGCGCTCGTGCTTCCCCGGCTTCCAGTCTGCGGTGCAGTGATCCTCGTCGGCGTAATATTCGAGCGGCGCGCAGAGCGGGTTCTCGAAATACCAGAAATAGGCCGAGGAGATCGGATGCCGGCCGGGGCCGATCTCAGTCTTCCAGCCTTGCTTGCTCATCGCGATGCCGCCGCCGATCACCTCGTGGATGTCGGCGAGCGTGAAGGCGACGTGATTGATGCCGGGCTTGCCGGGACGATTGAGCATGAAGAGATTGTGGTGCTCGCCCTCGACCTGGCAGCGTAGGAAATAGCCGTGGCCGGGATATTCGTCGCTCAGCGAGAAGCCAAGCCCGTCGATGTAGAAGGCGCGCAGCGCCTCGATGTCGTTCGCGAACACGACGATATGGCCGATGCCGATCGGGTGCGCGCGCTCGTGGATCGGTGAGCGCAGGTCGATACGGCGCGGCGCGCCGGGGGCGTTGACCTGGGTCGCTTCGGCCTTGAAGGCTTTGCGCTTGCTGACGCGGAAACCGATTGTGAGGCCATTCGGATCGACGACACGTGGGATGCTGTCGGCGCCGGTCTCGACCTTCGCCTTGGTCCTGAGCGCGGCAAGCGTCTTGTCGAGTTCGGTCTGGCTCTCGGCGCCCCAGATCAATTCGCGCAGCGTATTGCCCGGCTCGAGGCCGGCGGGGAGCGACGGCTCGTCGGCCTTGCGCACGATCACATCGCTGCCGTCCCGGGTCTGGTAATGCAGGCGATCGGCGTTGGCCGAAACCGGGGTCACGCCCCAGTCATCGAGGAAGCGCTTCGCTTCCGCGATATCGGCGACGCCAAAGGTGACCTGATCGATTCCGTTCAACGCCATGTTGTTTCCTTCTCAGCCTGCCGAGCGCGTCTGTGCGGCATCCTCGGTGGCCACCTGGGCCTTGGCCTTGTTGAGCATGATGCGGCGGATGCGGGTCACGCCGATGTCGTGCTGGTAGAGCATCTCGCGCTTGCGCGCGTCGTCCGGCATGTTCACCAGCATCTCGCGATCCTGCTCCAGCACATGCCAGTGCCGCTCGTCGAGGTAGGTGCGGTAGAGGAAGCGCCACGCTTCGCGCGCGGTGCCGGACACCTTGCGCATGCGCCAGAAGAACACGATGCAGTTATGCTCGTCGACCGGCGTGGTGAAGCCGATGATGCGGAACGGGCCGCCGGGGCCGCCTTTGGGCGGGTAGGGGATGTCGAGCCGGCAATAGGGCGCCGCGGTCTCGGTGACCATCTCGGTCCAGTCGAAATTCTCGCCGACCTGTGCGGTGCGGGTGACGATGAAGCCGTCCTGGGTCGGGTCGATCCGCATCAGATCCTGCTTCGCGCCGTAAGCCAGCGTGAAGCTGTCCGAATGCAGATAGCTGCCATGCATCGGATCGGCGAGATTGTCGATCGCGTAGCGGTAATTGCAGGCCCAGGGTGAGACGCAGAGGAACGAGGTCCATTCGTCCGAGGTGAATTCGGCAGGCAGCGGCAGCGGCGGCGCGTCCGGCTTGTCGAGGCTTGGGAAATAGACAAACACCGCGTCGCGGGATTCGTCGACCGCATAAGCGGTGACCGGCCGGCGGCCTTCCAGCGCGCATTCCGGCATCGCCGGCACGCGCACGACCTTGCCCGAACCGTCGAGCGTAACGCCGTGATAGCGGCAGGCGATGAAGCCGTCATGCACCTCGCCGCGCGACAGCAGCGCGCCGCGGTGCGGGCAGTAATCTTCCAGGCATTGCAGCTTGCCGGCCTCGTCGCGCCACAGCACCAGGTCGCGGCCGAGCGCCTTCACCGCATGCGGCTCACCATCGCGCACCTGCACCGATTTGCACACTGCGTACCATTGGCCGAGCAGGCCCTGGTTGACGCGTTCCTCGGCGCGGAATTCCGGATTGTCCCTCATGGTCTCAACCTCGCGTCTCTTGGCTGCTCTCCCCCGCTTGCGGAGGAGAGCAATTCATTGACGAGCCACAGATCGACTGGAGAAGCCTACTTGATGAAAGCGTTGGTGTAGAGCTGGTCGAGCGGCAGCTCGGAAGTGATGAAGCCTTCCTTCAGGTAGAACTTCTGCACCGCCGCAAGACGCTGTGGGTCGATGGCGCCGATTTCGCTCTGGCCCTTGTAGGTGCGCGCCACGTAGTTCGTGAGCACCTTCTCGATCAGCTTCTCCTTGCCCTTGAACGAGGGCGAGGCCTCGACATAGGCCGCCGCGGCCTTGATCGGGTCGTCCATCACGAACTGCATGCCGCGCAACGTCGCCTTGACGATCGCGCGCACCATTTCCGGCCGCTTCTGGATCACGTCATCGGAGGCGAGGATCGCCTGCGCCATCGAGGCGAATGCGTCCTGCGTCGGAATCGCAACCGCATCGGGCAGCGCTTCCTTCACGTCGACTTCCCAGTCCGGCGTGCAGGCGCAGGCATCGACGGTGCCGGCGATCACCAAGTTGGCGACGGCGGCCGGGCCGACCGCCTGCGCGTCGACGTCGTTCTTAGTCAGGCCCTTCGTGGCGAGCGCGCCGAGCATGGCGAAATAGGTGGTGTCCTGGAACGCCAGCACCGAGACCTTCTTGCCCTTCAGGTCTTCCAGCTTGGTGATGCCGCGGTCCTTGCGGCCGACGACGACAGTCAGCGCGCCGCCGCCCATCAGGCCGACGACCTTCACCGGCACACCCTGGCTGCGCACGATGATCGGCGTATCGCCGATTGCGCCGCCGATAGGCGCATTGCCGACGCCGACCTGCTTCGCGACATCGACGCCGCCGCGCGCGACCACGAATTCAACGTCGTAGCCGGCGTCCTTATAGTAGCCGAGATGCTTCGCGAGCACCCACGGCGCGAAGGCCGGCAGGCTGGGCGGAGCGGGGAGCAGATAGGTGATCTTTTCCTGCGCGGAGGCGGCGCTCGAGATGGTCGCGGCGACTGCGATCGCCAGAGCCGACGCGGCAAGACGCCGGACATTGCGGGTTTCGATGATGCTCATCAACTGGGCTCCTTCAAGCACTTCGGTGTGAGAGGGAAACTCAGGCCGGTTTCGCGGCCGCTTGCTGTTTGTCACGTTCCTGACGCCACTCGCGCGCAAGTCGCTCGCGCACGGGGACGAAATCATAGGTGGGATAGAATTCGGTGGTGAAGACGCCCCAGGCGGAGCGCTCGATCTCGATGTTGACGACGTTGAGCAGGCGCGCCGGCAGTCGTAGCGTAACGATCTGGCCGATGCCCATCGCCACATTCCAACTGACGATTTCGCAGCCGGCTGGCGGGAAACGTTCCCACCAACCCATCTCGGAGAGGTGGGCCTGAATCCCTTCGAGGTTCTTCGACTGGTCGTGTTTCAGAAAGATCGTGAGGAGGATCGTGGGCTCGGGAGCGGGATCACTCACAGGCAAACTCCGGAAAAAGACGCTGGCTGACGGTTTCGAGATACACGTGATTGACTCTCGATCCGACCATGTTAACCTGTTCACAACCGAACGCAAGTTTCAAAATGCAGCAGGTTGGCATGATGTCAGACAAGCACGCTGCGCTCGCGAACCAGTCTCGCGGACGCCCCCTGAGCCAGCAAGAGCTGGATCTGGCCGCCGCCATGGAGCGGATTTACGCCACTGGAGAGCATGATTACGAGAAGGTCGCCGCGGCCCTGCAACGGGATAATGTGGCGCGGCCCTCGGGTGCCGCGGGCCCCTGGAGCGCGGCGGTGCTGGGCGACGAGCTGAAGCGGATCAACGCGTCATTGGACGAGGCATATGCCAAACACGGCATCGGTGCTTGACCTCATAAGCGTCACCAAGCGCTTCGTTGCGCCTGACGGCGTCTCGCAGCTCACCGCCATCGAGCAGGTGACGATGAACGTCCGCGCCGGCGAATTCGTCGCGGTGGTCGGTCCGTCGGGCTGCGGCAAAAGCACCATCCTGAATCTGGTCTCCGGTCTGGACCGTGCGAGCGAGGGGCGGATCGTCCTGAACGGCGCGCCGGTCACCGGGCCGAACCCGTCGGTCGGCTTCATGCTGCAAAAAGACCTGCTGCTGCCGTGGCGTACGATCGTCAGCAACGTCGAATTCGGCCTCGAAGCCCGCGGGCTCAGCGCGGCCGAGCGGCGCGAGCGCGCGCTGCGTGAGCTGAAGCGCTGCCGCCTCGACGATTTCGCCAACAGCTATCCCTATCAATTGTCGGGCGGCATGCGGCAGCGCGCGGCGCTGGCGCGCACGCTCGCGATCGAGCCCGCCATCGTGCTGCTTGACGAGCCGTTTTCCGCGCTCGACGCGCAGACCAAGATGATCCTGCAGAAGAGCTTCGCCCAGACGATCGCGTCGGAAGGCATCACCACGGTGCTGATCACGCACGACCTGCTGGAAGCGGCAACGATGTCCGACCGCATTCTGGTGATGAGCGAACGGCCCGGCCGGATCATCGATGAGATCATCGTCGACCTGCCCGACCGCGACAATCCGATGGCGCGCATGCATCAGCCCAAGGTGAAGCAATATGTCGATCGCCTGATGGCAACGCTGCATCTCGAGGAGAAGGTGGCATGAGCGCGCCCGAAGCCAGCTCGGCGCTCGGTCTGCGGTTGCCGGCCACCGAGCCGACCGCTCAGCCTGCGGTTCCGACCATTCCCTGGTACACGCGCCATGCGGTGACGCTCGGCAGCCTGGCCTTCGGTGTCGCCTTCCTGCTGACCTGGCAATTGCTGCCGCCGGCGCTGGGCGTGCCATCCTACATCATCCCGACCGTCAGCGACCTGATCGCGGAAGCCGGCCGCATGGCCGCGCGCGAGCGGCTGATCTATCACTTCGCCTCGACCTTCTTCATCGGCAGCATCGGCTTCATCGTCGGCAGCCTGCTCGGCGCGGCAATCGGCTACGTGCTTGGCATGTCGACGTTGCTGGAAAAAATTCTTTCGCCGTATCTGCTCGGCCTGCAGATCGCGCCCAAGGTCGCCTTCGCGCCGCTGTTCATCATGTGGCTCGGTTACAACGCCTGGCCGAAGCTGATCGTCACGATCCTGGTGGTGTTCTTCCCGATCCTGGTCAACGTCCTTCAATCGATGAAGACGGTCGACCGCGACATGATCAACCTGGCGCGCGCCTACAGCATGAGCCGCATGCAGATTTTCTGGAAGATCGAAGTGCCGGCCTCGATGCCGGCGCTGATGGCCGGCCTGCGCATCGGCGCGACGCTCGCCGTGATCGGCGTCACGGTCGGCGAACTGGTCGGCGGCAATACCGGCCTCGGCTACCTCATCACCTTCGGCGAAGGGCAGGCCAACACCGCGATGGTCTTCAACGCCATCATCCTGCTCACCATCATCGGTATCGTGCTTTACGGCGTCGTCGCCTTCATCGAGGCACGCGTGCTGCATTATATCCCCCGCGCGATTCGCTAGCGCGAAGACCAAGGAGAGAGCCATGAACAAGACCGTGTTCCCCGATATCAGGCCGGAAAGCCTCGTGATCCCAGAAGGCCAGACGCTGAATTCGTGGCTCGAGACGCGCATCGCGCGCTATGACTCGCGCCAGCTCGACTGGCACGTGCTCAAGTTCCAGGCCGATTATGATCCGAAGTATCGCCGCGCGCAGATGCGCTATGTCGGCACCGGCGGCACCGGCAAGGACGAAGGCGACGACAATGTCGTTCCGGCCGAACATTTCACCTTCTCGACCATGGTGCTGCCGGCCGGCTGCGAAGGCCCGCTTCATCTGCATACCGACGCCGAAGAGGTGTTCTTCGTGCTGCGCGGCAACAAGCTGCGCTTCATCATCGAGCACCAGGGCGAGCGCTTCGAAACAATATTGAAAGAGCGCGACCTGTTCTCGGTTCCGCCCGGCGTCTATCGCGGGCTGGTCAACGAGGGCATCGAAGAGGCGCTGATGTGCGTCATCATCGGCAACAGCAAGCCGGTCACCCCGACCTATCCGCCGGATCATCCGCTCTCCCAGATCAAGCGCGGCAAGGCGTAATTCTGTCATTCCGGGGCGCGCGCTAGCGCGGACCCGGAATCCAGATGCGGTGGCAGTCGTTGTGGTTCTGGATTCCGGGTTCGCACCTGCGGTGCGCCCCGGAATGACATCGAGAGATTGAGGACTGACCCATGACCGTTGCGAGCAAGGAACAGATCGAGCAGCGCCTCACCCAGGGCGTGCTCGGGCAATGGTATGTGGTCGGCAAGTCGGTCCAGCTGCAGCCGGGCAAGCCCCACGGTGTGAAGGCGCTCGGCCGCCATCTGGTGTTGTGGCGCGATGAGGCCGGCAAGCTGCAATGCTTGGAGGATTACTGCCCGCATCGCGGCGCGCGGCTCTCGCGCGGCGAGGTGCATGACGGCCTAATCGCCTGCCGCTATCACGGCGTCACGCTCGACGGCACCGGCACGGTGCTGCGCGTGCCGGCGATGCCGGGCTGCGCGCTCGAAGGCCGCAGGGCGGTCGATGCCTATGAGGTCCAGGAATCGAACGACGCGATCTTCGTTTACTTTCCCTCGGCGGAGCAGCCGAAGGCGCCGCCGCTCGCGCTGCCGGCCGAGTTCAGCGATCCGAACTGGTCGAGTTTCCTCTGCATGGGCAAGTGGGATTGCAGCTATCTGTTCGTCTACGACAATTTCGCCGACCCGATGCACGCCTGCTACCTCCATGCCGATTCCTTCACGCTCGCCTTTGGCGCCAAGCAGGACGTGATGAAGCTCGAGGAGCGCGATGACGGCTTCTACATCGCCAAGGTCGGCCAGCAGGACGTCAATCTCGACTGGACCCACATGGTGATGGACGGCAGTCAGGTGTATTGCCGGCTCGACATACCCTATCCACCGGCGATGGGACCGGGCGGGCCGTTCCGCATCATCGGCTACGCGACGCCGATCGACGACAATTCCTGCATGGCGTTCTTCTGGCGCTTGCGTCAGGTCGGTGACACGGCGCGCGAAAGCTGGCGCTTCCTCTATCGTGCGACGCAGGAGCCGCGACACTGGTTTGTGCTGGAGCAGGATCGCGAGATGCTCTCCAATATTCCGTCCGACGCTCACAAGCGCGAGATGCTCTATCAACACGACGTCGGTGTGAGCCGGATGCGCCGCACCATGATGCGACAGGCCAAGGCCCAGATCGAGGCTGAGGAAACCGCCGGCGTGCGAGCCGCAGTTTAGGCGGAAAAAGATGATGCTCAAAGGCCGGCGAATCGTGGTGACAGGCGCCGCGCGCGGCGTGGGGCGCGCGATCGCGCTGGCTTGCGCGCGCGCGGGCGCCGAGCTCGTTCTCGCGGATATTTTGGAGCCGGAAGGTCGCGCCACCTGCGATGAATTTCTGGCGCAGGGCTTCAAGGCGCGTTTCGTGCGCTTCGATCTCGGCGATCCGGCGTCGGTGGAAGCCTTCGGCCGCGATATCGCAGCGCATGAAGGCAATATCCACGGCCTGGTCAACAATGCGGCGATCGCGACTGACGTCGGCGGCGCGACTTACGATGCGATCGATATCGGCCTGTGGGACCGCGTCATGACCGTGAATGTGCGCGGCACCTGGCTGGTGACCAAGGCGCTGGCGCCTTTATTCGCCGACGGGCAGCATGGACGCATCGTCAACCTGGCGTCGGACACGGCACTGTGGGGCGCGCCGCGGCTGCTTGCCTATGTGGCGAGCAAGGGCGCGATCATCTCGATGACGCGCTCGCTGGCGCGTGAACTTGGCCCGCGCGGCATCGGCGTGACCGCGATCGCGCCGGGAATCCTGACCGGTGACTCGACCGACTATGTGCCGCGCGAGCGCCATGCGCTTTACGAGAATCATCGCGCGGTGCCGGGCCCGCAGTCGCCCGAAGACATCGTCGACACGGTGGTGTTCCTGCTGACGTCTGGTGCATTGGCGGTGACCGGTCAGGTGCTGCCGGTCGACGCGGGGTTCGTATTCACATGAGCGCACTGCGCCGCGAGAGCACCGGCGATGTGTCGTATCTGCGCCGCGATGGGCAGGGGACGCCGTTGGTGCTGCTGCACGGCATCGGCAGCAACGCTCAGTCATTCGTTCCGTTGCTATCGGCGCTGCCGGAGGACCGGCCGGTCGTTGCGTGGGATGCGCCCGGCTACGGCGATTCCAAGCCAATGACCAAGGACTGGCCACGCGCCGGCGACTATGCCGACGTCCTGGACCGGCTGCTCGGCACGCTCGGGATCACCCGTGGCGTCATGATCGGGCATTCGCTCGGCACGCTCATCGCCGCGCATTTTGCGGCGGCAAAGCCGCGACAGGTCTCCCATCTGGTGCTGATTTCTCCGACCTTTGGCTATCAGGCGCCGAATGGCGGGCCGATGCCGGCCAATGTCGTGCAGCGGCTGCAGGATCTCATAACGCTGGGTGCCGCGGGCTTTGCAGAGATTCGTGCGCCCGGCCTGCTTGCCGACCCGCAAGGCCAGCCGCAACTCCTTGCCGCGGTGCGAACTGCGATGGCCTCGGTCAAACGCCCGGGCTACGACCACGCGGTGCGGATGCTGGCACAAGGCCGGCTGCGCGACGACCTCATCCGCGTTGAGGCGCCGACCTTGGTGATTGTCGGCAGCAAGGACCGGACCACACCGCCCGCGGTCGCGCGCGAGGCTTATGCTGCGCTCGACAACATGACGGGACGGCACGCCTATCGGGAAATCGAAGGCGCCGCGCATGCCGTATGCCAGGAACAACCAGGCGCTGTCGCTCATGCGATCTCAGAAGCCATCGGCAACAAGGCGACCTCGCATGCTTGACAGCACCAAAGCCCGCGGATCCTACATCGCGCCGCCGGTGCAGCGCGCGGTGCGGCTCATCCGCCACATCGCGGAAGGCAATACCGTGATCAACATGAGCGAGACCGCGAAGACGCTCAAGATCAACCGCACCACGCTGCTGCGCCTGCTCTATACGCTCGAAGTCGAGGGCTTCGTGGAGCGGCGGCCGGAGGGAGCCGGATATCAAGTTGGCATGTCGCTGCTTGGAATCGCGGCGCGCACATTGTTCTCGCAGGATGTCGTCCGCGTCTCGGTGCCGATCCTGACCCACGTGGCCGAGACGGTGCAGCTCTCCTCGCATCTCGGCGTGCTTGACGGCAGCGATGTGGTTTATCTGGTGCGCCGCACGCCGGACACTCCGCTCGCCAGCAACATTCGCGTCGGCAGCCGGCTTCCCGCGCATGCGACGACGATGGGCCGTATCATCCTGGCGCATCTCTCGCCGGCGCAGATCGACGCGATGTTTGCCGGCAAGACACTGCAGCGTTTCAGCGAGCATACCTCGGCGACGGTGCCTGACGTGCATGCGCGCGCGGCATCGGATCGCGAGGAGGGCGTCGCCTGGAGCGCCGCGCATTTCGAGAGCGGCATCAGCTCCGCCGCGGTGGCGGTGTTCGACTATACCGGTGGGCCGGTGGCGGCGATCAACGTTTCGGGTCCGGTGGACAGTTTCTCGGACAAGAAGCGCCGCCAGACCATCGATGAGGAGCTGCGCAAGGCCGGCCGCGAAATTTCGCTGCGTCTCGGCTGGATCGAACAGGCCGACGCCAAGCCGGCGCGGCCGGTGCTGGCCAATGCCGGAGGACCATCGCGATGAATCTCGATCTCGCCGGCAAGGTTGCCGTCGTCACCGGCGGGAGTTCCGGGATCGGCCTTGCCACGACACGCCTGCTGCTGGCGGAAGGCGCCGCGGTCGCGATCTGCGGTCGCGACGAAGCGCGGCTCAAGGCCGCGAAGGCGTCGCTCGGCGCGCCTGCGGACCGGTTGCTGGCGGTGCGTTGCAATGTACGCAAGGAATCCGAGGTCAGGGATTTTGCCCAGGCGGTCGAGCGCTGGAAGGACGCGTGCGACATCCTGGTGAACAATGCCGGACAAGGGCGGATGTCGACCTTCGCCAATACGGATGACGATGCATGGCGCGAGGAACTGGAGCTGAAGTTCTTCAGCCAGATTTATCCGGTCCGCGCCTTCAAGCCGCTGCTCGACAGAAGCAAGGCCGCCGCGATCCTGGCGGTGAACGCGCTGCTTGCCTATCAGCCGGAACCCTACATGGTTTGCACCTCCGCGGCGCGCGCCGGCGTCCAGAATCTCGTGAAGTCGCTGGCGGCGGAGTTCGCGCCGGCGATCCGCGTCAATGCGATCATGCTCGGCTTGATCGATTCCGGCCAATGGCAACGACGCTTCGCGGCGCGCGAAGACCAAAACCAGTCGCGCGAACAATGGTACGGCGATCTTGCACGCTCGCGCCACATCCCGTTGGAGCGCCTTGGTGAGCCGGACGAGGTGGCGCGCGCCATCGCGTTCCTGGTGTCGCCGGCGGCAAGCTTCATCACCGGTGCCCAGCTCGAGATCTCGGGCGGCGTCTCACGGTATATGTAAGGACCACATGATGAACCCCGCCGTCGCCAAGATTGCGCCCGCCGCCGCCTCCACCGACGAACCGGTCGGCGATCTCATCGCGCATGCGCTCGCGGAACTCGGCGTGACCACGATCTTCGGCGTGATCTCGATCCACAACATGCCGATCCTCGACGCGGTGGCGCGTCAGGGCCGTATCAATTTCGTGCCGGCGCGCAGCGAAGCCGGCGCGATGAACATGGCGGATGCCTATGCGCGGGTCGCGCGCAAGCTCGGCGTGGTGATGACCTCGACCGGCACCGCCGCCGGCAATGCCGCGGGTTCGCAGGTCGAGGCGCAGACCGCCGGTTCGCCGGTGCTGCACATCACCTCGCAGGTCGATCGTCCGTTCATGGATCGCGATCGTGCGCCGATCCACGACGTGCCGCGCCAGGCCGAGATGCTGAAGGCGATCTCGAAGAGCTATTTCCGTGTCTGGGAAGGCCGCACCGCGGTCGGCATGCTGGTCGCCGCGGCGCGCGCCGCGCTGACCTCGCCGAAGGGGCCGGTATCGATCGAGATCCCGATCGACGTGCAACGCGAGCGCATCAGCCGGCCGCAGGGCATCGGCCTCGGGCGAATCGACGCCGTGACGCCCGACCCCGGTCAACTGGACGACCTAGCGGCGATGATCCGTAAGGCGCGCCGGCCGCTGATCTGGCTCGGCGGCGGCACGCGTGAGGCGTCGGCGCAGGCGCGCGCATTGGTCGAGCTTGGCTTCGCCGCGGTCACCAGCACCAATGGCCGCGCCGTCATCGCCGAGGATCATCCCCACAGCCTCGGCGCCTTCAACATGACGCCGCAGGCGCAGGCGATCTATGATCGTACCGACCTGATGATCGTGATCGGCTCGCGGCTGCGCGGCAACGAGACCCGCAACAACGAGATGCGGCTGCCGCCGCTGGTGCAGATCGACGCCGATCCGACCCAGGTGGCGCGCAATTATCCCGTCGACATGTTCATCGCCTCGGATGCCGCGCTCGCGCTGCAGGGGCTGCTGGACCGGCTTCCCGAAAAACTCGATGTCGACCCAGCATTCCTGAACGATATCGCGCCGGCGCGCGCGAAGTGCGAGGAGGCGCTGCGGGCGACGCTTGGTCCGTATCGTGAATTGGCGGAGGTGATGAAAGCCCGCGTCGTCGCCGGCCGTCATCCCTTCGTGCGCGACGTGACGGTCTCCAATTCCACCTTCGGCAACCGCTTCGTGCATCTCGCCGCCCCGCATCTCGGCGTGCACGCACTGGGTGGCGGCATCGGCCAGGGCGTGGCGATGGCGGTCGGCGCGGCGCATGCGGGCGCCGGCAAGGTCGTCGCGCTGCTGGGTGACGGCGGCACCATGGTCAATCTTGGGGAATTCGCGACCGCGGTCGAGATCAAGGCCGACATCGTATATGTGCTGATGAATGACCGCGGCTATGGCGTGATCCGCAACATCCAGGACGCGCAATATGGCGGCCGGCATGTCTATGCCGACCTGCATACGCCGGATTTCGCGCTGCTCTCGGCCGGCCTCGGCATCGCGCATCAGCGCGTCACGACTATCGCGGATTTCGCGGCGGCATTCGACCAGGCCTTGGCGACGCCCGGGCCGCGGATCCTTGAGGTCGACATGGTCGCGATCGGGCCGTTTGCGGAATCCTTCGGCGGGCCTCCCGCGGGCGCCGCAGGCAAAGCGTGATGCGGCTCGGGCTGATCGGCAACGGCGCGATCGCGCAGACGCTGCTGTCCGGACTTGCGGCCGAAGGCGCCCCTGGCTTCGCCTCGATCGTTTGCCTGGCGCGCGCGGAAAATCAGAGCCGCGCCGCCGCGCTGATCGAGTCCCATGCCGGGCTGACCGCCAACCGCCAAGTGGTGACGACGATCGAAGCGTTCATCGCCTCGGGGATTTCGCTCGCCGTCGAATGCGCCGGGCAGCCGGCGTTGCGCGAATTTGGCGAGCGCATCCTCGCCGCCGGCATCGATCTGGTTCCGGCCTCGATCGGCGCCTTCGCCGACGACGCATTGCATGACCGCCTGGTTCGCGTGGCCGAGACGTCCGGCGCGAGGCTCATCCTGCCGGCCGGCGCGGTCGGCGGGCTGGACATTCTCGGCGCGGCAAAACTCTCCGGCATCCAGTCGCTGCTCTATACCTCGCGCAAGCCGCCGGTGGCGTGGCGCGGCACCGCGGCCGAGCAACTGATCGATCTTGGCAAGTTGACGCAGGAGACGGTGTTCTACGAAGGCACCGCGCGCGCGGCGGCGCGCGACTATCCGAAGAATGCCAATGTCGCGGCGGCGGTGGCGCTGGCGGGGCTGGGCTTCGACCGGACCCAGGTGCGGCTGATCGCGGATCCATTTGCTGAGCGCAACGTGCATGAAATCTCGCTCCAATCGTCCTGCGCCAACATGACGATGCGGATCGAAGGGCTGGCCTCGGCGCAGAATCCGCAGACCTCGTTGACCACTGGCTTCAGCATCGCGCGGGTGGTGCTCAACCAGATTGTGCACGAGGTGATCTGAGGTGGTCGCCACGCCAATCATGTCGGTACTGGAGCTGTTGCGCCGTCCATTCCGGTCGGGCGAGGCCGAGACGTTGCGCGGCCTCACGGTTGATGAGCCGCTCGATCTGTCCGACCTGCAACTGCCGAATCTCGATTTCACCGGTAGCGTGTTCAATGCGCCGGTCACCGCGCGCGGCGCGCGTTTCCAGGGTCTCGCCTGGTTCAATGGGGTGACATTCAACGCGGCGGTCGATTTCTCGCGCGCGACATTCCGCAATGACGCCAATTTCAAAGCCGCACGCTTTGGCGGCAGTGTCACCTGCTCCGGAGCGGAATTCAGCGGCGTCGCGTGTTTCGATGGCGCGACGTTCGAGAAGGCCGCCTTCCTCAACAAGATGACCTGCTTCGGGTCGCTGTCGCTGGACCGCGCGCGGTTCGCAGGTCCGGCGTCATTCCAGGATACCGAATGCTTCGGCGGCCTATGGGGCAACCGTACGGCGTTCGGCTCGCGCGTCGACATGCAGGGCGTCGAGGTGCATGGCCGCACTTGGCTGGTCGGTGCCACGACGCCGGATGACGGCGGAGCTGCGCGGCTTGCGTCGGCGATCCGCAGCTACGGCTATTGCTGGCTCTAGCCGTTTCAAAATCGCACGCAAAAAAGAAGCCCGGACAAGCCGGGCTTCTTTCATTCATTCAATCGCTCGATCAGAACCGGTAATTGAGGCCCGCGCGCACCAGATGGGTGTCGCTCCGGCTGGTGACGGTCGCGCTGGCTGCCGGGACCGGCAGGTTATTCGGCGTGGCGGCGTAGAGATATTCGCCCTTCACGCTCCAGCGATCCCACAGCGCAGCTTCGACGCCGCCGCCCAAGGTCCAGCTCCACGAGGTTGCCGAGGCGGAGAACGTGCCGCCGGGTGTCAGCGTGCCGCTGATGGTGTTCTCGCCGTAGAGCGCGCCGCCGGTCGCGTAGACCATCCAACGGTCGAACGCATAGCCGAGGCGGCCGCGCACGGTGCCGAACCACGGCGTCCGGCTGGTGCCGGCAATCGCCACGCCGCCCGCGGTCAGGCCGGTAAAGCTGCCAGTTGCCGCGCTCGCCTGGATGTCTGCCTCGGCGCCGAAAACGATCTGGCCCATCTGCCAGTTATAGCCGATCTGGCCACCGCCAAAGAGGCCGCTGGAGCTGTCGGTCACCGTGCCGGCGCCGCCGGGCACAAGCGTGACTGTCGAAGTGGCGTTGCCCCAGGCATAGCCGCCGTTCACGCCGGCATAGAACCCGGTCCATGAAAAGACGCGCTGCATCATCGGCGCCGGCATTGCCTTCATCTGCATCGGCATACGCATGTCGGCCGCATTCGCATTCGCCACGCCCAGAGTGACCAACGCAACGCCTGCCAAAACGGTGATATGTTTCACGTTATTGTCCCCCTGCAGAGATATTGCCTTAAAAGGCGGTGCCTGAATTGATATGACTGCATCCGTCTGGCCCAGCGAGTAACGCCGCAGTCGAATCAACGATCGAGTGAAGACTAACGAGCGTGCCTTTGTTATCAAACGAGTTAATCGACCGAGCCTTCTCTGTGTTTTAACGATGCATTAACCATTATCTGCGCGGGCCGTGACGCAGTTCACTGCGCTGCAAAGGGGAGGGCTCCTTGAAGATCGCCAAGATCGAAGACCTGCACGCCGATGGGGGCTTCCGGCCGCTCTCCTTCGTCAAGATGACGACCGATGACGGCCTGGTCGGATGGTCCGAATACAACGACAATTACGGCGCCGCCGGCAGCCTGACTGAACTGATCAAGAGATTCGGCGGGATCATCGTTGGAATGGATCCGCGCGACGTCGGCAAGATCACCACCTCGCTGCAGGCGGTGACGCGCATCTTTACCGGCGGGCCGAATAACCAGGCGATCGCGGCGCTCGAGAATGCCTGCCTCGATATCAAGGCGAAGGCGCTGAACGTGCCGGTCTATGCGCTGTTCGGCGGCGCGATCCGCACGCGCCTGGAAGTCTATTGGTCGCATTGCGGCTCGTTGCGCGCGCGCAATTCGGATCTTTGGGAAAGCTGGGGCCGCTATCGCATCGATACGCTCGATGATATCAAGAGGCTCGGCGAGGAAGCGCTCGCGCGCGGCTTCAAGGCGTTGAAGACCAACCCACTCTATCACAACGGCAAGAAGCTCACGATGTTCGACTCGGCGTTTCGGGTCGGGCCGCATGTGCTCGAACGCAACATCAGCAATTCCTACATCCGCTCGATCTGCGAGCAGCTCGAGGCATTCCGCGACGGCATCGGTCCGGACATGGGATTGATGATGGACATCAATTTCGGCCAGCGCACCGAGGGCCTGCTACGCGTCGCCCGCGCAGTGCAGAAGTTTGATCTCACCTGGCTCGAGGTGGACATCCACGATCCACCGGCGCTCGCGGTGGTGCGGCAATCGGGCGGCGTACCGATCGCGTCATTGGAATCGATCCACGGCATGCGCGGCTACCGAGCCTATTTCGAGGCTAACGCGGTCGACGTGGCAGTGATCGACGTGCTTTGGAACGGGCTCTGGGAATCCTACCGGATCGCCACCCTGGCGGATGCCTATGAGGTCAATGTCGCGCCGCATAATTACAGCGGCGATCTCGCCAATCTGATCAGTGCGCATCTGTGCGCCTGCATTCCGAATTTCCGTATCATGGAGTATGAGGTTGACGACATTCCGTGGAAGTCGGAATTCTTCAGCCATCCCTGTGTGATCGAGAATGGCGAACTGGTGTTGTCCGATCGTCCGGGATGGGGGACCGATGTGAATGAGGACGCGGTAAGCGCAAGGCCGGCGAAGCGGTAGGCCTGCAACGCTTACGCGCCGCGCAGCATACACCGCCGACAACAAAGCGCTCCGTCATGGCCGGGCTTGTCCCGGCCATCCACGTCTTAGAGTCTGACTCAAAACGCGGCCTATGATTTCAATCTCTTGCGAGGCGTCGCGAGACGTTGCGAATGTGGGCGACAAGAACCCATGCGACGGCGCTGGCAATTGTCGCCTCGAAGTCCTTGGCGAGCCTGCGGCATCGCCCGAGCCAGG
>CANKHJ010000017.1 GCA_947481635.1 Bradyrhizobiaceae bacterium
CGATCATCTTGATCAGCGTGGTCTTGCCGCATCCCGACGGTCCCACGATCGACACGAACTCGCCCTGGCGCACGTCGAAGGACACGTCCGAGACCGCGACCTGCGCGTCCTTGCCCGCGCCATAGGTCTTGCTCAGGCCGACGGCGCTCAGCACGAGGTCGCGACGGCTATCGGCGGTCTGCGCCATCACGTCGCCTCCGCGCGCCCGTGGGCGCCGGCATGCCAGCGCAACAGCCGCCGCTCGACCGCCAGAAAGGCCATGTTGAGCAGATAGCCGATGATCGCCAGCATGAAGAGCGCCGACCACATCTGCGCGATGTCGTAGTTGCGCTGGCGATCGAGCAGATAGAAGCCGAGCCCATAATCGGTCAGCAGCCATTCCGCCACCAGCATCACCTTCAGGGCCAGCGAGAGCGTCACGCGCAAGGCGGCGAAGATCTTCGGGGCAGCAGACGGCAGGATGATGTGCGTGAGCTGTTTCCAGGCCGGAATGTGGAACACCAGTCCGGTGTCGCGCATCACCGGGTCGACGGTGCGGACACCATGCATGGTGTTCATCAGCACCAGCCAGATCGTCGAGGCCGCGATCGCGAGCACGCGCGTGACCTCACTCGCACCGAAGACGATGATGAAGGTCGGCACCAGCGCAGCCTTCGGAATCGAGCGCAGGTAGCTCACCACCGGATCGATATAGCCACGCGCCGCGGCGAAGCGGCCCGCCACGATGCCGATCGCAACGCCGATCAGGGCGCCGAGCGCCCAGCCGCCGAGCGCACGGCCGATGCTCGGCACGATATCGCGCCACACCGCCTCGGTCATGAACAGTGAGGTCGCCGGTCCCGACAGCCAGGTCTTGTAGAACTGGACGAAAATGACCGAGGGAGGCTTGAACTGGAACAGGTCGGTTCCCCACAGCGCGAACTCCCAGATCAGCAGCAGAACCGCCGGCAGGCTGAAGCTGATCACGAAGCGCGAGACCAGGCTCCACACCAGCCTGACCGCGGCACGCAGGTCGCGCACAAAACGTCCGTCACCGGCCGCGCCGCTCGATAGCGATGGAGTCACGAGCGTCATGTCTGCTCGCTCCGCCGGGTATCCCAGCCGACCAGCCGGTCGCAAACCCAGTCCATCACGACGTTGAGCACGAAGCCGACGACGCCGGCCATCAACAACACGGCGTAGATCACTTCAGCGCGCCAGATCACATTAGCCTGCCGCAGCAGCAGGAAGCCGCCGATCCCCTCCGCCGTCCCCACCACAAGTTCATCGGCGATCACGATCACAATGCTGATCGGCAGCGTGTAGCGGATACCGGTGGCGATGAACGGGGCCGCGCTCGGCAGCAGCACCCGCCGCCACAGCGCAATCCCGTTGACGCGGAACGAGCGCGCGCTTTCCACCGCCACCTTGTCGACCGACATGATGCCGTACATGGTGTTGAACAGGATCGGCCACACCCCGACGAAGATCACCAGCAACACCTTCATCAGGTCGTCGCCGCCGATGGTGACCATGAACACCGGAATGAGCGCGGTGCCGGGCAGCGAGCGCATCAGGTCGATCAACCCACGGGACAGCCGCTCCGCGAGCGGCGAGACGCCGATCAACAGGCCGGCCGGGATACCGACGGCGCACGCCCCGGCGAGCCCGACGAGCGCCGGCCAGACAGTCTCGACAATGGCGGAATGAAAATCTGGATCGACCAGCAGCCGGCCCATTTCGAAAAGGATCGTCGTGACGGACGGCAGGACGCGTGGATCGACGATGCCCGACCAGTAGATCAGCTGATAGCACAGCGCCACCGACATCGCGCCGACGAAGCCCTTGGCCACGGCCGCCAGCCAGGGGGTCGCGCGGTCCAGCCATCCGGCCAAACCTTTGTCGGTCCACGCGCTGCTGCTTTCGACCGATGTCGACACTCCGACGCTTCCCCCTTCGTTTCACGCATGCTGGGGCATGCGTTCTCGTTCTATCAGGCGATGGCGGCGACGCGCCTGGCATCGGCCGGCGTGCCCTTGAAGCGAGGATAGATCTCGCCGAGGAACAGGTCGAGTTGCCGCTCGGCGTCCTCACGGGTCATGTGGCCGTAGTTGAAGCACAGCTTGATGTGGGGAACCCCCGCGGCCGCAATGTCATTGAGCTTGCGCGTGATGGTCTCCGGGCTGCCGACCAGCATGGCGCCTTTCAGGAACGCGTCGGGATCTTCGGCCGAGATGCCGAGATGGGCCTTGGTGAAAGTCGGCGCCGCGTTGCCATCCGGCGTCGGGCTCGACCAGCTCCGGCGCACGCCTTCCGCAAGGCGTTCGATGATGCGCCGCGCGTGAGCCTCGGCCTCGGCATCGGTCTCTTCGATGACGACCTGCCGGGCGAGCGAGCTCCAGTCGAGCAATTCGGCCTGGACCGCCTGGTCGAGCTGCGTCTTCGCAAGTTCGGACCGGTAGAGCGCGAAGCGCTGAGTGATCTCATCGAGCGGCGCGCGCGCCGTCATCAGATACCAGCCGCGCTGCGCCGTCCATACCACGCCTTGATCGTTCTGGGCCGCACGGGCGAAACGTGGGCTCGGCAGATACGACGTCGGCATGACCCGGGTCGAGAGCAGACCCTTGTCGTAAGCGGTCGACCAGTGATACGGGGCATCGCCCAGCTTGTAGGCGAGCAGCTTCTCGACCACCTCGATCACCTCGATCATCTCAGCGTGCCGGTTCTTCGGATCGCGGCCGAGCGAATAGAACTCGATCGGCGAGCCGCCCGCCCCCATGCCGATGATCGCATCGCCGCGGCACAGGATGTCGAGAAGGTTGCATTGCTGGGCCAGACGCATCGGATGGTGCAGTTGCGGCACCACGATCGCCAGCAGGAAGCGCACGCCTTTCCTCACCTGCGGGGCGAGGTTGGCGGCCATCATCATGTTGTCGCCGAAGGTATTGTAGCCCGACGCATGATGCTCGGTCAGCGCGATGCCGTCGAAGCCGGCCTCGGTCGCCCGGAGCGCCTGCTCGATCGTGAGATCGATCTGCGCGATGTCGCCCTCGGGCCCACGGGTCTGCGGATTGCAATAGATCGAAAAGCGCATGTTGAGACCGCCCTGAAGTCGTTTCGCCCCGTGTGTCGAAATCGACCAAACGTCGTTTCGATCTGAAAAGTATCCGTATCGCTTGATCGAGTGGACAGACTTCCAAGTCAAATGCATAATTATCATGAATTCATGCATTAGGCGCATTCATGTCCTCGCTGCAGCATTACCGGGCTTTCATTGCGGTGATGGAGGCGGGCTCGGTCACCGGCGCAGCGCAGGCGATCGGTCGGACTCAGCCCCAGGTCAGCCGGCTCATCGCGGCGCTCGAGCGTGAGCTTGGCTTTGAGCTGTTCGCGCGCGAGCACCGGCGTCTGGTCCCGACACAGCGCGGCGGTCGCTTCTTCGAGGAGGCAAGGCGGGCGCTCAACGGCATCGACAATCTCGGCGTCATCGCCGGCGAGATCGCCCGCGGCAGCGAGGACGTCCTTCGCATCCTGGCGCCGACTTATGTCGGGTATTCATTTCTGCCGGCCGCGCTCGCGCGGCTCCGGGCCCGGCTTCCCAAGCAGCGGTTTGCCGTCGAGATCGTGGCGCGCAATTCGATCGGAAGCTGGATCGCATTCCACCCGTTCGACGTCGGCGTTGCCGCGCTGCCCTTTGACCATCCGGGAATCAAGGTCGATCGTCTTGCCACCGTGGAAACCGTGGTCGTGCTGCCGAAGGGCCACCGTCTCAGCGCGAAGCGCATCATCTCCATCGATGACCTCGATGGCGAGCAATTCGTGACATTGGGCCGCAATACTCCCCTGCGCCAACGGCTCGACCAGGTGTTCCACGCCCACGGCATCACACCCAACATCGTGGTCGAGACGTCGAGCAGCAGCTCTGCCTGCGAACTCGTCGCTCAAGGCCTCGGCTTTACCATCGTCGACGTCATCGTCGCGCTGCCGCGTAGCGCCGAACTCAGCTTGGTGCTGAAACGGTGGCAGCCCGGGCTCACCTCCGAATTCGGGTTCATCTATCCGGCCTCGACCGGCCTGACCAAACCCGCCGCCGAGTTCGTGCGCGTCGTTGCCGACGTGGTGCTCAAAGCGCACCCGAAATTGGTGGTTTCATCGAGAGGGCGATGATTGTCGCAGCCGGCATCGGGATCGACGCCCATTCGACGTGTGGCGCCGCAGCAGCCATAGCGAATGTGCCTATGCCGCTTCGTCGATCGCGATCTGCCGGCGCAGCAGCGGCATCACCTCCTGCGCCAGGCGCGAGAGCGATTCCCGTTCCCAGGCCGCGTTCGGTCCGCTCCAATCGATGCCGCTGACCAGCAGCGTGCCGAACGGCCCCGCCCGTTTGCGCAAAGCCGCCAGCTTGCCGGCAACGGTCTGCGGCGAGCCATAGATCAGACGGCTCTCGATGATCGCATCGAGCGTGATCTCGTGATCGGCCATGTCGGGGCGCGGGCGCAGCACGGCGAGCATCTTGTTTTTCGTGAACACCTTGAAGAAGTGTTCGAAGAAATAGCGGTAGGCGCTCTCCGGGCTGAAGGCGCGGGCCTTCGCCTCCTCGTCGGTCGCCGCGACGAACACCGTGCGCACCACGCGCCAGTTCTCCGGGGTCACCTCGCGTCCGGCATCGAGGCAGCCCTGCCGGTAATTCTTCCAGTGCGGGATCAACGCCGGTCCCGGCAGCAACGCGCTCGACACCGGCCCCCAGCCGCGCTGACCGCACAGATAGGTCGACTGCGAATTGGGGCTGGCGGAGGGAATGCAGATCGGCGGACGCGGCTGCTGGAACGGCTTCGGCATGATTCCGAACCCGACGTCGAGGAAACTCGAGTCCTTGACTTTCACATTCCAGAATTCGCCCTTGAGATCGTAAGGCGGATCCTGCGCCCAGATCCGCTCGACCATCTCGATATGCTCGATCAGCATGCGTCCCTTCTGGGTGCCGTCCGCTTTCACATCGAACAATTCCGAATCGGTCGGAAGGCTGCCGGTGCCGACGCCGAGGATAAAACGTCCGCCGCTCATATGATCGAACTGCGCGGCCTCGGCCGCGACGTGCGCGGGATGCCGGTTCGGCGCATTGACGACGCCGGTCGCGAATGTGAGCCGTTCGGTGCGCGGCAGCAGGCTCGCCATGAACATCAGCGGCGAAGGATACGGCTCGGTGCCGGCGGTGAAATGTTCTCCGACCCACAATTCATCATAGCCGAGCGTGTCGAGCAGGATCGCCTTCTCGGTATCCTCGGCGAGATATTCGCGCATCGTCCGTCCCGGCGGATGCAGCGGCATCATGAACATTCCAAGGCGCACGGCAGTCTCCCCCCGAGGATTTCGGCGCAACCATGCCATCCTCGCCATAGGCGATCAATCGACGCGGTTCGCAGGTCGCATTGCGCAGCCGGTCATGCTCTTCAGCGCGGGCTCAATGTCGTTGACTCGGTTTCCGCCTGGCCTTTAATGCGCGCAGCGAGGAAAAGAACGCCATGGCACAGGCTCAAGTCCAATCAGACGCGTTGAACGCCAACGAGATGGCCTCCTTCCGGGAGAGCCTGACGGCGGCGTCGGTCGCGCCGTTGTGGGAAATCCCGGCGCATCAGACCGCGGTCGCCGAAGTCGCGCGGATCTGGCGCTGGCGCGATCTCGAGCCGCTGTTCGACCGCGCCGTGCTCGCGGCCGGCGTGGATTCCGCGGAGCGCCGGGTGTTGAGCCTGGTCAATCCAAGCCTGCCGAGCAAAGGCCCGGCGCGGGTGACGATCAACATCAATGCCGGCATGCAGATCCTGATGCCGGGCGAGCGCGCGCGGCCGCATCGCCACACCGCCAATGCGATCCGCTTCGTGATCGAAGGCAGCGGCGCGTCGACCATCGTCGACGGCAAGCCCTGCGCGATGGAAGCCGGCGACCTGGTGCTGACGCCCGGCAATACCTGGCACGAACATGTCCATAACGGCCAGGAACGCGTCGTCTGGCTCGACGTGCTCGACGTGCCGTTGATGGATTATCTCAAGGTGAACGAGTTCCAGCCGGGTCCGGTGCGCAATGTCGCCCCGGTCGTCGAGGACTCGGCGTTCCTGATTCCGGGCTTCATGCCGGACGGCGCGTTCAACGACAGTTACTCGCCGCTGTTCCGGTATCCGTGGGGCAAGGCCAACGCGGCGCTCGATGCGATGGCGCCCGCGACGGACGGTTCGCGCCTGCTGCGCTACGTCAATCCGACCACCGGCGGTCCGGTGATGTCGCTGCTGGATTGTTCGCTGCTGCGGCTCGAACAGGGGAAATCAACGCACCGGCGGCGCGTCACCCACAACGCGGTCTGCTTCGTCGCGGAAGGCAGCGGCGTCTCGACCATCGGCGACACCGTTCTCGAGTGGCAGAAGCACGACGTGATCAGCCTGCCGCACTGGAACTGGACCAGCCATCGCGCCACCAGCGCGCGGGCGAGCCTGTTCATGGTGTCGGATATCGAAGTGCTGAAACGGCTGGGTTTGTGGCGCGAGGAAGTCGAGAATTAAACGCAGTCTCCCCCGCGAAGGCAGGGGGCCACATCAATTGAACGCAGCGGTATCAGCCCCACGCACATGATCGACCACCGCGAGCGGATCGGCGGGCACCGCCTCCCCGCGCCACGCGACGTGACCGTCAGGCCGTACCAGCACCAGCGGCTTCTCGTATAATCTCGCAATCGCGGCATCGTCGACGCTGACGACCTTCAGCGGCACGCCGCGTTGTGCGAAGGCGCCCTCCAACGCCGCGGGCTGCGGCGCGTCGGCCCCGAGCCGCAGCAGCGTGAAGCCCTGGTCGAACATGTCGATGATCGAGCGGCCGGCGGCCAGCCAGACGTGCGGCGCGCGGCTCCCTGGGAACGTGGTCGCGTGATACTCGGCGCTTGTGCTCGGCTGCGGCGGCGATCCGTCGTCGCTGACGATCGGCGACGGCGCGTATTGATAGCCCAGCGCGAGACCGTCGGTGATGACGCGCTTGGTCTGCGCGCCGACCAGGCTGGCTCCCATCTCGCGCCGCGCCTCCGCGCCCGCCGGCGTGTCCATCGCGATCTCGGGATGCGTCGCCTGCTGGCGCTCGCTGTTGTGACTGGTATTGGCGTGGCCGATGTTTCGCAGGCCAACCGGGCGCCGCTCCGGCTCGTAGCTGTCGAGCAGCCGATCGCCGCCCCAGCCGGCGAGCATCGCCGCCAGTTTCCATCCGAGATTGTCGACATCACCGAGCCCGGTATTCAGCCCAAGGCCCGCCGCCGGATGATTGAGATGCGCCGCATCGCCGGCCAGGAAGATGCGGCCCTGCTGATAACGGTCGGCCACGACATTGCGCGCGCTCCAGCGCCGCACCGACAGGATTTCGTGCGGCACGTCCTTGCCGATCGCTTCCCGGAACAGACCTTCGGCATCGACCTGATCCGGCGCGTCGTAATACGTCTTGCCGTTGACGCCGAGGCGATACAATTCGCGGCCATCGAGACTGATCAGATTGCGCCACAGGCCTTTGGCGTCGACGAAGGTCACCAGCGCCGCCTTGCCCATCGCGTGATGTGCCCAGAGTTCAGGCGCGCGCACGAAGATGCTGACGAAGTAGCCGACATAAGGCGAGCCGCTCATCTCGATCCCGAGCGCGCGACGGATCACCGTACGGCCGCCGCTGCAATCGACCACATACCGCGCAGCGACCTGGAACCGCTCGTCCTTCGCCCGGTCGTGAATTGTAGCGACGACATGGTCACCGGCTTCAGTGACCGACTCCAGGCGACAGAGCTGGCGAATTTCGACGGTGTCAAAGCTTTTGGCGCGCCGGGTGAGGATCGGATCGAGAAACAGCTGATTGCAACGCTGCGGACGTTCCGGGCTTGGTCCGATCGGCGCACGGCCGCCATGGCCCGGACGTTCGATCCGCGCGATCTCGAAATCGGCGAATGTCGTGACGTAAAGCGCGGTGTGGGGAAAGTCTTCCGGCGTACCGGCCGCATGCACGTCCTCGGAAATACCCCAGCGCCGCATGAATTCCATCGAGCGGGCATTCAACGCGGTGGCGCGCGGATGGTCCGGCGGACCTTCGCCCTGCTCGACCAGCAGGCAGGATACGCCGCGCATTCCGAGGTCGCAGGCGAGCCCGAGGCCGACCGGGCCGCCGCCGACGATCAGGACCGGCGTTTCCAAAGGCGAGGGAGATGAGGACATCGGCTTACTTCACGCGGGTTGGTTCAGCGACAAATGGAAACGAGTACGGCGCGCTGGCGCCGTACTCGCTATAAGCGTCGGCATTCCGATGCTGCAAGGACTACTTGCCCGCCTCCTCGACGAAGCGGTTGGTCCAGGTCTCGCCTTCGACCAGCTTCGCCTTGGTGGCGGCGTTGTCGCCGACCGCCTGGCGGAAGATGTCCTGTACCTGCTGCCAGTCACGCAACGTGTCAGCCTTGGGACGGAAGGTGTAGCCGGTATTTTTCAGCGTATCCTCGATGTCGATCAGGTCGAACTGGGCATAGGTGCCCTTCTTGAGCAGCTGCGCCGCTTCCGACGGATGATCGGCGATGTAATTGCCGGCTTCCATCACCGCCTTCACCACGCGGGCGACCACCGGCGCATTCGACTGGACATAGTCGCGGCGGGTCTGCAGCCCGGTGAACAGCGCGCCCTTCAGCTCCGGCACTTCGCGGAAATCGACCAGCACTTTGCCGACGCCGAGCCGCTGCGTGGTGTAGCCGCCGGGCGGCGACTGGGTGAAGCCGTCGATCTGGCCGGCCTGCATCGCGCCGATTAGCTGCGCGGTGCCGCCAAGGGTCGACTGCTCGAGATCGCGGTTGGGATCCAAGCCGGCATATTGCATATACCAGCGGTTAAACGCCTCATTGGTCCCGCCGACCGCGCTGTTGCCGACCTTCATGCCCTTCAGCTTGGCGATGCGGTCCTTGACCGGCGCCTTCAGATCGATGCCGCGCTGTTTGATGAAGGCCTCCGACACCACGAAATCGAAGGTCAGCGAATTCACCATAGTCAGGACGCGAATACCGCGGCCGCTATCCGAGACCTTGAGATACTCATAAGGATCGGCGGCGAGAAACTGGGCGTCACCCGACAACAGCGCCGCATTGGCCGGCGGGCCGCCGCGGAACACCGGCAGGTCGACGTCGAGGCCGTGCTTCTTGAAGATGCCGGAATCC
Source organism: Bradyrhizobiaceae bacterium (assembly GCA_947481635.1). Taxonomy (GTDB): domain Bacteria; phylum Pseudomonadota; class Alphaproteobacteria; order Rhizobiales; family Xanthobacteraceae; genus CANKHJ01. Next base: position 9,185 of record CANKHJ010000017.1, read on the forward strand.
TTCGCGTAGTGCAGCGACATCGTCACGGAGGCGAGAACCGGAAGCGCGATGGTGACCTTGGTCAGTTCCTGGGATTGCGCCCGCGGCGTTCCCGCCGCCACGGCCACCAATGCCAGAAGAATTGCACTTGTGCGTTGCAGTCTCATCAAGCTCTCCCGTGATTGAAGTTTCTCAAATTCCATTTCCACCGGCGCCCATCTCGGGCAGCCAGCGTAGCACGCGCCGCTCGACGATGCCGATCGTCGTCGTCAGCACGAATACCAGCGCGACGATCAGGATGACCCCGACCCAGATGCCGTTGATGTTGAACGCGCCGGAGGCATTGAGGATGTAGTAGCCGAGGCCCGCCCGCGCCGCGATGAATTCGCCGATCAAGGCGCCGATCACCGCGAAGATGATGCTGGTCTTCAGCCCGTCGAAGATGTTCGGGGCAATCGCCGGAATCACGATGTAGCCGATCACCTCGGCGCGGTTCGCGCCCATGATGCGCGCCTGGTGGATGAAGTCGGGCTCGATCTGCTTCACGCCCGAATACACCGCATAGAACATCAGGAAGAACACCATCGAGATGACGATCGCGACCTTCGACTGGATGCCGATGCCGAGCGCGATGATGATGATCGGCGCGATCGCGATCTTCGGGATGGCGCTGAAGATCAAGATGTAGGGTTCAACGATGCGCGCGAGACGCGGACGAAAGCCGAGCACGAAGCCGACCGCACCGCCGCTCAAGGCGCCCAGCACATAGCCGAGCATGATCTCCCAGAACGTGATCGCCGCATCGGCCCAGATCGCGCCGCGGCGGAGTTCGGCGACCAGGTAGCTGAGGATTTGGCTCGGCTGCCCGACGAAGCGCGGATCGAACGCAAACATCGCGCCCAATTCCCAGGCCCCGATGATCACGACGGCCGGAAGCAGCGCTTGAATGATCGGCGTTACGCGATTCATAGGGCGTGCTCGCCAAACAGCAGCCGCTGCAGGTGCGCATGCAGTTCGACAAACCCGTCACAGTCGGGCACCGACAGAACGTTGCGCGGCCGCGGCAGCGCGACCTTCACCACGTCCGCGATGCGGCCCGGGCGCGGCGACATGACGATGATGATATCGGACAGCGCGATGGCTTCGATGACGTCATGGGTCACGAACACCACGGTGTTCTTCACGTCTTCCCACAGCTGGGTCAATTGCTGCTGCAGGCTGAGGCGGGTATGCGCATCGAGCGGCCCGAACGGCTCGTCCATCAGCAGGATCGGCTTGTCGGTGACCAGCGCGCGCGCCAGCGAACCGCGCTTCTCCATGCCACCGGACAATTGGCGCGGAAAATTCTGCTCGAAGCCACTGAGGTTGACCTTCGCGATCCATTCCAGCGCCCGGCGGCGGCGCTCAGCGGGCGCAACACCGGCGATCTTCAACGGGAACTCGACATTGGCGAGCAGCGTCATCCACGGGAACAGGCCACGCCCCTGCGGCACATAGGCGACGCCGGTGTTGACGCGGTCGACCACTTCGGTGCAACGCACCACGCCGCTCGAAGGCTTTTCGATTCCGGCGATCAGCTTGAGCAAGGTCGACTTGCCACAGCCGCTCGGGCCCAGCAGGCTGACGAACGAATTCGCCGGCAGGTCGAGATTGATCCCCTCGAGCGCCACGACCAGACTAGCCGCGTTCTCACGGTAGGTCTTGTTGACGTTTTCGATCTGGATCGATCCCCGAGGGGCATGCACCGCAGCGTCCCCCGGTCGCATCGAGGCGACGATTTGCATCAGGCTTGTCCGGGGCTCTATATCGGCCGGCGGGATCGCGGCCCAATTGTGATTTTGTTGCTTGAGAGATTAAACAAGTCGCGTAGCCATGCCAAGGAGCTCCAATGGCAAATCTGAAACTCACGCTTGCCTGCTGGGACTACGATCGCACGCGCGCGCTGTTTGACGGCCGGGTCAAGCCGGAGGGCATCGATCTGGAATTGTGGAGCACCTACAACGTCGGCGAGATCATGGAACGCATGATCCGGAACCGGCAATTCGAGGTCTCCGAGCTTGGGATCACCTATTACCTGCGCAGCCTCGAACTGGCCGAGCCGCCGTTCATCGCCATTCCGATATTTCCCAACCGCTTCTTCCGCCATTCCTCGATCTTCGTGAACACGACGAAGGGTATCAGGTCTCCGCGCGACCTCGCCGGCCGCAACGTCGGCGAATTGCAGCGTTACGGCCACGACGCCGGCATCTGGGCCAAGGGCGCGCTGCACGACGACTTCGGCGTCGAGGCCAGCAGCATGGTGCATTACGTCGGCGGGATCGAGAAGACCACGCCCGGGCCGGACTGGGCGCCGTTCAATCCGCCCGCCGACGTGACCATCAACCACCTGTCGCCGGATCAAGGACTCGACGCGATGCTGCTGGCGGGCGAGATCGACGCGCTGTTCAGCGCCCATATCCCGCCGAGCGCACGCAAACACCCGGATAAAGTGCAGCGCCTGTTTCCGGATTTCGAGCCGGTCGAGCGCGATTACTTTCAGCGCACCGGCATTTTCCCGATCATGCATACCGTGGTGATCCGCCGCGAGATCTACGAGCAGAACCGCTGGATCGCCCGCGCCATCATGCAGGCCTTCGAGGATTCCAAGGCGCTCGCGATGAAGGGCTACAACGCCGCGGATATCTTCTTCAACGCCCCGAGCATGATCCCGTGGTTTGTCGCATTGCGCGAAAAGAACCGCGCCCTGATGGGCGACAATTTCTGGCCTTACGGCCTGGAGGCCAATCGCAAGACGCTCGAGGCCTGCCTGCGCCATCATCGGGAACAGGGCATTCTCAGGCGCTCGTTTGCGCTGGAGGAACTCTTCGCGCCGGAGACTCTGGGTTAGGTTCCATCGTCATTCCGGGGCGTGAGCGCAGCGAGCGAGCCCGGAATCCAGACCCAAGCGAAGGGCCTCGTTGTATGTCTGGATTCCGGGTTCGCGCTTGCGCGCGCCCCGGAATGACGGAGAAAGTCGCACTTACGTCGCGCGGATATTCGCGGCGCGGATGACCTTGCCCCACTTGTCGGTCTCGTCGGCGATCAGCCTGCCGAAATCGCCGGGCGATCCGGTGATCACGGTCGCGTCGGTATCGGCCACCTGTCGCGCGATCCGCGGATCGGCGAGCGCCGCATTGATCGCGCGGTTGAGCGTCTCGATGACATCCGCCGGCGTGTCCTTTGGTGCGCCGATGCCCTGCCAGTTGCTGGCCTCGAAGCCGGGCAGTGAAGCGCCGACGGTCGGAAGGTCCGGCAGGATCTTCGACGGCGCCGTCGTCGTGACGGCGAGCGCGCGCAGTTGCCCTGCCTTGACGTATTCGAGGATCGGCGAGTTGCTGAACATCATCTGCACCTGGCCACCGACCAGATCGATCAGCGCGGGCGCGCCGCCGCGATACGGCACATGGACCATGTCGATGCCGGCCAGGGTCTTGAACAATTCGCCGGCGATATGAGGAATGCTGCCGGCGCCCGGCGAGGCCATGTTGACCTTGCCCGGGTTGCTCTTCGCGAATGCGATGAACTCGGCGACGCTGTGAACCGGGACCGTCGGGTTCACCAGCATGACCAGCGGGGCGCGGCTGAGGCCGGCCACCGGTGCGATGTCACGGATGAAATTGAAGTTGAGCTTCTCGTAGAGCGAGACGTTGATCGACGCGCTCGATGCGACCAGGAGAAGGGTGTGGCCATCGGCGGGCGCATTCACCACCAGTTCGGTCGCGATATTGCCTCCGGCGCCGACCCGGTTCTCGACGACGAAAGATTGGCCCAACTGGTCCGACAGCCACTGGCCGATCAGTCGGGCATAGATGTCCTGGATGCCGCCCGGCGCAAAGCCGACGACGATACGAACATTTCGCGACGGATAAGATTGAGCCGATGCAACGCGCGATGCCGCCGGCAGCATGGCAGCGCCCGCAGCCAATCGAAGAAACCCGCGTCGCGGCAACGTCATCGTCGAAATTCCCTGGTGCTCAACGCCGAGCGGGCGCTGTGTTCGGCTTCTAAGCCGCCTTGTGCAACTCGTCCATCAGCTCACGGCGGAAGTCGATCGCATCGACCTCCAGTGCGTGGCGCGCGGATTGCTCGAAATTCCAGTGCGGCGAGTTCACTTCATGCGCGACCCGCGCGGCGATATCGGAGGGCCGCGCGAGCCGCCCTGCGATCTGCAAAGCCGCGATCCGCGCCTGATAATCGGCCAGCCGCCAGATGCAGCCGATCGGCTGGAACAATCCGATGAAGAACAGATTCGGAATCCGCTCATGCATCATCTTGAGATAGAGCGGCGGCCGCTTCGCCGGATCCCAGTCGGTGATGGCCGGATCCAGGAACGGAAACGACGGCTTGAACCCGGTCGCCCAGATGACCGTGTCGTAATCCTCCGCGCTGCCGTCGGCGAAATGCACCTGCGTGCCGGTGAAGCGCGCGATGCCGCCGCGCAGATGCACGACGCCATGGCGCAGTGCATCGAGGATGCGTGAGTTCAAGGTCGGATGCTGCTCGAACGGACCCGCCTTGGGGGACGGCAGGCCGTAATATTCGAACGGCCCCATGCCAAGCCGCAGCAGGCTGCCGAACGTCATGCGCATGAACCAGCGCGGAAAATTTTTGCGTGCCCGCGCATAGAGCACGTCGACCGGCCGGCCGAACACGATCTTCGGCACGATGTAATAGGGCCGCCGCATGCTGATGCCGACAAAGGACGCGACGCGCGCGACATCGACCGCGATGTCGCAGGCGGAATTGCCGCCACCGACCACCAGCACGCGCTTGTCGCGGAACGGATCGGCGCGCTTGAAGTCGCGCGAATGCAGCGTCTCGCCGCTGAAGGCTTGCGGATAATCCGGGATCAGCGGATCGCGATGATGCCCCGACGCCACCATCAGGTGATCGAACATCTCCTCGCGTGCGCCGTCCGGCCCGGTGACGCGCAGGCGCCAGCGGCCATCGGCGTCGCGGCGCGCGGAATCGACGCGGTGCCGCAACTGGAGATACGGCATCAATCCATAATGCGCCGCATAATCTTCGAAATAGGCGCGCACCTGACGATGCGAGGGAAAATCCGGAAACGCGAGCGGCATCGGATAATCGTCGAAGCTCGATTGCCGCCGCGATGAGATGATGTGCGTCGATTCATAGACGCTCATCCGGTTCGGATCGTCGGTGAAGACCCAGTTGCCGCCGACCGCCGCGCCCTCGTCGAAACAGACGATGTTGTCGAGGCCGCTCGCACGCAGGTTCTTCAGCGCGGTAAGCCCGCAAGGGCCGGCACCGATCACGCAAACCCGCGGGCCGCTCAACTGGTTCACAAAGTCTCCTGCACCACGTCTCCTGCACCACGTCTCTGGCGGGCAAAAAGAAAGGCCGCCCAGCCACGCTGGACGGCCGGTTATGCCGGATCGGGAATGATCAGCGCAAGGTCGGCACGGCGCCGGTCGCCTCCGGCTTCGCCGCGGTGGCACCTTCCGGGACTGCCGCAGCCGCCGCCGGCTTCGGCGCGGCCGGCTTCGCGCTCAGCGCGACGATCTGGCTGATCACGAGGTCCTGCACCTTATCGGCCTTGTCGATATTCATATGACCGACGCCGGAATTGCGCAGATCGACATTGCGTACCGATCCCTTGAAGCCAGGTCCGGCAACGACCGCGGCGCCGACGCCGTCGGAGAGATAATAATTCACGATGCGCTTGGTGGTCCCGAGCGCGGTGGTGGTCACGATCGCGTCGAGCGGCACGACCAGATCGGCGGAGACACCGGCCTCGCTCAGCTCATTGGCCATGTCGACAACCGCGGACGCCCCGAGCGAGTGGCCGATCAGGACGATCGGACCGCGGTCGCCGGCGCGGCGCAGCTTGACGATGTCGCTCACGACACTGCCGGCCGCCGTGTGGTTATAGACTTCGGCCTTGAGGCCCCTGCGCTGCAGCCGCTCGGCCATGGTATCCATGCCGAGCGAGAAGATGTTCATGAAGCCACGCATCAGATAGACGTGGGTCACCGTCGATCCGCGCGGCGCGGCTTTCGCCGCCGGGACTTGCGCCAGCGCCGGGCCGGCCGCCGAGACGAGCGCAACGGAAGCGAAGACGATCGCAGCACGCAGAATGGTCACGGGAAGCCTCACCAGCTCGAAAAACAACATCGTCTGATTTACCGCGGATTTCGAATGGGTCAAGACTGTGGCGGGTTGCACACCCGCCATCCACACCCGGTGTTGCAATTCGATCAGTCGGACGTACGGGGGTACGCCGGCCACCACGCTCAAGCCTTGAAATTCGGCAGCTTTTGCTTGACCCGGCCGATATCGGCCCAGGGATCGGACGTCAGGCCGCCGAGCCGGCGTCCGAGGTTGAGCACGGTATATTGATTGGCCGCCTTCACCCGGCCGAGTTCCTCCCAGGTCACCGGGACCGAGACCGGTGCGCCCGGCCGGGCGCGGGTCGAGAACGCCGCCACCGCGGTCTGCTCCAGCGAATTGCGCAGATAGTCGACGAAGATCCGGCCGTCGCGCAGCGATTTGGTCATCTTGGCGATATAGCGCTTCGGATCGTCGGCCGCCAAAGCCTCGGCCACCGCCTGGGCGAAACTCTTGGCGGTCTCCCAGTCCGTGCCTTTGATCGGCAGCACGACATGCAGCCCCTTGCCGCCGGTCAGTTTCACGAAGGTTTCCAACTTCAGCCCCCCCAGACGCTCCCGAACGTCGCGGGCGGCATCGACGATCTCTTTCCAGGTCACCCCCTCCCCCGGATCGAGGTCGAAGACGATGCGGTCGCACAGATCGAGCGTGTCGATCATCGAGCCGCGGACATGGATTTCCAGCACGCCGGCCTGGACCAGCGTGAGCAGGCCGTCGAGATCCTCGAGCGCGAGCACTTCGCGGTTTTTGGCGTCGGTGACGACGCGCAGCCGCTGGTCCAGCAGGCCGGCCGACGCGTGCTTCTGGAAGAAGCATTCGCCTTCGGCGCCGTCCGGACAGCGCAGCAGGCTGAGCGGCCGGTTCACGACCTGCGGCGCGATCCAGTCCCAGATCGAGGTGTAGAAATCGGCGAGGTTCTGCTTGGTGACGCCAGCGTCCTTCCAATAGACGCGGTCGGGATTGGTAAGGCGAACGACACCCGCCGCCGGATCCGGCTTGGCGGTGCGGGCTTTGGGCGCGGTCTTCGCCGTTGTTGCGCGTTGCTCGGTGCTGGCCTGCTTGCCGGTCTGCTTGCTGTTCTTGATGCTTTTCTTGGGCATGGCGGGGGTCTCCCGAATGATCTCGTCCGGCGATTTGTCTTCCCGAAGTCCCTTGAACGACGCCTGGCGCACCAATCCGCTGTCGGTCCAGCCGCGGAAATCCGCCTCTACGACAACCGACGGCTTGAGCCATTTGACGTCCTTGCGGCGCTCGTCACCCGGGACCTCGACCGGCGGCTTCGTTGCCTCCAGCGGCGACAAGAGCTTCCACAGGTCGGCAGCCATGGCATGGGTGTAGCCGGTACCCATGCGGCCGCCATAGCGCAGCTTGCCGTCCTCGCGATAACCGAGCACCAGCGCGCCGATCGCCCGCTTCGTCGCCGTCGAGGGCGAATACCCGATCACGACGAATTCCTGGCGGCTGGTGCATTTGGCCTTCACCCAGGTATCGGAGCGGCCCGAAACATAAGGCGCGTCACGGCGCTTCGAGATGATGCCTTCGAGATGCATCTTGCAGGCATGGTCCAGAACCAACGGACCATCTTCTTCGAAATGCTCGCTGTAGCGGATCATGTCCTGCGCATCGGGCGAGTCATCGATCAACTGCTTCAGCAATTGCTTGCGCTCGATCAGCTGTCGGCCCCGCAGATCCTCGCCGTCGAGATGCATCAGGTCGAATGCGTAATAATGGAAGCGGTTCGCTTCGCCTTCCTTCAACGCATTCTGCAGGCCGGAGAAGTCCGACACGCCGTGCTCATTGAGCACCACCACCTCGCCATCGATCAGCGCGTTCGATGCGGACAGCGCCTTCACCGCGTCGGCGACCCTGGTGAAGCGCTCGGCCCAGTCGAGCGCCTTCCGCGTGAGCAGCGCGACCTCGCCGTCATCGAGCCGTGACTGGATCCGATAGCCGTCGAGCTTGATCTCGTGCACCCATGCCGCGCCATCCGGCGCGCGCTCGCGCAACGTCGCGAGCGTCGGCGCCACAAAGGCCGGCGGTGGGCTGCCGGACTTGGATTTCCGCTTGGCCTTTTTCGCCTTGGCGGTTTTGGCTTTGGCTTTCTTGGCGCGCGGCTTCGCCGTTGCCACCTTCGCTTTCTTCACGGGCGCAACCTTGCGCGCAGCGGGAACGGCTCCGGCCTTTAGCTTCGCCTTCGGCGGTGCCGCCTCCATGCTCGCGTAGGCGGTCTTCTCCTCGTGGTTTGACTGCCACACCGCCTTGCCACCTTTGCCTTTGCCTGCGGCGATGGCGTCGAGATCGCGGCCGGTCTTCACCGACAGCGGCATCTCTTCGAGAATGTCGGGATCCTTCGGACCGCGCGCCGCCTCGTCCTCGCTCTTGATCAGCAGCCACGGCTCCTGCCGGTCGCCCGGCTTCTTCTTCAGCCGCACCAGATGCCAGGCGCCCTTGAGTTTCTGGCCGTCCAGCTGGAAGCGCAGATGGCCTTTCTTCATCCCGGCGCGCGGATCGCCCTCGGGTTGCCAGGTGCCGCGGTCCCACAGCATCACCGTGCCGCCGCCATACTGGCCCTCGGGAATGGTGCCCTCGAAGGTGGCGTAATCGAGCGGATGATCCTCGACATGGATCGAGAGCCGTTTTTCGCCCGGCACCAGGCTCGGTCCCCGCGTCACCGCCCAGCTCAGCATCACGCCGTCGAGCTCCAGGCGAAAGTCGTAATGCAGCCGCGAGGCGTCGTGCTTCTGGACGATGAAGCCATTGCCGGCCTTGCGCCCGACCTTGCCTTCCGGCTCAGGCGTGACGTCGAAGCGGCGCTTTTTGTTGTAGGTCTGAAGGGACACGGACGGCCTCGTTCTCGCTCGCAAAGGCATCAACGCGCGGGCGGGGTATCGGTTTCGCCCGAAATACCGATGTCGTCGCGGGGCTTGACCCGGCGACCCATCCAACCCGAGTCTGGTGATTGAAGGATACCTGGGTCAAGCCCGGGCATCACCCTCTCACCGAAGGACATCCCATGAGCGCCGAAGCCAGACTTGCCGCCCTCAAGCTCGACCTGCCTGCCGCCCCGCATGCGCCAGCCGGCAATTACGTCGGCGCGGCGCGCACCGGCAACCTGCTGTTCATGTCCGGCACCGGGCCGCGTTATGCCGACGGCTCGTTCTATACCGGCAAGGTCGGCGACACGCTCACCGTCGAGCAGGGCTACGAAGCCGCGCGCATCACCGCGCTCAGCATGCTGGTGAATATCCGCGCCGCGCTCGGGTCGCTCGACAAGGTGAAGCGCGTGGTGAAGACGCTCGGCATGGTCAATGCGGCGCCGACCTTCACCCAGACGCCCGAGGTGATCAACGGATTTTCCGACGTGTTCACCGCCGTATTCGGCGATGCCGGCCGCGGCGCGCGCAGCGCGGTGGGACTGGCGGCGCTGCCGCGGCAGATCGCGGTGGAGGTGGAGATGGTGCTGGAGGTGGAGTGAGGGCCGCCAAATCTACGCCGCCCGAACCATCGACAGGAAGCGTTCCACCTCGCGCTTGAGCTTGACGCTCTCGCTCGACAGCGCACGCGCGGAAGCAAACACCGCCGATGAGGCGGTGTCGGTCTCGCTGGCGTCGCGGCTCACCTCGGCGATCGTGGTGGAGACCTGAGCGGTCGCATCGGCCGCGCTGCGCACATTCGAGGCAATCTGCTCAGTCGTCACGCCCTGCTCATGGACGGCGAAGCGGACGGTCGATGCGAGCGTATGCGCCCGATGATTCCGCTGATCTGCTTGATGGCGGCGACGGATTCGGCAGTGGCGGCCTGCATGCCGGAAATCTGTGTCCCGATCTCCTGCGTCGCCGCCGCGGTCTGTGCGGCGAGCTGCTTGACCTCCTGGGCAACGACCGAGAACCCGCGGCCGGCGTCGCCGGCGCGGGCCGCCTCGATCGTGGCATTGAGCGCCAGGAGATTGGTCTGCTTCGCGATTGCGGAAATCAGGTCGACCACCGCTCCGACCCGGTCCGATGCCTGCGACAGCGTGGCGATCCGCGCGTCGGTTTGCCGCGCCTGATCGACCGCCTCGGCCGCGATATCACTCGACTCCTGCACATAGCGGTCGATCTCGACAATCGATGAATCGAGCCCCTCCGCCGCGGTCGCAACCATCTTGGCATTTTCCGACGCATGTTCAGACGTCAGGGCGGCCGCGCTGGATCACTTGCGGGTGTGCTCGGCGATAGTGGTCAGCGAATTGGCGGCGTGTTCGAGATCCGTCGAAGCCGACGACACAGTATCGATGATGTCGCCGACGGTGGACTGAAACCGGACCGCGAGTTCGCTTAGTTCGGCCCGCCGGCGCTCTGCCGCTTGCTTTTGCGCCTGGGCCTTGTCGGCCCGCATACTTTCGATGTCATTCATGCTGTCGCGAAACACGATCAGCGCGTTCGCCATCGTGCCGATTTCGTCGGTTCGCGCGACGCCGCGCACCTCGACGTCAGTTTCCCCCTTCGAGATGCGGTTCATCGCGTCTTCGAGTCGCGACAGCGGGAACACGATTGAGCGCCGGGTAAACAGATAGAGCCCGATCGCCACCAGCATGCCGACCGCCAGCGCCAGAATAGCGCCAGCCGTCATGATCTTGGCCCACACCCGATCTGGGCGAGATGTTCGGTGGATTGCCGCTGATTATTCACCTGCAGCACCAGCGCCACGTTGCGCGAGTGATCCAGGATATCTTGAATGCGGAGCTGGACGGTGGAGAGACGGTCGGACGATCCTCCCACCTGGGTGACCAGACCGAACAGCTTCGAGCGCTCACGTTCCAGCACGCGCGACAGGGCGCGTGCGTCGCGGCCTCCCTCCTTCAGGATGGCGACTGCCTCATCATTGAGATCGGCATAATCTGAAAGGGCGCGCCGTGTGGCCTCGAACTCGTTCTGATCCGGCCGGATCGCGAATGCAGCGACGGCCTCGATCAGATTGCCGGTCCGTTCCACGAAGGCTTCCGATTTTGCCTCGGCACCCGCTGCCACAACCACCTTGAGTTCCGCCGCGATGGCCGCGGCCGCTTGCGCAAGTGAACCCAACCCGGACGGAAACAACGACATCGCTTCTGTCAGGCCGCCGCGTGCGAGCATGGCTTCGAGCACAATTCCCTCAAGACCTTGAATGTCATTCGAAAAGCCTTTGACCATATCGGGGTCACGATCCCGCATGGCGGCCGCCCACGTCAGCAAGCTGTCGAAGTCGAGCGATCTCGGGCCTGAGGCGCGCTTCAACCTGCTGTTGCGAGCCGGGATCCTTGATGAAGCGGCTGGTCCGGTCAATGACGACGGAAAATTCGTTGGCATCCTGCAGGATCTTGCCGGAAGCGATCGCCAGGTTGGCGTGCTCCGCCACGCGGCCGATGCTGATGCCCGCAGCGCCGGAAATCGCGAATGCCGCAACGATCGGAATCGCGATCGCGAGATTGAGCTTGGTCAATATCCCGAACTTGGGAAGACGCACCGATAACCTCCATGCGGTTGAGTCCCGCCGTGGTTATCGACAATGCGTGAAGGGTTTGTTGCCAGACGTTTTGCGGCGATCCAACGATGACACCGTGATGTCATCAGATTGTCATGTTAGCGTTCGCCGGGATGACATACGCGGCGTGCGGCGCGATCGACGCGCCTCACGCAAATCACACGTCATCAATGTCCTTCGTAGGCCTGCTTCAGCCCGGCGATATCGAGCTTCACCATCTTCATCATCGCTTCCATGACACGGCCGGCGCGCTTGCGGTCGGGATCGGTCATGTATTCGCCGAGCACCGACGGCACGATCTGCCAGCACAGGCCGTAACGGTCGCGCAACCAGCCGCATTGCTCGGCGGCGCCGCCTTCGAGCAGCTTGTTCCAGTAGCGATCCACTTCAGCCTGGTCCTTGCAATCCACCATGAACGAGATCGCGTGATTGAACGGATCGAGCGGGCCGGCGCTGATCGCCATGAAAGGCTGCCCGGCAAGCGTGAACTCGACCACCTTCACCGAGCCGGCCGGGCCGCTCGGCGTATCGGTGGGAATCGCGGTCACGCGGTCGACGCGCGAGTCCGGAAAGATCGACGCGTAAAACGCCGCGGCCTCATCGGCCTTTTCCGTGAACCAGAGATGCGGTGTGATTTTCTGTGTGATCTTGGCCATGGGTTGATCCTTTGGATGTGAGAGTTTCAGCGCGCGAACGGCAGCAGCGCGCGCAGCCGCGCATCGCGAAACCAAAGGCCGCCCCAGACCAGAATGCCGATATAGACGCCGCCGAGTGTATGGGTGAATAGAGGATCGGCCACCCGCACATGCGCAGCGACCGCGCCGCCCAGATAACCGGTCAGCAGGATCGCGCCGAGATACGCCGTGCGCGGGAATGCATAGAGCAAGGCCGAGATGACCAGCACCGCCCCCATCGCGCGCAACGTCAGCACGTCGACCGGCCAGCCCATCGACGGCGAGGAATCGATCACCAACTGGAGCGGGATCAGCTTCATCGCGCCATCCATCAGCATGAATACGACGACGAGGCCGCTCATGATGCGTCCGGACCAGAGCATGACGCGTCCCGTCGCTTGCGCGCCGGAGGTCGCTGCAGAGCTTGCCGTTGTTGTCGCTTGCATGGTCGCTTCCCCTCAGACGCCGGTATCGAGCAGAGTTTCAAACCCGCCAAAGATGAGCCTCTGCATGTTGAAGGGCATCTCTTCTCCCTCCATCTTCATGCGCGGATCGGCCATGCCTTCTTGTTGCCCGCGTCGCGCACCGCGCGGGACGGCCAGACGATCCACGAGAACACCACATTCTCGCCGGCCTCGCCCTGCACCGCGCGGCGGAAGTCGGTGACCTTGCCGTCGGGCACGTCGTCACCCCAGCATTCCACCACCCGCGTGGCGCCATGTTCGAGGAAGATCGGCGCGGCCTTGGCGGCCATCGCGCGGTAGGCTTCCTTGTTGCCTATCGGCACCGGAATGACGAAGCCATCGATGTAAGGCATGGTTTTCTCCTGTTGCTCGCGTGCGACCGTCGCCGGTCAGGCGGCGACGCTGCTCGGATCGCATGGCTGCTGCTGAAGCGCGGCGGGCTCGATCATCCTGGGCACCGGACGCTCCGTTGGTTGGTCCCTCATAGGACGAACGGGGTGGGGCCAGACCGACAAAGCCGGCGAAAGATTTTGCGGAAAAATTTCACTAGCTGCAGCAACAGGTTATCGCTCGCCACGGCCATCACGTCTTACTCGAAGCAAGACGTGGATGGCAGGGCATAGGCGAGCGAAGCGACGCCGTCCTTCGAACGGCTATGTCCGGCCATGACGGGGAGAGAACGGTGTCAGCTCGCCTTCTTGAGCTTGCGGCGCTTCGCGGGTGCGCGTTTGCGCGCAGTGGCGGTCTTGGCGCGACGCTGCGAGCCACCGTCACCTTTCCCGGCCTTCACGCTCTTGCGCAACGCGTCCATCAGATCGATCACGTTGCTCTCGCGGGGTTGCGGCGCCTCGGGCAGCTCCTTGCCCTGGCGCTTGGCCGCGATGAGCTTTTTGAGCGCGGTCTCGTATCGATCCTCGAACTTGTCCGGATCGAATTTGGTCACCTTCGATTTGAGGATATGCACCGCGAGGTCGAGCATGTCGGGCGACACGCGCGCCGCGGGGATGTCGTCGAAATAATCATCGGCGTCGCGCACTTCGTTGTTGTAGCGCAGCAGCGTCGCCGCGATCCCTTTGCCGCGCGGCTCCAGCATCAGCAGCCGTTCGCGCCGGTACATCACCACGCGCGCCAGCCCGACGAGATGTTCCTGCTCCATCGCCTTGCGGATCACCGCGTAGGCTTCGACGCCGACGTCGTCGGTCGGCACGATGTAGAGCGACTCATCGAGATAGATCTCATCCACCTCGGCGCGCGGGACGAAGGCCTCGATGTCGATGGTGTGGGTGCTTTCCAGCGCGACCGCGTCGAGATCCTCGTCCTCGAGGAGGGTGTAGTCGCCGCTCTTCTGCTTGTAGCCCTTGACCCGATCCGCATCGTCGACCTCGCGCCCGGTTTGTGCATCGACCACCTTGGTGTGGATGCGGTTGCCGGTCTTGCGATTGATGACGTTGAAATGCACCCGCTGGCTGGTCGTGGTCGCCGGGAATACCGCCACCGCACACGATACCAGCGACAGCTTGAGATACCCCTTCCAGGTCGCGCGCGGAGCCATCGGTTTTTCCCCTGTTAAGCCTGAGGAAACGCCCCATGCGGGGGCGAGTTCCCGCACTGCCGCATAGCGGCCTTGAACTGGCCTTGAACTGTCGGCTGGTGTAAGCCTCAGGAATGATGACCGATTGGTGACACGTCCTTGGCTCAAGACAGCAAAACGCCCCTGCTCGACCTGGTCCGCACGCCAGACGATTTGCGACGATTGCCCGCCGAAAAGCTGCCCCAGCTTGCTGCCGAACTCCGCTCTGAGACGATCGACGCGGTCGCCGTGACCGGGGGCCACCTGGGCGCCGGGCTCGGTGTGGTGGAACTCACGGTTGCGCTGCATCACGTTTTCGACACCCCGCGCGACCGGCTGATCTGGGACGTCGGCCACCAGGCCTATCCGCACAAGATCCTCACCGGCCGGCGCGACCGCATCCGCACGCTGCGCCAGGTCGGCGGCCTCTCCGGCTTCACCCGCCGTGCTGAGAGCGAATACGATCCGTTCGGCGCCGCGCATTCGTCGACCTCGATCTCGGCCGGGCTCGGCATGGCGGTGGCGCGCGACCTCGCCGGCAAGGACCACAACGTCATCGCGGTGATCGGCGACGGCGCGATGTCGGCCGGCATGGCCTATGAGGCGATGAACAATGCCGGCGCGATGAATTCGCGGCTGATCGTCATTCTCAACGACAACGACATGTCGATCGCGCCGCCGGTCGGCGCGATGTCGTCCTATCTGGCGCGGCTGCTGTCCGGAAAGGCCTACCGGACATTGCGCGACATCGGCAAACAGCTCGCGCATCGGCTGCCGAAATTCTTCGAGGAAAAGGCCGAGCTCGCCGAGGAATATGTCCGCGGCTTCTGGACCGGCGGCACACTGTTCGAGGAACTCGGCTTCTATTATGTCGGGCCGATCGATGGGCATGATTTCGACCACCTGCTGCCGGTGTTGCGCAACGTGCGCGACGCGCAGAGCGGTCCGATCCTGGTCCATGTCGTGACCCAGAAGGGCAAGGGCTATGCGCCCGCCGAGACCTCGGCCGACAAATATCACGGCGTGGTCAAGTTCGATGTCGCCACCGGCGCGCAGAGCAAGTCCAAGGCGGCGGCGCCGGCCTATACCAATGTGTTCGGCGACAGCCTGATCCAGGAAGCACGCAAGGACGAGCGCATCGTCGCGATTACCGCCGCGATGCCGTCCGGCACCGGGCTCGACGGCTTCGCCAAGGAATTTCCGGACCGCATCTTCGACGTCGGCATCGCCGAACAGCATGCGGTGACGTTCTGCGGCGGCCTCGCCGCCGAAGGGCTGAAGCCGTTCGCCGCGATCTACTCGACCTTCCTGCAGCGCGCCTATGACCAGGTGGTGCACGACATCGCGATCCAGTCGCTGCCGGTGCGCTTCGCGATCGACCGCGCCGGGCTGGTCGGCGCCGACGGGCCGACCCATGCCGGCGCCTTCGACGTGGCCTACCTCAGCTGCCTGCCGCGCTTCGTGGTGATGGCGGCAGCCGACGAGGCCGACCTGAAACATATGGTCGCGACCGCCGCCGCGATCGACGACCGCCCCTCCGCGTTCCGCTATCCGCGCGGCGAAGGGCGCGGCGTGCCGATGCCGGATGCGGGCATCCCGCTTGAGATCGGCAAGGGCCGTATCCTGCGAGAAGGCACCAAGGTGGCGCTGCTGTCATTCGGCGCACGGCTCGGCGAATGCCTCAATGCTGCTGACGAATTGTCGTCCTATGGTCTCTCCGCGACCGTGGCGGACGCGCGCTTCGCCAAGCCGCTCGATCTCGACCTGGTCGCGCGCCTCGCCCGCGAGCATGAGGTGCTGATCACTATCGAGGAAGGATCGATCGGCGGTTTCGGCAGCCAGGTCCTGCAGGCGCTGGCCGAACAGGGCGCGCTCGACAGCGGGCTGAAGATTCGCACCATGGTGCTGCCCGATCTGTTCCTGGAACAGGATTCACCGGCGGCGATGTATGCGCGTGCAGGCCTCGACGCCAAGGGCATCGTCGCCAAGGTGTTCGAGGCGCTCGGCCGCGACATCAGGGTCGAGACCGTCAAACTCGCGTGAGCCGGCGGCGAATCTGGCATAAGATTCGCCATCCTTCGATCGACGCGGCGCGCGTAACCCTTCGTTAAGCATTGAACGAACTACCATGCGGCTGACCGACATAACGATGCCGGTAATAACGGATTCTACCGCGAACGCGGGGCATACCGGACCGATGGCAGCAATGCGCACCTTGATGCAGGCGCGAGTTCTGATCGGGCCTCTGGTCACCGCGGTCATGGCGGCGTCCGTATACCTGATTGACCGCACTTTCGGACCGATGCCGGCGCCCGGCGCCATCATCACCGTCGCAGTATTATTCGCGGCCTATCACGGCGGCGTTGCGTCAGCGCTGATCAGCCTGGCGATCGCCAGCGGCTTCGTCGCCGTCCAGCTCTCGCGGCCTGAGGCGCTGTTCACCTACGACCCGGAGATTCTGGCGCGCGCCTGGGTGTTCTTCACGGTGGTGCCGGGCCTTGCCATCGTCGTCGCGTTGCTGCGCGCCCAGACCCGCGCCAACCTGGACGTCGAACGCAAAAATCGTGAATGGGCGGAGGCCGAAAATCGCGAACTCGAAAGCCTGCGCGCCGCCATCGATCAGATCAATCTCGGCGTGCTGCTGCTCGACAAGGATATGCGCGCGCGTTTCATGAGCCGGGCCATGATCCGGTTCGGGAACCTGCCGGAAAATGTCGCCGACAGCGCGCCCTATCTGCGCGACCTGTTGCGTCTCGGCTGCGATACCGGCGTGTTTCCGGTACCGCGACACAAGCGCGAAAAATTCATCGAGGCGCGCATTGCGCAAGTGCAGGGCGGCGACCCGATTCCGCGCGAGCTCCGGCTTGGGAATGGCGACATCGCGCGGATGCAATGCGCCGTGCTGCCGGATGGCGGACGGCTGCTCACCTATACGCTGGTCACCGACCTGGTGCGCCAGGCCGAAGAGCTCCAGAATTTGCGCGTCGCGCTCGACCAGGCCGACGATGGTATCGTGCTGCTTGACCGCGACCTGCGTGTGGAATTCATGAACCGCGAGGTGCGCCTGCGCGGCAAACTGACGGAGCCGCCACCGGGCGAGAAGCCTCTGTTCGGCGACGTGCTGCGGCGCGTAGCCGAGAACGGCGTCTATTCGCAGCCGAATCCGGATATCGAACAGCATGTGGCCCAGCGCCTGGCCTGGGTGCGGAGCGAGGACGCCGCTCCCTATGATTTCGTGCGTTCCGACGGCCGCATCACGCGTGTGAAGAACCTGAAGCTGCGCGACGGCGCTCATCTGCTGATCTATTCCGACGAAACCGACGCGGTCCGGCACGTCGACGAGTTGGAAGAGCTCGCCTCGATCGACGGACTGACCGGACTCTATAATCGCCGCCATTTCCTCGGCCTTGCCGACATCGCCTGGGACACGTACCGCGCCGGCCGGCAGCCGCTGTCGATGCTGATGTTCGATATCGACCGCTTCAAGGCGGTCAATGACCGGTTCGGTCACGACGCCGGCGACCGTGTGCTGGCGCGTGTCGCCGACGTCTGCCGCGAGGAGAAGCGTGGCGCGGATATCGCCGTGCGGCTGGGCGGCGAGGAATTTGCGTTGCTGCTGCCGGAGACCCATCTCGACGACGCGCTGATCTTCGCGGAACGGCTGCGTGCTGCCGTGGCCGAACGCACCGGCAGCAATGACGTCCCGGCGGTCACGATCAGCGTCGGCGTCGCCGGCGCGACCAACGCCACCGCCGATTTCGAGGAGTTGCTGAAGCTCACCGACCGCGCGCTCTACGCGGCCAAGAATGCCGGACGCAACAAGGTGATCATCGCCTCCGAGTGGAACAACGAGCACAGCGCCGCCAAAAACGTGGCCTGATTTCCTCTTCTGATGTCGTCCTGATTTCGGTTCTTGAGAAAATTGCGCTAGAGCCTCTTCGGCTTTGTTGACATCAAAGCCGGGCTCTAGCTTTTTATTTTGACGCGTTTTCTTCACGCGAACCGGTGTCCACTTCGCTCGAAAACGCTATAGTTCCACTCAATGCCTGAACGCATCCGCGCCGATCGCCTGCTGCTTGAGCGCGGCCTGTTCGACAGCCGCGCCCGCGCCCAGGCTGCCATCCTGGCCGGGCACGTCACCGCGGACGGCGTGACGGTGCGAAAACCGTCCGACAACATTTCCGTCGATGCGGTGGTGCTGGCGACGCCGGAGCACCCCTATGTCTCCCGCGGCGGCATGAAGCTCGCCGCGGCGCTGGATCATTTCGGCATCGAGCCCGCGGGCCGCATCTGCCTCGATGTTGGCGCCTCGACCGGAGGCTTCACCGACCTGCTGCTCACGCGCGGCGCGCGCCATGTCCATGCCATCGATGTCGGCCGCGATCAGATGCATCCGCGCCTGCGCGGCCATGCGCGGGTCAGCGTGCAGGAGGCGACCGATATCCGAAAACGCGCGCCCTTCGCCGATCCGCCCGACCTCGCCGTGATCGACGTGAGCTTCATCTCGCTGACGCTGGTGCTGCCGGCGGTCTCGGCGCTGCTGACCCCCAGCGCCGAACTGGTGGCGCTGATCAAGCCGCAATTCGAGGCCGGCCGCGGCAATCTCAAGAAAGGCGTGGTGCGCGACGAGGCGGTGCATCACGCGGTCTGCGCGACCATCGAACAAGCTATTGCCGGCCTTGGATGGAGCGTGCAGGGCACGATCCCCTCTCCGATCACCGGCGGCGACGGTAACCGGGAATTCCTGATCGCGGCGCGGCGCTGAGCCGCACCTCCCGTCGCACATCGATGAATCCCCGGCGTGCATCTTCTCGCCGCTTTCCGGGCTATGGTGCGCCGCATGACCGCACATGATCTGCCGCTCGCGTCGGGCGTTCACCGTCCCTCGCCTCGTGTCTGGCGCGCCGAATTCGCCGGCACGCTGGCGCTGGCGTGGCCGATCGCCCTGACACAGCTCGGCCAGGTCGCCATGATGACCACCGACCTCGCGCTGGTCGGCCGGCTCGGCGAGCAGGCCTTGGCCGGTTCGGCGCTCGGGCACATTGTGTTCTTCACCTGTTTCGTCTTTGGCATGGGAATCGTCGCCGCGGTCGCGCCGCTCACGGCGCAGGCCTATGGCGCGCGCGATCCGCGCATGGTGCGGCGTTCGTTGCGGGTCGGATTATGGGCCGCGCTGATGCTCGGCCTGCCGCTCACCGCCATACAGCTTTATGGCGAAGACCTGCTGCTGGCATCCGGCCAGGCGCCAGAAGCCGCGGCGCTCGGCGGCGTATACCTGCAAGGCCTTGGCTGGGCCCTCGTTCCCGCCTGGTTCTTCATCGCGCTACGCAATTTCATGGGGGCGGTGAATCGTCCCGAGCCCGCGCTTTGGATCACGCTGGTCGCGATCCCCGCCAACGGCCTGATCGCCTATGCGCTGATCCACGGTGCGTGGGGCCTGCCACGCCTTGAACTGCTCGGCGCGGGCGTGGCAACGACCCTGGTCAATCTCTGCATGTGCGCGGCGGCGTTGTGGATCGTGTCGCGCCGGCATCCATTCAGGAAATACCAGGTGCTCGGACATTTCTGGCGCGCGGATTGGCACCTGTTCGGCAAGCTGATCCAGATCGGCGCGCCGATCTCGGGGACGTTCCTGCTCGAATATGGCGTGTTCGCCGCCGCCGGCCTGTTGATGGGCTGGATCAGCACCGCAGCCCTCGCCGCCCATCAGGTCGCGCTGCAGGTGGCAGCGGTGATGTTCATGGTGCCATTCGGCATCGGCATGGCGGCGACGGTGCGCGTCGGACATGCGGTCGGCCGGCGCGATCCGGACGACACGCGGCGCGCAGGCTTTGCCGCCGTCACGCTGGGATTCATCTTCATGGCGGTGATGACGCTGCTGGTCGCGGTCTGGCGTCATGATCTCCCGTTGCTGTTTCTCGGCGGCGGGGCAGGCAGCGCGGGCGAGATCGCGGCGATGCTGCTGCTGCTCGGGGCGACCTTCTTCATCGCCGACGGCGTGCAGACGATCATGGCCGGCGCGCTGCGCGGGCTCAACGACACGCGCATTCCGCTGCTGTTTTCCGCGATCAGCTTCTGGCTGATCGGCTTCGCCAGCGCTTACGGCCTGGCATTCGGGCTCGGCCTCGGCGCGGCTGGCGTGTGGATCGGCCTGTCGATTGGGCTCGCGGTGTTTTCGGTTCTGCTGGTGTCGCGGTTCCATCTGCTCACACGGCGTGCGTTCATGCCGGAATTGACCAAACCCGCATGAGCGCGCTCGCGGCCACGGAACGATTGCTGATCGACCGCATCGGCCAGCGCGGCGACGGCATCGCCGAGACCGCGACGGGTCAGGTCTTCGTGCCCTACACGCTGCCCGGCGAGACCGTCATCGTCGATGCGGATCGGGCCGAGCGCCGGCAATTGGTATCGGTCGTGTCGCCGAGCGCGGAGCGGGTCGCGCCGATCTGTCCGCATTTCGGCGATTGCGGCGGCTGCGCCATGCAGCATTGGGACCTGCCGCGCTATCGCGAATGGAAACGCGGTCTGGTCGTGACCGCCTTGAGCCAGGCCGGCATCGAAGCGCCGGTCGGCGACACCATCGATGCCCATGGCAACGGCCGCCGACGCGTGGTGCTGCATGCCCGCGGGCGCGACGTCGGCTTCACCGCCGCGCGCACGCATCGCCTGGTCACGATCGAGCAATGTCCGGTGCTGGCGCCGAGCCTCGCCGGCGCGATCACTGCCGCGCGCGCCATCGCGGACATTCTCGCGGTCACGAAAAAACCGCTCGACATCCAGGTCACGGCGACCGAGTCCGGCCTCGATATCGATGTGCGCGGCAGCGGCGCGCTGTCCTCGTCGCGCTCGGCGGCGCTGGTGCTGGTCGCCGAGCGGCTGCGTCTCGCACGCCTGACGCGCCATGGCGAGATGGTCGCGCGGCGTGCCGCGCCGACGGTGATGATGGGCCGCACGCGGCTCGAACTGCCGGCCGGCGCGTTCCTGCAGCCGACCATCGCCGGCGAGGAGACGCTCGCCAATCTGGTGCTGCAACATTGCGACGGCGCCACGATGGTCGCCGACCTGTTCTGCGGCGTCGGGCCGTTTGCATTGCGGCTCGCCGAGCGGGCTCGCGTTCTGGCCGGCGATGCGGATATCCCCGCCATCGCCGCGCTCACCGAGGCCGCCAAAACCCCGGGGCTCAAGCCGATCGACGCACAGGTCCGCGACCTGTTTCGCCGCCCGATGATCCCGAGCGAGTTGAAGCGCGCCGACGCGGTGGTGTTCGATCCGCCGCGCCAGGGCGCACAGGCCCAGGCGCAGGAGCTTGCCGGCTCGCGCGTAGAGCTGGTGGTTGCGGTGTCATGCAATGCGGCAAGCTTCGCACGCGACGCGCGCATCCTGATCGATGGCGGCTATCGGCTCACTTCGGTGACGCCGGTCGACCAGTTCCGCTATTCCGCCCACATCGAGATTGTCGCGCGCTTCGAGCGGTAGCGGCGGCTATCTGCCCCAGCGGTCCTGCCACTGGCGTTCGCCGATCATGCACGAGACTCGCGGCGTGGTGGCCTGCACCGGCACGACGCGCGCTTCCGGCATGCGGCCGGCGACTTCCAGCACCAGTTTGGTGCGGGTCGCTTCCTTGAATTTGTCTTTTTCCCGGATCGGCACCACGAAGGCGCCGGGGCCGCCGATCACGCAATCCTCGTAATACAGATCGAGATTGGCGATATCGCCCTGGGTGAAGGCGTTCGGCCGGTTGAGCATGATCGGCAGGCCGTTGATCGTGATCCCCGCCGCGACGACCTCGTCGCGCACCGGCCCGAGCAACGGTCCGTTGTTGTTCGGCCCATCCCCCGATACGTCGATCACGCGGCGGATGCCGCGATATCCGGACGCATCGAATAGCGGCTTGGCGAATTGCAGCGCGCCGGAGATCGAGGTGCGCGACGCGCGCCGGTAGGGCGCGCGCGAAATCTCGTTCGCCACCGCATCGGCCGATTCCGGCCCGTCGATCAGCCGCCACGGCATGACGAGGCGCTGGTCGTTGCCGCCGGCCCATTCGAAATAGGTCACCGCGATCTTGCCATTCATGCCGCCCTTCAGCGCCTGCATGAACTCGCGCGAGGTGATCGCGGCCAGGTAGCCTTCGCGCTGAAGCTGCTGCTCCTCCGGATCCATCGAATAGGAGATGTCGACCGCGAGCACGAGCTCGACGTCGACGTCGACGGCGTTTCGGCTGTTGTCGGCGAAGCGGAGGTTGGGATTTGGGGCGGCAATGCCGCTGACCGTAACCGCCGCGGCCACGACGGCGATCAGGCCAAAAGCCGGAACCAGTGAACGGAATCGCATCTGCGCCCCCAACCGGTGAATCTCACGGATGGTGGCATGACGGACAGATGAAAGAAAGGCGGCCTCCGCCCCCGGAGGCCGCCTTTTTGTCAGTCGGGACTATTGCGAGACGTCGACCGCCTCGATCTTCGCCGCCTTGACGATCGGCTCCCAGATCTTGATGTCGCTCTGGATCCGCGCCGCAGTCTGCTCGCCGGTTTCAACCATCGGGATCGAGGCGATGGTTTCGAGGAACTTGGCAGCGTCCGGCGAGGAAGAGATTTCATTCATCCAGCGGCCGAGTTTGACGACGATATCGGGAGGCGTACCGGCGGGCACGAAGGCGCCCCACCACGGCGCGAACTCGAAATTGGGCACGCCGGCTTCGACCATGGTCGGCACGTCGGGCAGCGACGGTAGCCGCTTCCCGGTGGTCATCGCCAACGGCTTGATGCGCCCCTGGCGGATCTGGCCGGCGCCGAAGGTGCCGTCGATGATCATGAAGTCGATGGTGCCGTTGACGACATCCGGGACGGCGTCAGGTGCGGTCTTGTAGGCCACCTGAACCGGGTCCACGCCGGCAATCTGCTTGTAATACTCGGTCGCGAGCAGGGCGCTCTGGTTGGTGAAGGCGTATTTGGTCTGCTTGGTCTTCTTCAGATAATCGGTCAGTTCGGCAATGGTGTTGATCTTGGAATCCTTGCCGACCACGGTCATGAACGCGATCTGCGCGAACGACGCCACCGGCGTGAAATCCTTGACCGTGTCGAAGGTCAGCCCTTTGAACAGGAAGCGGCTGCCGGCCATGTTCGAATTGGCGATGAACAGCACGGTGTAGCCGTCGGGCTTGGCGCGGGCGACCTGCGCGGCCGCGATATTGCTGGTGGCGCCGGGCTTGTTTTCGACGATCACGGTCTGCTTGCTCACCTCGGCGAGCTTGGTCGTGAAATAACGACCGAGAATGTCGGCCCCGCTGCCGGCGGGGAAGCCGATCACCACATGGATCGGCTTGTTCGGATAATCCTGCTGCGCGGCGGCGGGACCGGCGCCCAGCGCCAGCAGGCCGGCGATCGCGCCAAGCCAGGCGGCTGCTCGCATCGTCATGGTGTTTCCTCCAGATTTTCGATGCGGCATAAGGCCGAATTATCTCACGGCGGGCAAGCCCGGACCGGGGAACTTAATTGCATGAACGGGAATCCCCGATAAGCTTTAGGCCTCCGGACCGACGAACCGGGTCGACATGAGACGAGCCTTGGGACGAGCCTCGCTGACGCGCTTGCTGATGATCCTGCTGCTGGCCTGCCCCGCGCTGCCTGCGACCACCGCGCGCGCCGAGACGGTTCAGGTCAAGCTCGGCGTGAGCTTCCTGACCGACTCGCAAAAGGCCGACCTGTGGGACCGCGTCGACAAGTTCGCCCGCTGGGAAGCGCGGCTGATCTATTGCAATCGGCCGACCAACATCGTGCGGCGGGCAGTCGCGGCGGTGGATGCCTGCGTGCACGAACCCGATCTGAAACAGGTGGCCAGTCGCTTCCGCCGCAAGCTCGCGGACGAGCAGAAAAAACTCAAGCCGATCGACTGCGAGCATCAATTCGCGCAGACCTTTATCCGCGAGGTCCACGAACTGGCCGACGCCACCATCAATGACGCGGCGCAGGTCTGCCGCGCGTGCTTGATCTGCTGACAGCCGCCAATTTTCAGATCGTTGTCATGGCAACGGCAACCGAATAGCTTGCCGGCAAGCGCGGTGAAAACCCGCACAAACGCCGAGGAGCCCGCCATGCCGATACCACGTCGCACGCTGCTGCGCGCCGCGCTGGGCGCGCCCGCTTTTCTGCTCGTCAGGCCGGACGGCCTCCTCGCCGAAGACGCCTATCCGGCCAAGGAACTGCGCGCACCTTGCGGATTTCCACCGGGGTCGGCGAACGATGTGCTGGTGCGCTATTTCGCGGATCAATTGAGCAAGCTCGCGGGCAAACCGGTCGTGGTCGAGAACAAGCCTGGCGCCTTCGGCAACATCGCGACCGAGGCGGCCGCGAAGGCGCGTCCGGACGGCTATACCATTTATATCTCCGGCAGCGCCGCGCTGGCCGCGGCGCCGAATGTGTTCAAGAAACTCAGCTTCGCGCCGCTCGCCGATTTCGAATTCGTCACCACGCTGGGCGAGCTTGCCTTCGTCCTCTTGGTCGATCCAAAGCTGCCGATCAACACGGTGGCTGACCTCACCGCGCATCTCAAAGCCAAGGACGGCAAGGCAAGCTACGCCTCGGCCGCCCTGCCGAGCCTGGTCGCGTCCGAGCTCTATCTCCAGTCGGTCGGCGCCAAGGCGGCGACCGTCAATTACCGGACCACGGCCGACTCGCTGAACGATCTCTATGCCGGCAACATCGACTTCACCTTCGCCAGCGCATCCTTCGCGGTTGGCATGGTGAAGAGCGGCAAGCTGCGTGCGCTCGCGATCACCGCGCCGCGCCGCATGGCGGCGATTCCCGAATGGCCCAGCATGATCGAGGCCGGCGTGCCCGGCTATGACTTGCTCGAGTTCTGGATGGTGACGATCCCGGCCGGCACGCCGAAGCCGATCGTCGACCGGCTGGAAGGCTGGTTTAACCAGATCGTCGCCTCCGACGAGACCAAGACCTTCCTCCATGGCCTCGGCCTGGATCAACTGCGCGGCGACCGCGCGCTGGCGCGCGAGATGACCGTCAAACACACGGCGGCATGGAAGACATACGCGACGCTGGCGAAAATCGAGCCGATGTGACGGCGAGGATTAAACGCCCTTGAATTGCGGACGGCGCTTTTGCATGAAGGCGGTGCGGCCCTCGACGAAGTCGGCGCTGTTGGCGCATTCGCTCACCAGACGATCGCACAAAGCCGTGTCCCAGTCGGACGGACTTTTCACCACCTGGTTGACGATGCCTTTGGTGGCGCGGGCGGAGAGCGGCGCATTCTCGACGATGTCGGCGACATAGGCGCGCGTGAAGCTTTCCAGTTCGGCGACCGGCACCAGCCGTTGCGCGAGGCCGATGCGCATCGCCTCGTCGGCGCTGTAGCGCCTTGCGGTGTAGAGAATTTCCTTGGTCATCGGAGCGCCGACGGTCTCCACGATCCAGCGCGTGAAGGCGGCGCGGTAGCCGACGCCGAGCCGTCCCGCGGGAATCGAGAACAGCGCATCACTGGCGACGATGCGGATGTCGCAGGCGCAGGCCAGCGCCATGCCGCCACCGAAGCAATAGCCATGGATCATGGCAATGGTCGGCTTCGGGCAGTCGCGCACCCGATCATAGAATTCGAGCGGGGTGCGCTCCCCGGCAGGGATCTCACTGCTCGGACGCCGTTTCTCGAAATCCGAAATATCCGCGCCCGACATCCACGCCTTGTCGCCAGCGCCGCGGATGACGATCACACGCACCGCGGGATCGTCAGTGAATTGTGCGATGATGTCGGCCCCGCGCAATGCCATCTCCATCGACACCGCGTTGCGGCGTTCCGGATTGTTGATGGTCAGCCAGCCGATTCCGTCCTGCACTTCGGTCAGCATTTTGTCGGTCACGCTCGTCTCCCCATCCGAAATGCGATCAGACGATACCGCGTAGGCGGAACCCATCGATCTCCTCGCCGCTATAGCCGAGCGCCGCCAACACCTCGCCGGAATGCGCACCGATCTCGGGCGCGCCGGTGACCAGCTTCGAACCGGTGCGCGACAAATGCACCGGCTGGCCGACGATCGTGATGTCGCCGAGCACCGCGGACGGCACCGATTGCGCGATGCCGGAATGCACCACCTGCGGATCGGCAAAGGTCTGGTCGATGCTGTTGATCACACCGGCGGGAACGCCCTGGGCGTTGAGCCGCTCGATCAAGGCCGCGCCGTCTTCCTGCATTGTCAGTGCTTCGATGATGCCGTTCAGCCGATCGCGGTTGTTGCGCCGCGCCGCGCCGGTTGCGAAATCTGGATCGTCGGCGAGATGGTCGAGCTGCATCGCGGCGCAGAAGCGGCGCCACAGGAATGGCGGCGGCGCGATGTTGATATAGCCGTCGCGGGTCTTGTAGCAGCCGGTCGGCACGCCGGAGGGATGATCGTTGCCGACCTGGCCCGGCACCTCGCCATTCATCAGCCAGCGCGCGGCCTGGAAATCCAGCATGAAGATCTGTGCTTCCAGCAGGTTGGTCTGCACCCACTGCCCCTGCCCCGAGGTCTCCCGCTCGAGCAGCGCAGTCATCGCGCCGAGCGCCGCGAACAGGCCGGAGCAAAGGTCGGCAATCGGAATGCCGACCCGCATCGGCCCGCGGCCGGGCTCGCCGGTGACGCTCATCAACCCGCCGAGTCCTTGCGCCACTTGGTCGACGCCGGGACGCTCGCGGTACGGGCCATCCTCGCCGAAGCCTGAGATGCTGACATAGACGAGCCGCGGATTGACCGTGCGCAGCGCCTCATAGCCGATCCCCAGCCGGTCCTTCACGTCGGGCCGGTAATTCTCGACCAGCACGTCGGCGTCGGCCACCAGCCGCTTCAGGATGGCGACGCCCTCCGGCGTCTTGAGATTGAGCGTGATGCTGCGCTTGTTGCGATGGAGATTCTGGAAATCCGGATCGTGGCGCGCTGAGAAATCGCCGGCGCCCTCCCCCTCGGGCATCTCGACCTTGATCACCTCTGCGCCCCAATCCGCGAATTGACGCACGCAGGTCGGGCCGGCGCGCACGCGGGTGAGGTCGATCACGGTGAAGCGCTTCAGCGCCTGCGACGCAGCCGGCTGTGGCCGGTGCGATACTTCGGCCTGGACGTCCATGTTTCTCTCCTGCGCAGCGAGGCAAGACCATGCACAGGCACGGCCGGCGCGTTAGCCGTCGAGCGCCTCGGTGCCCAGGATTTCGATACCGAAGCCGCCGATCCCGACATGGGTCCAGCGCGTCGAGGTGAGCAGGCGGATCGATGCGATGTTGAGGTCGCGGAGGATCTGTGCGCCCAGGCCGATTTCGCGCCATTGCCGGGTGCGCGTGGCTTCCGACGAGGTATCGTCGGCCTGGCCGACGGCGGTGGCCGGCACGCCGACCGCGCCGTCGCGCAGCATCACCAGCACGCCCCGCCCTTCCTGCTTGAAGCGGCGCAAGGTCGCGTGGATCGTGCTGTGGCCGCCGAACACGTCATTGATGATGTCGGTGCGATGCAGCCGGACCAACACGTTCTCGCCGGTTCCGATATCGCCATGGACGAAGGCCATGTGCTGCACCTCATCGAACGGCGTGACATAGGCATAGCCGGCCAGCGTGCCGATCTCGCTCTTCACCGCGAATTCGCTGACGCGGCGCACCAGCTTCTCGCGCGCCTGCCGATAGGCGATCAGATCGGAGATTGAGATCCGCTGCAGCTTGTGCTTCTCGGCAAAGGCCGCGACCTGGTCGCCGCGCATCACGGTGCCATCGTCATTCATCAACTCGGAGAGCACGCCGACCGCCGGCAATCCGGCCAGCCGGCACATGTCGACGCAGGCCTCGGTATGGCCGGAGCGCATCAGCACGCCGCCTTCTTTCGCGACCAGCGGGAATACATGGCCCGGACGCACGAAATCCGATGGGCCGCTATTGCCGTTGGCGAGCGCGCGCACGGTGTTGTTGCGCTCTTCCGCGGAAATGCCGGTGGTCAGCCCATGGCGCACATCCACCGTCACGGTGAAGGCGGTGCCGAGCGGCGCGTCGTTCAGCGCCACCATCGGATCGAGATGGAGCCGCTTCGCCTCGTCGGGCGAAAGCGGGGCACAGACGATGCCGGAAGTGTGGCGGATGATGAACGCCATCTTCGCCGGCGTACAGAGCGAAGCGGCAACGAACAGGTCGCCCTCGTTCTCACGATCGTCGTCGTCGGCGACGACGACGATCTCGCCCTTCGCGAAGGCGGCAAGGACCTGGTCGATATGCTTATGGGTGTCGATCACGATGTCTCTGTCTCTCTTGATTCTTGCAGAAAGCTACGGAGCGGATGGCGGAAACGGCCAGGACGGCGGAGCGCCGACCTGGCCGCGCTGGCGCAGATAATGGTCCGCGATCACGCAGGCCAGCATGGCTTCGCCGATCGGCACCGCGCGGATGCCGACGCAAGGATCATGCCGGCCCTTGGTCGAAATCTCGGTCTCGCGCCCGTGGCGATCGATGCTGGCGCGCGGCGCGAGAATCGAGGAGGTCGGCTTCACCGCGAAGCGCGCCACGATCTGCTGGCCGGTCGAGATGCCGCCAAGGATGCCGCCGGCCTGATTGGAGAGGAAGATCGGGCGGCCGTCATTACCCATGCGCATCTCGTCGGAATTGGCTTCGCCAGTGAGCGTCGCGGCCGCGAAGCCGGCGCCGATCTCGACGCCCTTCACCGCGTTGATGCTCATGAGCGCGGCGGCGATGTCGGCGTCGAGCTTGCCGTAGATCGGCGCGCCGAGGCCCGGCGGCACGCCGTCCGCCACCACCTCGATCACCGCGCCGACCGACGAACCGCTCTTGCGGATCGCGTCGAGATAGCCTTCGAAGAATTTCGCCTTCTCCGCGTCGGGGCAGAAGAACGGATTATTGTCGACCTCGTCCCAGTCCCAGCGCGTCCGGTCGATGGTCTCCGTGCCCATCTGCACCAGGGCAGCGCGCACCGAAAGACCGGGCACGACCTTGCGCGCGACCGCGCCGGCGGCGACCCGCGCCGCGGTTTCGCGCGCGGACGAGCGTCCGCCGCCGCGATAATCGCGCAGGCCGTATTTGACGTCATAGGCATAGTCGGCATGGCCGGGCCGATACTTGGAGGCGATGTCGGCATAGTCCTTGGAGCGCTGGTCGACATTGTCGATCAGCAAAGCGATCGGCGTCCCGGTGGTCACCTGGGCCCCGCTGGCCGGGTCCTGGAAGATGCCAGAGACGATGCGCACGGCGTCGGGCTCGCGTCGCTGAGTCGTGAAGCGCGACTGGCCGGGCCGGCGGCGGTCGAGGTGGTGCTGGATTTCCGCCTCGGTCAGTGGGAGCGCGGGGGGACAGCCATCGACCACGCAACCGATCGCCGGCCCGTGGCTTTCGCCGAAGGTCGTGACCCGGAACATATGGCCGAAGGTATTGAAGGACATGCGTTTCCCCGCGCGGGGCTGTGGTAGCCCGCAAGGGGGACAGGGTCAAACCACGGCAACTGCGACGACACGGCGTCCTGAACGGGCATTCAACTCCCTGAACGAAGATTAATGCCAAGCTGAATGGCCGTTAAGCTACTGAAATAACACACTTTTTTACGAATTTCCCATTGCGGCTTTGGGTCGCATGCGCTAAACATGACCATGGCAAGGGACGGAAGGGGCAAGGCGGGTCATCGCCAACCGAGCTCACTCCCCGGCGACCTGCCGGTAACATGGTCCACAAAGGGAACTCCAATGCGCAAATTGATCGCTATCGTTGCTGCTCTCGGCTTCCTGGCTTCGACGAGCCTGCCGTCGATCGCCGCGACCGTCGGCAACGGCGTCGTGAAGATGGATGACGTCTCGGCCGCGAAGAAGAAGGCCAAGGCGAAGAAGAAGGCCGAACTGAGCACCGATATCTCGGCTGCCAAGAAGAAGGCCAAGGCCAAGAAGAAGGCCGACCTCAACACCGATCTCTCGGCTGCCAAGAAGAAGGCAAAGAAGAAGGTGATGAAGAAGAAGGCCATGAAAAAGGCCGACCTGAACACCGATCTCTCGGCCGCCAAGAAGAAGGCAAAGGCCAAGAAGAAGGCTGACCTGAACACCGACCTCTCGGCCGCCAAGAAGAAGGCAAAGGCCAAGAAGAAGGCCGACCTGAACACCGACCTCTCGGCCGCCAAGAAGAAGGCAAAGGCCAAGAAGAAGGCC